>JBEKKM010000048.1:0-28123 GCA_050010715.1 Xanthobacteraceae bacterium | reverse complement strand
CCGCGAGCTTCCGCGCCGCCGCCTCGAGGTCCGCCGGCCCCATGTCGTTCGCAGGCGTGTTGATGAGATCGCGCGCCAGCGTCACCGCTTCGGCAATGTGCGCAAGCTCGTCGCGATCGAGGCTTTGCGACAGTTCGAGCTTGACCTGGTGGCCCTCCATTTTGCGGTAGCGCGTGAAACGATAGGAGCCGAGCGCCACGGCAAGCGACGCGAGCCGGGCATCGTGCGGCTCGTTGGCGAAGCGATAGACGCCGTCCGGCAACAGCTGCGGCAGCCGGCCGGGCAGGAACAGATCCTTCACATCGTCGGTTGCCTCGATGCCGAACAGCACGCCACCAAGACCGCCCTTTCCCGGCAGCAGCAGATGGCGCGCGGCCTTGGGTTCGAAACCCGCCGCATCGGCAAAGGCTCGCGCCTCCGCATCGAGGCGAGCGCGCACATCCGCGTAGGTCGCCGCCGTAACGAACCAGATCGGGACCGCGTCCGCCGTCCCGCCTGAAACGAAAACCTGATCCATCGTCAATGCCGCGCCCTCGCCCACGCTTGCGGCCTTACTGCGTCGCCGTCTTCTTCACATAGGGCCCGAGCTTCTGCGACGCCTCATGGACGTAGCTGAGATCGACCACGTCATCGACCTTCACCGAGCCGTCGATCTGCTTGGTGTCGACGAAGAACTGCCACGCCATCTGCAGCGACGGCATGTCGAGCTTGCCGTCCGGATCGACCGCTTGCGAGACGATGGCGCGGTGCACCGCCGGGTCCTTGATGAAGGAATATTCGGTGAGGATTTTGATCACTTGGTCGGCATTGGGGCCGGCGATATGCCCGTCTTTGAGCGCGTCGTTGTAGAAGCGCATGGCCTTGACCAGCGCCACCATGAATTTCTTGGCATTGTCGGGCTGATCCTGGATGAATTTCGGACCGTAGAACACCACCGCCGTCTGATAATCGGGGAACACGTCGTCGGCACCGACCAGCTTCTTCGCCGAGCCCAGCGACAGCAGTTTTGACACTGTGGGCTCCACGGTAAGGCTGGCGTCGATCGCCTTGTTGGCGAAGGCGGGGATGTGCTCGGGAAAGCCGAGGAAGACCGGATCGATATCGGCGTAGGTCAGGCCGTTCTGCGTCAGCGCGTAATTCATGAACGCGTTCTCGCTGTTGCCATTGGCCGACATCGCCACTTTAAGACCCTTGAAGTCCTTCAGGCTCTTCACCGCGCCGCTGTCCATGAGGTCGCTGCGCACCATGATCGCCTGAAAGCCATAGCCCTTGGCGTTGCGCGCCTTGTCGGACACGATCTTGATGCCGATGCCGCGCTTGACCGCGTTGTAAAGTCCCGCCGAGGTGGCGCCGCTCCCGACATCGACTTCGCCGGAGCCGAGCGACGGAATCATCTTCGCCGCCGAATCAAAGCGCACGAATTTCACCTTCAGCCCCTGCTCGGCGTAGTACCCCATCGCGTCGGCGATGAAGAGCGGCGCGTCGCTCGAGGCGCCGATGGTGCCGATGGTCAGCTCCTGCGCCTGGATGCGCCCGGCGAAGCCGAGTGCCGACACAAGAGCGAAGACGGCAACGAGCCATCGGTGAACATTACGCATCGCGGTCATTTGCATCTCCTCGATGACAAATTTGTAGTCCCGCCGGCACGGGAGCGTAACACACGGCCGCGCTTGCGGCCTGCGAAATTGATGCCCTCACAACCACGGCATCAGCGAAGCGTGGATCACATCCGGCACGCCCTCCCCGCCCACCGATTTGATGGCGCGGTCGACGTCGTTGAGGCCGAAGCGGTGGGTGGTGACCAACTCCAGCGGAAAACGCTTCGAAGCAAGTTGCGCCAGCGCCAGCTCGCAGGCCTTGTAGCTGTGGCCGCGCGCGCTCTTCATGGTGATGAACTTCACCGTGAATTTTTCCAGCGGAAAATTCGGGAATTGCGCCATTTCCCCTTGCGCAACGATGACCCCACCCTTGCGCTTGAGCGCCTCGATGCCGAGCAAAATGGGAATGGTTCCGGCGCCGGCGGTGCAGTCGAGGGCGACGTCGACGCCCTTGCCGCCGGTGATTTCCATGATGCGGGCCAGCGGGTCTTCCTTCTGCACGTCGATGACGTAGTCGGCACCGAGCTTCTTGGCAACTTCGATGCGCGCTTTGTCCTTCGACGTGCCGGTGACGATGATCAGTGAGGCGCCGGCTTGCTTGCAGATCACGGTCTGCGACAGGCCCTGCTGGCCGGGGCCCTGGATCAGCACGGTGGAGTTATAGCCAACGCCGCCGTCGAACAGCGACCACTCGACGCCATTCGCCATCGGCGTGACCAGACCGGCAAGCTCGGGCGTCACGCCCTTCGGCACGTGGTGCACCACGGCGTTCCACGGCAGGTACATGTACTGCGCGAAGCCGCCCCAAAGGTGCGGCGGCTTTTCGTCCGACGTATAGCCGTAGCGGATAGCGTCGGGATTGGTGCGCCAGTTGGTGTTCTCGCAATGGCGATACTGACCGGCGTGGCACCATTCGCACTTGCCGCATGACACGTAGTGCTCGACAAAGACGAGGTCTCCCTCTTTAAATCCTTTGCGAAGCGTGAACTCGCGGCCGGCCTTTGCGATATAGCCGATATTCTCGTGGCCCATGATGGTGGGCTTGTTGTTCGGCGGATGCTTGTAGAGCTTGACGTCGGTGCCGCAGATGCCGCCAACCTCCATTTTCATCAGCGCGGCGTCTTCCGGGACGTCGGGCATCGGATATTCGCGGATTTCGGTCCGACTCGGCCCGGTGCGCACCGCCGCCAGTACTTTTTCAGCCACAGAAAATCACTCCTTGTTGGTCTTCTTGATCGTATAAATGCACTCTAGTGTCACGCTTCCGCGATCCGCAAGCCCTCGTGGCTTCAAGGATATAGGTACGATGGCCGCCCCGTTCGACTTGATGCGCTCACGAAAACTGAGCCCGGGCCATGACGCCGCGGTCGATCGGGTGCGCGACTGGACGCGGACGCGCTTTGCTCTCACTGACGACGAGACCGTGATGGTGTCGGAGGTGGCCTGCGGCGTGCCCGGCTGCCCGCCGATCGAAACGCACCTGGTGTTCTGGACGCCCGCGGGGCGACATCACTTCAAGATCTTCAAGCCACTCGCCGACGTAGTCGAGGACGACCTGCCGCCGGCCTTCATGAAGAATGCGCTGATTGCGCTCGAAGGCGTCGACTGCGATTGCTGCTAGTGCGTTTCCGCCAAGCCGGCCGCGGCGAGCGCGTCGGCCTGGCGCTTGGCGACACGGTCCATCGAAAAGCGCTCGATCGCCTCGTTGAACAGCCGGTAAAAATTCAGCTCGGCGCGCAGGTGCAGGAACACGGCGCCCAATCCGATCGCGGCGCGGTCCATGAACACGAATTCGCGCGGCACCGTCACCGGGCCTTTCTGCTTGAGCGCTTGGTGCACGCGAAACGCTTCGCGCCGGCCGTACTCCGACGGCTTCACCCCATCGGCGATCGTGCGCACGCGATCGTCGAGCAGCGGCGCATAGATGAAGCGCGCCCAGATGTTGAGCGTGTCGATGAGATCGCGCGACAGCTTGCGAAAACCCCACGTCTCGTAGGCGTGCACGACCAGATCGTCGTCGCCGCGCAACAGTCCATGATAGAGATCGACGACACCGCGCACGAATTTCGGCGGGAAGATGCGGATGCAGCCGTAATCGAGCAGGTTGATGCCGGCGGGCGCGCCATCGCGCGCGAATACCGTGTAATTGCCGAGATGCGGGTCGCCGTGGATCACGCCGAAACGGCTGAACGGAAACCACCATGCCGTGAACATGGCGGTCGCCAGCGCGTTGCGAATTTCGAGCGGATCGTTTCTATGGGTCAGCATTTTGCTGCCGTCGAGCCAATCGAGCGTGAGCAGCCGTCCGGTTGACAATTCCGGCCAGGCGCGCGGCACGCGGACAATGTCGACATCGGCGAGCATGGCGCGGTAGAGCGCGACGTGTTTGGCCTCGCGGCGGTAATCCAATTCCTCGCGCACCCGCGCGCCGATTTCCTTGCCGATTTCGCTGGTGTCGATGGCCGCATCGAGCCGCCGGCGGATGGCGAGCAGCCATTGCAGCTGCTGCAAATCGGCTTCGACCGCGGACTGCATGTCGGGATATTGCAGCTTGCAGGCCAGCATCGCGCCGTCGAGCGAGCGGGCGCGATGCACCTGGCCGAGCGAGGCGGCGGCGGCCGGATGATGCTCAAAACTTGCAAACCTCTTCTCCCAGTCGGCGCCGAGCTCGGCCATCATGCGGCGCTTGACGAAGGCCCAGCCCATGGGCGGCGCTTCGCTCTGCAGCTTCTGCAGTTCGGCGGCGTATTCCGGCGGCAGCAGATCGGGAATGGTCGCCATCAGCTGGGCGACCTTCATCAGCGGGCCTTTGAGCCGTCCCAGTGCCGAGGACAGCGCACTTGCGTCTCCGGCGCGATCCGGCGTGCCGCCGAGCAACCGCCGGCCGGCATAGCGCGCCGCCACGCCGCCGACATTGGCGCCGACCCGCGCATAACGCGCAGCACGGGCAGACAGACGGTTCTTCTCGCGGTCGGGTTTCTCTGATTTCGGCATTATGCCTACGGGAAACGAAAGACCGGGCCCGGTCAACCCAAGCTTTCCAGCTCCGCAATCATCCGCTCGATCACGCCCAGCCCGCCCTGCCAGAATGTAGGATCGCGCGCATTCAGTCCGAACGGCGCGAGCAGCTCGGCATAGGGTTTTGTGCCGCCGGCTGACAGCATAGCGAGATAGCGTTCGACAAAGCCTTCATTGGCACGCTCGTAGACGGCGTAGAGCGAGTTCACCAGGCAATCGCCGAACGCATAAGCGTAAACGTAGAACGGCGTGTGTATGAAATGCGGAATGTAGACCCAGAACGTCTCATAGCCGGGTTTAAGCTCGATGGCCGGACCGAGGCTCTCGCGCTGCACGTCGAGCCACAATTCTCCGATGCGCTCGGCGGTCAATTCGCCGCTCTTGCGCTCGGTGTGGACGGCGCGCTCAAACGTATAGAAGGCGATTTGCCGCGCCACGGTGTTGATCATGTCCTCGACCTTGGCGGCGAGCATGGCCTTGCGTTCTTTGCCGTCGCGCGTGCCGGCGAGCAGTTTTTTGAACGTCAGCATCTCGCCGAACACGCTCGCGGTCTCGGCGAGCGTCAGCGGCGTCGGCGCCATCAGGGCGCCGTTCGGCGCCGCCAGCACCTGATGCACGCCGTGGCCGAGCTCGTGCGCCAGCGTCATCACGTCGCGCGGCTTGCCCTGGTAGTTGAGCAGCACGAAAGGATGCGCCGATGGCGTCGTCGCGTGCGAGAAGGCGCCCGGCGCCTTGCCTGGCCGCACCGGCGCGTCGATCCAGCGCTCGGCAAAAAACCGCTCGGCAATGGTCGCCATTTTCGGCGAGAACGCGCCATAGGCGGTGAGCACCGTATCCATGGCCTCGGTCCAGCCGATGGTGCGGGTGACGGCTTGCGGCAGCGGCGCGTTGCGGTCCCATTGCGGCAGCCGCTTCTTGCCGAACCATTTGGCCTTGAGCGCGTAATAGCGGTGCGACAGACTTGGATAGGCGGCGCGCACCGCCGTGACCAGCGCGTCGACCACCTCGCGCTCGACCCGGTTCGACAGATGCCGCTCGTCGGCGATGTCGGTGAATCCGCGCCAGCGGTCGGAGATTTCCTTGTCCTTGGCGAGCGTGTTCAGGATCAGCGCGAACTGCGCCACGTTGCCCTTGAAGGTGTGCGCGAGGGCCTGTGCCGCGCTTTTGCGTTTTTTGCCGTCGCGGTCCTGCAAGAAATTCAGCGTCGGCTCGATGGCCAGCGTCTTGCCCGACACCTTGAAGCGCAGATTGGCGATGGTGGCGTCGAACTGACGGTTCCACGCCGCGTACGCCGTCATCGATTTTTCGTGAAACAGCTGCTCGACGCGATCTTCGAGCTGGTACGGCCGATAGCGGCGCACGTCCTCGAGCCACGGCCGGTAATGGCCGAGCGCGGGATCGGCCAGCGCCGACTCGAGCTGCGCGTCGTCGATGCGGTTGAGTTCGAGCTCGAAGAACAGCAGGTGCGTCGAGGCTGCGGTCATCCGCTCCTGCATGTCGCCATAAAACTTGTTGCGCGCCGGATCGACCGTATCGCCCTCATGGATGAGAACGGCATAGGAGCCGAGCCGGCCCATGCGATCGCTGATTGCCTCGTAGCGTCGCACCGCTTCACCGAGCGCTGAGCCGCCCTGCGGCGCGGCGGCGAGCTTGCCCTTGTAATCTTGCTCGAAGGCTAGGCAGTCGGCATCGGTGCGATCGAGATCGTGCTTGATGGCCGGATCGGCGAGACCGCGGTAAAGCGCGCTGAGGTCCCATTCCGGCAACGCGCCGAGACGCGTGGTGCCCGCTTTCGATTTTTTGACGGTTTTTCGCAAGACTTTTGGCATGCGCTTGAATGGCCTCACCGGCCCTCATTTGGCCCGGCTGCCGCCCAATCGCAAGGGCCGTTTTGCCACGCCGGCCGAAAAATCCCACGGTTGCGGTGACGCGCTTTGAGCCCGCTTCATCGCGTCTGATGCCGGTGCGTTGAGCGTCTGCCTCGCACCATCTAACATAGTCCCCGTCAAGTTTGTCCTATATCATCCTCTCCAAACTCATCCCATGATTGGGATTGCGGCGATGGAAAGCGGCGAGCGATGACAACTGCGCTGACCTCTAAAGTCTACGACGTCGACGATTTCGCCGCGGCGCAGGAGTTTTTTCACTCGAACGGCTGGACCGACGGCTTGCCCGTGGTGCCGCCGACCGAAGATGCGGTCGCCGCCTGCCTGGAATGGGCGCTGATGCCGCCGGACATGCTCATCGGTATCGAGCCGGTGCGCGAGCAACCAATCACCGCGGAAAAGCTCGCCATCAACGCGGTGATGGCCGGCTGCCTGCCCATGCATTTCCCCGTCGTCGCCACCGCCTGGCAGGCGATGATGAAAGAAGAATTTTTGATGCATGGCGTGACGTCGAGCACCGGAGGCGCCGCCGTCCTGGTCATCATCAATGGGCCGATCCGCCGCGAAATCGGCGCGAACGCCACCTTCAACACGCTCGGCAACAGCGACCGCGCCACCGCCGTGATCGGCCGCGCGCTGCGGCTCGCTCTGATTAACCTGCTCGACGCGCGTCCTGGCAGCATCGACCGCTCAACGCTCGGCCATCCCGGCAAGTTCTCCTACTGCATCGCCGAGGATGAAGAGGACACCAGCTGGCAGCCGTTGTCGGTAGTGCGCGGCATCCCGGAAGGCGTCTCGGCCGTCACCGTGATGGGCGCCATGGCGCCGCGCCAGATCATGAACGAATGGACCAAGGATCCGCGCGAGATTCTTGAAACCTTCGCCGCCGAGATGCGCGCCAACCAGCGGCACTATTCGATCTACGGCGGCAATTATGCCATCATCATTCCGAAGCAATTGCGCGATCACATCCAGGACGCCGGCTGGAGCAAGCGCGACATCGCCGAATTCATCTACGAACGCGCCCGCATCCGCCGCGCCGAATGGACCGACGTCGGCAAAGGCGCGGTGGTGCGCGACCGCGGCGAGACGGTTCACGCCGCGCTCGCTTCGCCGGATCATCTCCTCGTCGTCGCGGCCGGCGGCCCGGCCGGTGGTTTTGGCGCCGTCATCGCGCCGTGGTTCGGCAACAAGACCAAAGCGGTCACGGCGGCGATCGGTGCCTGCGTCGATTGCGAGCCGCCAAAAGGCTAGAGTGTAAGCGGAGCAAAGCCTATGATTCTTCGCGTATTCGATCCGACGAATGAACGGAAGCTGGTTGGTGGCAAGCCGGCGCCGCGCCCGGCTTCGCTCAAGGGTAAGACCATCGGCTTCATCTCCAACGGCAAAGAGGGCACGGCGGGCTATTTTGCCCATCTTGACCGCATGCTGCGCGAAGAATTCGGCGTCGCCGATATTGTCTTTCGCAGGAAGACGAACTACAGCGCGCCGGCCGACGCGCATATCGTCGACGAGATCAAAAACTGGCAGGCCGTCGTCACCGGCGTCGGCGATTGAGGCAGCTGCTCATCGTGCAGTCTGCACGACTCCATCACGGCAGAACGGCAAGGCGTCCCCGCTTTAGGGGTCATGACGACGCGCTTCGTCAGCGCCGCTGAGATGATGTGCCGGGTGCTCGGCATGCCGGATTACAAGTTCGCAGTGATCGGCCATCCGATCAGCAATGCGTCGGACGAGCAGCTTGCGGACTATGCGCGCACGACCATCGAGCAAGCGCGCCGGCTGCTGCTCCAAACATAGACCTATGCGCCCTCGTTCGTCCGGCCGATGTCATCGTCGGGCAGGATGCGGAGCGCGGCGCCGTCGAGATCGTCATATTGGCCGCTTTTGAGCGTCCATAGAAAGGCGATCAGCCCGGTGAGACCAAGCATGAGCGCAAGCGGCACGAGGTAGAGCAGGACGTTCACGACACTAGCTCCATGGCGGTGGGCGCGACCGGCCCGCGCGTTTGTGCCTCCGGCTCCACCATGGGCACGGACATCGCCGGCATCGGCATTTCGCCGATTTCCGCTCCGCGTATCGGCAGTCGCGCCCGCAATGCGTTCAGGGTCACCAGGATCGAGGAGCCCGACATGGCGATGGCCGCGATCAGGGGCGTGACCAGGCCCGCGATCGCGATGGGGACCGCCAATGCATTGTAGATCACGGTGAGCGCCAGGTTCTGCTTCATCAGCCAACGGGCCCGCCGCGCTACCGCAATGGCGCGGAGAACCGGCGCGAGACGGTCGCCAAGAAATACCGCGTCCGCCTGGGCCTGAGTCAGATGCGCGGCGGTGATCGGCGATAGCGACACATGGGCGGCGGCGAGCGCCGGCGCGTCGTTCAATCCGTCACCGACCATCAGCACACGATGGCCTTGCGATTTCAGTCGCTCGATCGCCTCGATTTTTTCCGCGGGCGTCAGACTGGCGCGCCATTGTCCGATGCCGAGCCGGCTCGCCACCGGACCGACCGCTTCCGGCCGGTCGCCCGACAGAATGATGAGGTCGAGACCGCGCGCCGCCAGCGCTTGCGTCACCGCGACGGCATCGGGCCGCAGGCTTTGGCGGATCGGGATGCGCAGGGTCTCGCCGCCTCGTGCAAAGAAAATGAAGGAGGCGTCGCTCTCATGCGCCGCGGCGTCCCCCGTCGCGGTTCGACAAAAACTCGCGCTGCCAAGACGCGCCGCTTGCCCGTCAATTCCCGCGCGGACGCCCTGCCCCGGTTCTTCGACCGCCCCCGGATAAGGCGCGCGCTCGCGCGCCCGGCGTGCCAGCGCGACAGCCAACGGATGATGGCTCGACAGCGCCAGCCTTGCGGCGCGTTCCAGCATCGCGGGATCGATCGACGCCGCGTCGACCTCGGGATCGGGCAGCGTCAGCGTGCCGGTCTTGTCGAAAATAACCGTATCCACTTCGGCGAGCCGCTCGATGGCGTCGCCGCTATTGAGGATCACCGACGACCGGAACAATTGCCCGGCCGCGACCACCTGCACCACCGGAACGGCGAGCGCCAGCGCACAGGGGCAGGTGATAATGAGCACGGCGATGGCGATAACTATCGAATCGTGAAACGACGCGCCAGCGATCAGCCAACCGATCGCCGTAAGCGCCGCCGTTGCATGCACGACGGGCGCATAGAGACGCGCCGCGCGATCGGCGAGCCGCACGGTGCGCGACTTGGCTTCGATCGCCTTCTGCAACAATCGCTCGATCTCATCGACCAGCGTCCCCGATCCGGCGGCACTGACTTGCAGGGTGAGCGCGCCGGAGAAATTGATGCTGCCGGCATAGACTTTCGCGCCCGCTGCGACGGCACGGGGCGTGGTCTCGCCGGTCACCAGGCTCTCATCGATTGCCGACGCGCCGTCGACGATGGTGCCGTCGGCCGGAACGACTTCGCCGGGCCGGACCAGCACCTGATCGTTGGGCTGCAATGCGGCAACGGGCACGTGGGTCAATTCGCCTTTGCCGTCGAGCCGGTGCGCGAACTCCGCTTTGTGCGAAGCGAGATTGCCGGCGAACAGCCGCGTCTTTCGCCGCATTGCCTGTTCGAGGTAGCGCCCGCACAACAGGAAGAACAGGAGCATGATCGCGGAATCGAAGTAGACGTGGTCGGCATGCGTCGCGGTTTCGTAGACCGATAGGCCGAGCGCCAACACCACGCCGATCGTGATCGGCACGTCCATGTTGGTATGGCGGGCGCGCAGCGCCCGCAGCGCGCTCTGAAAGAACGGCTGGCCGGCGTAAGCCGCGGCCGGCAGCGCGATCAGCGCCGACAGCCAGTGAAACAGGTCGCGCGTCTCCGGCGTCATGTCGGAGACATTGCCCGACCAGACCGAGATCGACAGCAGCATGACGTTCATCGCGGCGAAGCCGGCGACGGCGAGGCATTTCAACAGCCATTTGGCCTGGCGGGTCTCGTCGGCTTCGGCGCGTTCGGGCGCGAACGGATGGGCGCGGTAGCCGATCCCTTCCAGCGCCTTGACGATGCGCGCGGCATCGATCTCGCCGTCGCGCCAGTCGACGGCGAGCCGGCGTTGCGTGAAGTTCAGCCGTGCATCGACAACGCCCGGCAGCTTGTTAAGTCCACTTTCGATCTTGCGGATACAGCCGGCGCAGCCGACGCCTTCGACGGCCAGCGTCATGTGCGCAGTGCCGTCGGTCTTGCGTTCAACGAAGGTCGAGAAGTCGACGATCTCGCCCATATTCAAGGCCTGTGTTCATGCTTCACTTCAAAACGACGCGATTGCGCGAACGGAACAATCGATCGCCCTGGCGCGACAGTTCGATGACCAGATCCCATTGACCCGAGGCAATCTCGGCGCTGCCGTGAAACCGCCCCGGCGCATCCTCGGTGACCGTGATGCCGCGATCCAGCCGCCGATCGATCGGGCGCTCGAACACGGCCGAGAGCGTCATGCCGTTGAGCGGCTGGCCCAACGCATCGCGCGCCACGACATCGACCCGCTTGGCGCCGCCCGGCATCGGCGTCACTTTGGCTTCGACACGCCACTGGCGTGCATCCTGCGCCTTGGCCATGGCGACGTCCTGTTCGAACATTCGCCCGGCCTGGTAGGCGCTGTCGGTTTCGACACCGCCGAAGGTGGACAACGCTTCGTGCACCAAAATGCCGTTCACGCCGAACACGACGCCGAAGAAACCGACGAGGCAGAGCAGCACCATCCGCCCGGTGAGCCGCCGCGGCGGCGCCGCTTCATTGTCGTCGTATTGCATGTGCAGGTCGCGCATCGGCACGCCTCACGGTCCGAGGAAATGATCGGCGGCGCTGACGGAGGCGCCGCCGCCGTCGGGAACGATGGTGAAGGTCAGAGGCAGCGAAGCATCCGCGCCGAGTTCCTGATGCGTGGTGACCAGCACGCGCACCTCGCGGCTCTGATCCGGCCCGACATCGATCACCGGATCGCCGCCGCGGCGCGCCTCGCCGCCGATGACCGTAACCTCGGCTTCGGCAAGACCCGATATTTTCAGAACGAAGCTTTGCGTTTCGAGATTCTTGTTGAGGATGCGGACCGTATAGGCGTTGCGCACCGCGCCGTCGGTAAGGCGCACGAACACCGGATTGCGGTCGTGAAGGACGCTGACCGCTTCATGCCGCCGCGTCGTCAGCGCGTACATCATCACGACGCCGACCAGCGCGATGACGACGGCGTAAAGCACCGTGCGGCTGCGCACGATCCGGTAGAACGGTTGCTGGCCCTGCAAACGCCGCTTGATGTTGATGTCGGTGTCGTAGGCGATCAGGCGCGCCGGCCGGCCGATTTTGGCCATCACCGCGTCGCAGGCATCGATGCACAGGCCGCATTGGATGCAGCCGAGATTGGGGCCGCCGCGGATATCGACGCCGGTCGGACAGACATAGACGCATTGCAGGCAATCGATGCAATCGCCTGCCGGCTGGCCGTGCTCGTGCAGTGCCGCCGCCTTCTTCAGCGAAGCGCGCGGTTCGCCGCGGTCGTAACGATAGGTGACGTTGAGCGCATACTCGTCGGTCAATGCCGCCTGAATGCGCGGCCATGGACACATGTAGACGCAAACCTGCTCGCGCATCCAACCGGCGAGCGCGTAAGTCGTGAACGTAAGCATGGCGATGAAAACATAGGCGGCAAGCGGCGCCTGGAACGTCGCTAGCTCTCTGACCAGGGTTGGCGCATCGGCGAAATAGAGTACCCAGGCGCCACCTGTCCACCACGCCACCATCAGCCACAAGAAATGTTTCAGGCCGGCGCGCGCCAGCCGGTCGAACGACCACGGCTGGCGGTCGCGCAGGAGGTGCTCGCGGCGGTCGCCTTCGGTCCACCGCTCGATGGCGAGGAAAAGATCGGTCCATACGGTTTGCGGGCAGAGATAGCCGCACCACACCCGGCCGGCGACGGCGTTCATCAGGAACAAGGCCATGGCCGCGAGAATGAGCAGCCCGGTGAGGTAGTAGACCTCCTGCGGCCAAATCTCGATGAAGAAGAAATAAAAGCGTCGCGCCGGGAAATCGATCAGCACCGCCTGGTCCGGCGCGTTCGGCCCGCGATCCCAACGCACGAACGGCAGCAGATAATAGATGCCGAGCGTGACGAGCAGTACCGCCCATTTGATCCTGCGGTAGGTTCCTGTGACGTGCTGTGGATAGATTTTCCGGCGCGCCGCATAAAGCGGGCCGTCGTCATCGTCGGGCTCATCAGGATGCGGCGCAGGCGCGCTATCGACCATCCGCTTCGCCTCTTCGACGAGCTTCGTGAGCGGCGAAAACCCCTGCTGCGACGGGGTCGCGGCCGTCATTGAGAGCGCGGTGTCGCAGCCGGGGCACATCCGTCACTTCTCCCCGCCGCCGAACGTGTGCACGTAAACCGTCAGCGCCTTGATCGTGACGTCGTCGAGCTTTGCGCCCCAGGCCGGCATCACGCCGCCATGGCCGTTCCAGATGCCGTCGATGATGGTCTTGGTGTCCGGTCCGTATAGCCAGATCTTGTCGGTCAGATTGGGCGCGCCGAGCGCACGGTTGCCCTTGCCCTCCGGCCCATGACAGACCGCGCAGTTGTCGGCGAAGATTTTTGCGCCGCGCCCAAGGTCGGCGCCGGGCGTCGTCGAGAAGCCCGACAATGAGCGCACGTATTCGGCGGCGGCAACAATGTCGTCGCGCTTGAGCATGCCGTCGCGGCCGAAGGCCGGCATCGAACCTTGATGGCCTTTGTCGTCGGTGGAGCGCACGCCGTGGCGAATGGTCTGTTCGATGTCGGCGAGCGTGCCGCCCCACAGCCAGTCGTCGTCGGTGAGATTGGGGTAACCTCTGGCGCCGCCGCCGCCGGCGCCATGACACGGCGCGCAATTGTCGGCGAAGGCGGCGCGGCCAAGCGCGCGGGCAAAGTCGAGCAATTGCGGCGTCGCCTCGATGTCGCCGAGCGGCGTTGCCTCAAGTTGCGCCACCATCGGGCCGCGCTGCGCCCGAAGCGCGGCGAGATCGCTGACTACGGCACTGCGCGCGTGCCAGCCAAAAACGCCTTTGCTATAGGAGGTCAACAGCGGCCAGGATGGATAGACGATCCAATAGCCGACGGCCCAGATGATGGTCGCGTAGAACAGCCACAGCCACCACCGCGGCAGCGGCGTGTTCAGTTCGTGGATGCCGTCCCATTCGTGACCGGTGGTCGCGATCTGCGGCGGCGGCTTGTGAGCGTGCTCGGCGTGTTCGCTCACGTCAGTCCTCCCGCAGCGGCACGCGCGCCAATTCGTCGAACTGCTTTTGCCGCGACGGCCACAGCGCGTAGGCGAGAACCGCGACGAAGATCGCCATGAAATAGACGAGACCCCAGATCTGCGCGAAGTGCGAGAAAAATTCGTAAGTGGACATGGTTATCTCCTCAGCGCACGTTGGCTTTGTCGTCGTAGAGCTTGAAGTCAACCAGCGTGCCGAGCATTTGCAGATACGCGATCAATGCGTCGGCCTCGGTGATACGGCCGGGCTCGCCGCCGAAATTGCGCGCCTGCGCCTTCGGATAGCGTTGTGCGAGCGCGGCGGCATCCGGCGCATCTGCCGTCGCCTGGGTCCGCAGGTCGGCGACCGCATTGGCGATCATGTCGTCGGTGTAGGGCACGCCGAGCAGCGCCTGCACTTTCATGTCTTCGGCGATGTGCGTGTAATCGAGATCGGTGGTGAACAGCCAGGGATAGGCCGGCATGATCGAGCCCGGCACCACCGAGCGCGGATCCTGCAGGTGGTCGCGATGCCAATCGTCGGAATATTTGGCGCCGACGCGCGCGAGATCGGGCCCATTGCGCTTCGAACCCCACTGGAACGGGTGGTCGTACATGCTCTCGGCGGCAAGCGAATAATGACCGTAGCGTTCGACCTCGTCGCGCAGCGCGCGGATCATCTGCGAATGGCACAGATAACAGCCTTCGCTGACATAGATGTTGCGGCCGGCCAATTCGAGCGGCGTGTACGGCCGCATGCCGTCGGCGGTTTCGATCGTGCTGCGGAGGTAAAAAAGCGGCACGATTTCGACCAGGCCGCCGATCGCGATCACGATCAATATGCCGATCAGAAGGAAGATCGAGTTGCGCTCGAGGATCCAGTGCTTTTGCCACAGTGACGTCGACATGAGCGATCCCCCCTACTCGGCCGGCGCCAGGCTGACGGCCGGCTCGAGCACTACGCCCGGATAGATCGTTCGCCACACATTGTAGGCCATGAGCAGCGCGCCGATCAGGAACAACGAACCGCCGAGCGCTCGGATGACATAGAACGGATGCATCGCCTCGACCGTCTCGATGAAGGAATATTCGAGGAAGCCGAGATTGGTGTAGGAGCGCCACATCAGTCCCTGCAGGATGCCGGACACCCACATCGAGCTGACATAGACGACGATGCCGATGGTGGCGATCCAGAAGTGCCAACTCACCAGTCGCAGCGAATAGAGCGGCCGATTCCACAGCCACGGCACCAGGCAATAGATGGCGCCAAACGAGATGAAGCCGACCCAGCCGAGTGCGCCGGAATGGACGTGGCCGATGGTCCAATCGGTGTAGTGCGACAGCGAGTTGACTTCTTTCACCGACATGACCGGGCCTTCGAAAGTAGCCATGCCGTAGAACGCGACCGACAGCACCATCATGCGCAGCACCGGGTCGGTGCGCAGCTTGTCCCACGCGCCGGACAGCGTCATCAGGCCGTTGATCATGCCGCCCCATGACGGCATCCACAGCATGATGGAAAAGGTGGCGCCGAGCGTCTGCGTCCAATCGGGCAGCGCGGTGTAGTGCAGATGATGCGGGCCGGCCCAGATGTAGAGGAAAATCAGCGCCCAGAAGTGAATGATCGAGAGCCGGTAGCTATAGACCGGCCGGTTGGCGCGCTTCGGGATGAAATAATACATGATGCCGAGGAAGCCGGCGGTGAGGAAGAATCCGACCGCGTTGTGGCCGTACCACCACTCCACCATGGCGTCCTGCACGCCCGACCACGCGATGTAGGATTTCGGCGAGAACAGCGACACCGGCACCGCGGCGTTGTTGACGATGTGGAGCACCGCGATGGTGACGATGAAGGCGAGATAGAACCAGTTGGCGACATAGATATGCGGCTCCTTGCGTCGCATCAGGGTGCCGAGAAACACCAGCAGATAGACGACCCAGACCACCGTGAGCCAGAGATCGGCGTACCATTCCGGCTCGGCATATTCCTTCGATTGGGTGATGCCGAGCAGATAGCCGGTGCCGGCGATGACAATGAAGAAATTATAGCCGAGCACCACGAACCACGGCGCCAGATCGCCGGCGAGCCGCGCCCGGCAGGTGCGCTGCACGACGTAGAACGACGTGGCGATCAAAACATTGCCGCCGAACGCAAAGATGACCGCCGAAGTGTGCAGCGGGCGAAGCCGACCGAACGAAATGTAGGACAGGTCGAAATTGAGCGCCGGATAGGCGAGTTCCAGCGCAATCCACAGGCCGACAGTAAACCCGGCGATGCCCCAGAACACGGCCGCGATCGTCGCGAACTTCACCGGCCCCATATTGTAATTCGGCTTGCCGTCGATCTCGAGCGGCGGCGCCACGTCGCTGCGCTCGAAATAGCGATTGCAGATGGCAAACACCGCCGCCACGCTGGCCGCGGCGGACAGGTACGCATGAAAAGCGTATCCTGGCGTATAGGCCTTGGCGGCGATCACGAGCGAAGCAAAACCAAGCACGGTCATGGCGGCGGCAAGACCGCCCTCTCCGAGGGTCATGTATTTCGGCTGCGATGTGGGCATGGATTGATTCCGTGGGAGCGAAGGAGTCGGGGCCATAGAGCATCCGGGCGGGGTCGCCGCGTTGACTTAGATCAAGGCGGAATTGCATTACTGACCGAGGCTATCATGCATGTCGCGCAAGCGGGCGACGTTTTCGGTCCCAAGGGCCGTAGGTCCGGCGCGATGGGCCGGCGCCAACTCACTTAACACCCCATTAAGCCTCCTGCCGCAAAGTGACCCGAAACGGCACAGCGTGCTGCAACGAAGCCGCGAGGGGACGAGTAGATGGCCATCCTCATTGTCGATGACGATCCGGTGCAGTGCCGGCTGCTCGAGGCCATGCTGCAGAAATCCGGCTATGAGACCGTCGTGCTCGACAATGGCGATGCGGCGCTGACTTTGCTCGGCGGCGCTGACGGCGCGCGGATCGATTGCGTGATCCTCGATCTGGTGATGCCGAATCTCGACGGGCTCGGCGTGCTGGCGCGGCTGCGCCAGGCTTCAATCAATGTGCCGGTGATCGTGCAGACCGCGCACGGCGGCATCGACAATGTGGTGTCGGCGATGCGCGCCGGCGCCATCGATTTCGTGGTCAAGCCGGTCGGCGTCGAGCGGCTGCAGGTGAGCCTGCGCAACGCGCTCAACACCAGCGCGCTCGAAGGCGAGCTCGCGCGCATAAAGCACAGCCGCTCCGGCACGCTTGGCTTTGCCGACATCATCACCAAGTCGCCCGCCATGGCGGCCGTGCTGCGCATGGCGGAGAAGGCGGCGACGTCGACGATTCCGGTGCTGGTCTCGGGCGAGTCCGGCGTCGGCAAGGAACTCATTGCGCGCGCCATCCACGGTTCGGGGGAGCGGCGCGCAAAACCGTTCATCGCGGTGAATTGCGGCGCCATGCCGGAGAACCTGGTCGAGTCGATTCTGTTCGGCCACGAGAAGGGCTCGTTCACCGGCGCCACCGAGCGCCATGTCGGCAAATTCGTCGAGGCGTCGGGCGGCACCTTGTTCCTCGACGAGGTCGGCGAGTTGCCGGCCGCGGCCCAGGTCAAGCTGTTACGCGCCATCCAGGAAGGCGAGGTCGAGCCGGTCGGCGGACGCAAAGCCATCAAGGTCGACGTGCGCATCGTCTCGGCCACCAATCGCGACCTGATCGCCGACGTCAAAGCCGGCCGCTTCCGCGAAGATTTGTTCTATCGCCTGCACGTCTTCCCGATCACGGTGCCGCCGTTGCGTGAACGCCCCGCCGACATCCCGGCGCTGGTCCGGCATTTTTTGGCGCGCTTTGCTGCCGAAGAGGGCAAGCGCATCCGCCTGATCACGCCCGAGGCGCTGCGCATGCTCGCGGCCTTCCATTGGCCAGGCAATATTCGCCAGCTGGAAAACACCCTGTTCCGCGCCGTGGTATTGGCCGAGGGCGACACGATCGGGCTTGTGGAATTTCCGCAAGTCTCAGCGCAAGTCTCGGCGCAAGTCTCAGCGCAGGTCTCGATCCAGGGTCCGAATCATGGCGCCACGCCTGACCATGCCGGCGAGCCGCTGGTGCCGGACTTCGAACAACCGGTCGCGCTGCCGGACCCGTTTGCGGACCATCCCGCCGCCGCGGCCGTGGCGCCCACAGCCGCGGCCGATGCGCTGCCGCTGTTGGACGGCGCAGGCGAGGTGCGGCCGCTGGAAGAGCTCGAGGCGGAGCTCATTCGGTACGCCATTACCCACTATCGGGGCCAAATGTCGGAGGTGGCGCGGCGGCTGCAAATCGGTCGGTCCACGCTGTACCGCAAGCTCGAAGCGCTGGGCCTGAATACCGAACGGGAAGAAGCGGATACCGAAGGCGTTGCAACAGAGCGACAGCCGCTGAAAATCGCATGAAACGCCCGATTATTCCCTGTTGCGCACAGGACAAGCCGGGCCGGCTCACTTAGAGTGCGGCCGCTGCGGGTTTGGTTCCATATTAAAGCCTCGATGGGGACCTTAATCCTCACGCGGCGTGGCTGCGTTCTTCGCGCAGGCTCGTAAGGAGAAATTGCAATGCCGGGCGTCCGCATCAACCAGCTTCTCGCCTCGACCGCCGTCGTCCTGCTGCTGGCCGGCGCTTCCGCCGTCACGTTGGCGGGACCGTCCGACCCGGCCACCACGGCTGCCGCGCCCGACACCGCAAATGCGGTCGCGCCGACACCGGCCGACGCCGACAAAACCCCGGCGGCGGCAGCGATACCGCAACCGCTCGATTCGCCGAACGTGCCGGCGACGACGGGATCGATAGCGCCTATTCAAGCTTCGGCACCGCCCGCTGCAGCGGAGACGACCCCTGCCCCGGCGGCAGCTGCCGCGACCGTGGAACCCGCAACGACCGCCAGCGCACCGGCGGCGCCTACGCCCTCGGCAATGCCGGCCGCCCCCGCCTTGAGCGCGGCCGATGCCGCGGTCGTCGATCAGCTGCGCAATCTCTCCAGCGGCAAGTTCGACCGCATCGTCGGCAACAAGAAAGATCGCACCATCGTCGACGCGTTCTATTCCGGCCGCGATTACGCGCCGCTGTGGATCACCGACGGCAAAGTGAACGAGCGCGGCAAGGCCGTGATCGCCTATCTCGGCCATGTCGACCAGGACGGTCTCGATCCGGCCGATTATCCGGTGCCGAACTTTTCCGCGCTGAGCGATCCGAACGACCTCGCCGAGGCCGAGCTCAAGCTCGACATGACGATCATCACCTATGCCCACCACGCCTCGATCGGCCGGGTGCATTGGTCACGCGTCAGCCCGGACATCTCTTACACCGCGACGGCGCCGGAGCCCGCCGACGTGCTTGCCACCATGGTCGAAGCCAAAGACATGGCGACGGCGCTGGACGCCTACGAGCCGCACACCCCGGGCTACCTCGCGCTCAAGGCCAAGCTCGCCGAATTCCGTGCCGGCAAGGCCGAAGCCGGCAAGACGCCGATCGCCAACGGCGCAGCGCCGAAAATCGGTGCCCAGGATGACCGGGTGCCGCTGTTGCGCGAACGGCTGAACGTCTCAGGCGACGGCACCACTTACGACAAGGCGTTGGCCGATGCGGTGAAGAAGTATCAGCAAGACCATCAGCTCAAGGTCACCGGCACGCTGACGCCGCAGACCATCGAGGCGCTCAACGGCCGCCAGCCCGACAAGCCGATCGACATCATCCTCGCCAACATGGAGCGCTGGCGCTGGATGCCGCACGATCTCGGCAACACCTACGTCATCGTCAATCTCGCCGACTTCACGCTGCGGGTGATGCATGACGGCAAGCCCTACTGGACCACCAGGATCGTCGACGGCAAGCCGGAAATGCCGACGCCGATCATGCAGGCGGAGATGAAATACATCACCATCAATCCGACCTGGAACGTGCCGCCGTCGATCATCAACCACGAATACCTGCCGGCGCTGCAGCAGGACCCGACGGTGCTCGACCGCATGGGACTGAAGGTCGGCAAGAATCCCGACGGCTCCGTGCATATCTGGCAGCCGCCGGGCGACCATAACGCGCTCGGGCGCATCCGCTTCAACTTCCCGAACAAATTCCTGGTCTATCAGCACGACACGCCGGACAAGTATTTGTTCGCCTATGACAAGCGCGCCTACAGCCATGGCTGCATGCGGGTGCAGGATCCGCAGCGCTATGCCGAAGTGCTGCTGTCGCTGGTGCGGCCGAATGACGGCTACACGCTCGAGCGCATCAAGAAGATGATCGACGCCGGCGGCGAGCAGGACATCCAGCTGCCGACCTTCATTCCGGTCAACCTGACCTACCAGACCGCCTTCGTCGACGACGACGGCAAGCTGCAGTTCCGCGACGACGTCTACGGCCGCGACAGGCAGCTGTTGGCGATCCTCAAGGGCGACGATCGCAAGATGGCCGATGTCGCCGTTGAGCACCGCGAAGACCCCAGCCATCGCCAAGCCTTGGCGATCCCGGATTCGACCCCGCTATTTGGCGGCCGCAGCTACGGTGGTTACGGCGGTCCGGGTGACGGCGGCAACTTCTTCTCGCGGCTGTTCGGCGGCGGATTTGCCGCTACGCCACCCCAGCCGGTGCGCCGCGCCGCCGCGCATCGCCGCGAAACCAGTTCCGGAGCGCCGGTCCAGCGCTAAACCCTTGGAAATCCGCCAAAAAACTGCGCCGGTCCGTTAACCACTCCACGCCCTAAGCCGCTCCTTTTGGGCAGCCTATCCCCAGGGCCTCAGGCTTGGCCATATTTCGCCACACTATGCCGTTAGCCCTAATGGGGTCGGGGGATGGGGTGGCGGTAAGGTTTCGTTAACCCTTCCCAATTTAACACTGCGTTAGCGTTACTCGTCGTGGCGGGGAGCCGCGGCGGGATCGTGTCGCCAACGCGTCAAAGTGGGATGGGCTCGTGCCGTTTTGTAAGGCGCGCCTGAAAGCTGTGCGATTCGTTGCGGCACGCGCCGGCTATTCGTGCGGCTTGGCGGTTCTTCTGCTTCTGTTCGGCTCGCGAGCCCTGCAAAACGCTGTCGCCGAAGGCGACACCCGCACCATCTCGCTGCACCACATTCATACCGACGAAGACATCACCATCACCTTCAAGCGCGATGGCCGTTACGACGATGCCGCGCTAGAAAAGCTCAACTGGTTCCTGCGCGACTGGCGCAAGGCCGAGCAAACCAAAATGGACCCGCGCCTGATCGACCTGGTGTGGGAGGTGCAGCGCGAGGCCGGCAACACGGCGCCAATCTGGGTCGTGTGCGGCTATCGTTCGCCGCAGACCAACGCAATGCTGCGCCACCGCAGTAGCGGCGTGGCGCGCTTCAGCCAGCACATGCTCGGCCGCGCCATGGATTTCTACATCCCGGGCGTTGACCTCGAACATTTGCGCGAGATCGGCTTGCGGCTCGCGCGCGGCGGCGTCGGCTTCTATCCGACGTCCGGCTCGCCGTTCGTCCACATGGACGCCGGCAGCGTGCGGATGTGGCCGCGCATGACCCATGAACAGCTGGTGCGCGTGTTCCCGGACGGCAAGACCGTGCAGATTCCAACCGACGGCAAGCCGCTGCCGGGCTATGCGCTGGCGCTGGCCGAGATCACGCAGCGCGGCAACAGTCCTTCGGACAATTCGGTTGAGGCGGCGCGCAATTCCGGCGTCGACGTTGGCACCATGGTGGCGAGCGAGGACCATCACAGCACTAATCCGTTTGCCAAGCTCTTTGGCCTGAGGAAGAGCGAAGAGGACGATGATGCCGACTCCGCCGCCCCTGCCGCGGTGCCGGCTCCCGCCGCGACCACGCGCACCAAAGCCAAAGCAGTCGCCGTTGCCGCCGTCGAACGGGTGAAAGCGGCCGTGACCCACGTGGCGGCACAGACCAAGCTGATCCACACCAATTCATTTGCCGTCGCGGCCTCAACGCCGGCCGCACAGAAAGTGGCACCGCCGCCCCAGACCGACGACCGCTTTGCATCGCTCTCGCCAAATCAAGTCATTTTTGCGCGCGGCTATTGGCAGAGCCCGCAGGACGGCGCCGCCGCCGCACAGCCGAACAGCACGCGTGGCGTTGAAGTGGCGAGCGCCGATCCCAACGCCACCGGCACCGTCGGCCCGTTGCCGGGCACGTCCAACGACCGTGTCCCGCCACAACTCGCACTCGCCTATGCCGAGCAGGCCTCCTCGCCGTCTCACGCCATCGCGGTCGCGGCGCGCGCCGCCGTGGACAATGCCGGCGCGGTCATCGGCGAGAACGAGACGACGGTGGCGGTGAAAGGCGTCAACGACCAGCCCAAAACCTCGGTCCAGAAGGCCATTCAGCTCGCGGCCGCTGCCGTCAAAGTCACCGAGCGTCTCGACAATCCGTGGCTGCGCGCGATTATTCTATCGCCGAGCGTGCACCGCTTCCTGTCGACGCTCGCCTTCGGCGCCCGCGACGTCACCTATCTGGCCGGCCTGATGGTCAAACCCGCAAGCTCGGTGATGATGACGTTCTCACCCGATCCGAATCGCGGTCTGAGCCAGGATCACTTCAGCGGCAGCGCGATCGTGTTCCTGTCGACCATCACCTACCCGACCCGCACCGCGTCGCTGCAATAAGCGTCCGTCATTCCGGGGCGCGGCTGAAAGCCGCGAGCCCGGAATCCATAATTGCTATCCTGGAAGAATTGGCGCTTGAGACCGTTCTTGAGCGGCGGTGGTTATGGATTCCGGGTTCCGAGCTTCGCTCGGCCCCGGAATGACGGTTCATCAGATCATACCCAGCGCGTGCAGGTAGGTCTCGAGAATAGCCTCCTGCTCCTTGCGCTCGTTGATGTCCTGCTTGCGCAGCCGCACCACGATGCGCAGCGACTTGACGTCGAAGCCGTTGCCCTTGGCCTCGGCATAGACGTCGCGGATGTCGTCGGCGATGGCTTTCTTTTCTTCCTCGAGCCGTTCGACCCTCTCGACGAAGGCCTTGAGCTGATCCTTGGCAAAACGGTGAGCGGTTTGCTCGTCCTTGGCGGCGGCAGCGGTGGCCATCGGGTACTCCTCGCATTTTCAATTGCGAGAGGTGTCGAACGCCGGCGCGCTTTGATCAAGCCATTAGGCCGCTCATCCACGCTCTGCACAGGAGCGCGGCGCAAAAGCCGCTCGCTCAGTGCTTTTGGCTTGCTTTTTCGAATGCCGCCTTTTGATCGGCGGACGCTTCCTTCTGATGCTTGGCGCGCCATTCGTCATAGGGCATGCCGTAGACGATCTGGCGGCTCTCGTCCTTGGTCATCGGCAGGCCTTTGGCATCGGCCGCTTCCTTCATCCAATTGGACAGGCAGTTGCGGCAGAAGCCGGCCAAATTCATCAAATCGATGTTCTGCACGTCGGTGCGCGCGCGCAGGTGTTCGACCAGCCGGCGGTAGACGGCGGCTTCGAGCTCGGTCTTGTCGTCGGTAGCCATGATCTCCTCCGCGGCTTAGTTATGGAAAGATAGAGACCTGACCGCCGCCTTTCCATAGTCCGATCCCCGGGATGATTATGGCCGCTTCAGCGCGCGAATTGCTCGAATCGCTGTTCCGGACCGCGGTCGCCGCCGCGCACCCGTCGCAGTGCCTGCCGCCGAACCTGCCGGAACCGCCGCCTCGGGGCCGCCTCATCGTGCTGGCCGCAGGCAAGGCGGCAGGGTCGATGACGCAAGCCGCCGAGCAGCATTATCTCGGCCGCATCGCCGACGATCGCCTCACCGGCATCGCCGTCACCCGCCACGGCTATGGCCGCCCGACCCGGCATATTCCCATTGTCGAGGCCGGCCATCCGGTGCCCGACGAGGCGGGGCTGAAGGGAACCGAACGGGCGCTGGCGCTTGCGCAAGCCGCGGGCGCCGACGACCTCGTGCTGGTGCTTTTGTCCGGCGGCGCCTCGGCCAACTGGATCGCGCCGGCTGCGGGCATCACGCTTGCAGAGAAACAGGCGGTGACGCGGGCGCTGTTGCGCAGCGGCGCGGCAATCGGCGACATGAATGCGCTGCGTAAGCACCTCTCCCGCATCAAAGGCGGCCGCCTCGCCCGCCTCGCTTATCCCGTCAAACTGGTGACGCTTTCGATCTCCGACGTGCCCGGCGACGACCCTTCCGTCATCGGGTCCGGGCCGACAGTGCCCGACCCGACGACGCTCGAAGACGCCCGCGCCATCGTTGCCCGCTTCAAGCTTGATCTGCCCGCTACCGTGGCCAAGGCGCTCGACGATCCAGCCAACGAGACGCCGAAGCCGGGCGACAAGATTTTTGCGGGCTCCGACTATCGGATCGTGGCGCGGCCGGCCGATGCGCTGCGGGCGGCGCAAGGGCGCGCCACGGCAGCCGGCTACGAATGCGTATTGCTCGGCGACCGCCTGCAAGGCGAGGCGCGGGAGGTGGCGGCGGAACATGCCCGACTGGCCCGCGATCTGGCTGCCCAGCGCCGCCGGACGGTCATCCTCTCCGGCGGCGAACTCACGGTCACCCTGCGCGGCCAGGGCCGCGGCGGACCCAACCAGGAATACGCTCTGGCGCTCGCCATCCACCTCGACGGCGCCCCCGGCATTTCTGCGCTTGCCGCCGATTCCGACGGCACCGATGGCGGCAGCGGTCGCCCCGACGACCCGGCCGGGGCCTTCATCGACCCGACGACGCTTCGTCGCGCCCGGGCCGCCGGCCTCGATCCCGCCGCGTTTCTCGCTGACAACGATTCAACGGGGTTTTTCAACGGCATCGGCGACCTTTTCGTCCCGGGCCCGACATTCACCAACGTGACCGACTTCCGCGCCATCGTCGTTGACAGGCCATGAGCGGAGGCCGGATTCTGCGCAGGATATGAGCCACGCGACTAACTTTCGAAAAGCGCTGAGTGCGCTGGCGGCGGGCCTGTTCGTGGCGCTCGCGCTGGCCGGTTCAGCGCGGCCGGCAGCGGCCGATTTTCGGCTTTGCAACAACACGCCGAGCCGCGTCGGCGTCGCGGTCGGCTATAAGGACGCCGAAGGCTGGACCACCGAAGGCTGGTGGAACCTACCGTCACGAACCTGCGAGACCGTGCTCAAGGGCAATCTCGTGGCGCGTTATTATTATGTCTACGCCATCGACTACGATCGCGGCGGCGAATGGACGGGACGGGCCTATATGTGCACCCGCGACAGGGAATTCACCATCCGCGGCATCGGCGATTGCCTGGCTCACGGCTATGACCGCACCGGCTTCTTCGAGGTCGATACCGGCGAGCAGCGCGCCTGGACCGTGCAACTCACCGAATCCGCCGAGCAGCCGGCACAAAAGCCGTTGCCGCCAGGCAATCAGCTCAACGCGCCGCCTGCCGGCGCCGGCGCGACATCGGCGCCGGGAAACAAGACTCGATGAGGCGGCAACGGCGGACCAAAGTCGTGGCCACACTGGGTCCCGCCTCGTCGGACCGCGCCATGATCGGGCGGTTGTTCGAAGCCGGCGCCGACGTGTTCCGCATCAACATGAGCCACACCAATCACGACAAGATGCGCGAGCTCGTGACCACGATCCGCGCCGTCGAGGCGGATCACAACCGGCCGATCGGCATCCTGGTCGATCTGCAAGGACCGAAGCTACGGCTCGGCGCCTTCAAGGACGGCGCCGCCGACATCGACAAGGGTCAGGATTTTATTTTGGACAGCGACGCCACGCCGGGTGACGCCAGGCGCGTGCAGCTGCCGCATCCAGAGATTTTTGCCGCCATCAAATCCGGCGATGCGCTGTTGATCGACGACGGCAAGCTGCGCCTGGTCGCAACCGACGTCAGCGCGCAACGCATCACCACGCGCGTCGAAGTCGGCGGCAAAATCTCGAACCGCAAGGGCGTCAGCCTGCCCGACACCGTCGTGCCGCTGGCGGCGCTGGCGCCGAAGGACATCGCCGACCTCGAAGCAGCCCTCGATGCCGGCGTCGACTGGATCGCGCTGTCGTTCATCCAGCGCCCGGAAGACATCGCGGAGGCGAAGAAGATCACCCGCGGCCGCGCCGCGGTGATGGCCAAGATCGAGAAGCCCCAGGCCGTGACCCGGCTCGGCGACATTCTCGATCTGGCCGATGCGCTGATGGTGGCGCGCGGCGATCTCGGCGTCGAGATGCCGCTGGAGAAAGTGCCCGGCGTGCAGAAGGAAATGACGCGGGCCTGCCGCCACGCCGGCAAGCCCGTCGTGGTCGCCACGCAGATGCTGGAATCGATGATCTCAAGCCCGGTGCCGACCCGCGCCGAAGTCTCCGACGTCGCCACCGCCATCTTCGACGGTGCCGACGCCATCATGCTGTCGGCGGAATCCGCGTCCGGGCAATATCCAGTCGAAGCGGTCGAGACCATGAACCGGATCGCCGAAGAAGTGGAACGCGACGCCATGTACCTGCCGTCGCTGCACGTGCTCCATACCGAGCCGGAAGCGACCGGCGCCGACGCCATAGCCGCCGCGGCACGGCAGGTGGCGGAGACGCTCGATCTGTCGGCGATCGTATGCTGGACCTCATCGGGCTCGACCGGGATGCGGGTGTCGCGGGAACGGCCGCAATGTCCCATTGTCGCCATCTCGCCGATCGAAGGCACCGGGCGGAGGCTGTCGGTGGTCTGGGGCATCCACTGCGTGATCGACGAAGATGCCCACGATCAGGACGACATGGTCGAACGCGCCTGCCGCCTCGCTTTCAAGGAAGGTTTCGCCAAAGCCGGCCAGCGCATCATCGTCGTCGCCGGCGTCCCGCTCGGCACACCCGGCGCGACCAATTTCATGCGCATTGCGTTTGTCGGCGCGGACACGCACGACGAGGCGTGAGGCTAACCATCGCGAGCTAGATATCCCGCCCCTCGACCTTCTCGGTCAGCGTCTTCACAACATCGGGGATGTGCTCGAGATGCGGGTCGATCGCCAGCGCCTTGCGGTAGGCTTCAAGTGCGTGCTTGTCGTCGCCGATGTCTTGCAGGATGAGGCCGAGGCCCGACCAGGCGCCGAAGTGGCGCGGCTCGAGCGCCAGCACCTCGCGGATGTCGGCAAGCGCGTGGCCGTAATCGTCTTTCAGATAGTAGATGGTGGCGCGCTGGTTCCAGGCTTCGACATATTTCGGATTGATGGCGATGACGGCGCCCAGGAGCTTCAGCGCCAGATCGTAGTCCTTGTCGTCGGTCGCGGCCTTCACCCGGCTCATCAGCAGATTGGTAGTGTCGCTGCCCGACACCACCCATACCGTCCAGATGCGCTCCTCGATCGCCTTGGCGGTGTCCTCGTCGGGCGCGATCTTCAACGCCTCGAACAATGTATCGAGCTTGATGGCCGGGCCGCCGTGCCCGGATTTGGGCAGGTTGCTCGGCGGATGGATCCACTCATGCCGTTGCGGATTTTGCGCCGCGGCCGGCAACGCCAGCGACACGCCCAGCACCGCACCGAGAGCAAGAATTGGGAATCGCGATCTCATAGCCCAAGAGTCTATTCGCCTGCCGCACGGTAACAAGCCCGAATAGCGTTCAAAGTTGCGCGAGCAATGCGGCGCAATTCGGCAGATCGTCGGGTGGTGTGAGCCGGCCAACGGCCGCAGGCTCGAAGCGGCGGCCTAGCCTTGGCGGGCCTTGAAGCGCCGGTGCGTCTTATTGATGACGTAGACCCGCCCCTTGCGCCGAACGATGCGGTTGTCGCGGTGGCGGCTGCGGAGCGATTTCAATGAGTTGCGGACTTTCATGGCACTTTTCCTTTTAAAGCGGTTGATTAAGGACGCTGCCGGCCATTGTCAACTTTCGCCGCCGCCCATAGAGCATTGGAATATCGGTCGAATGCGATGCGCCCAGAGGCCGCTTTGCTGCACTTGATCTCCGGCGTCGGCGCCAAGGGGCCGGCTTGCTTCCTGCTCGAAATGGCGGGCAAACGGCTGATGCTCGATCTCGGCGAGGGCCCGCCACCCGGGCTGTTTCCCAAGGTTGACCAAATCGGCCCGATCGACGCGCTCGTGCTGAGCCACGGCCACAGGGACCATGTCGGCGGGCTGTCGCTATTGCCTAAACTCGGCAATCCGCCGGTCTATGCCACCGAGATCGTTTTGCGCGGGCTACCCAAGGGCATTCCGGCGCGGCCGCTGCCGGTTCGCGGCCGCGGCGATGTGCTCGGCATCGCGGTCGAGACCGGCCGCAACGGCCACGCGCCGGGCGGCATCTGGCTGCGCTTCGCCATCGGCGACGGCTTTCTTTACACCGGCGACATTTCCACGGAATCGATGCTTTACGCCTACGATCCGCCGCCGCCTGCCGGCACGGCGCTGATGGACTGCTCCTACGGCAGCTACGACGCTCCGCTCGCCGAGTGCTGGAACAAGCTGGCTCCGTTCGTGGAGCGCGGACCATTGCTCCTGCCGATTCCGGCCAACGGCCGCGG
>JBEKKM010000047.1:0-28354 GCA_050010715.1 Xanthobacteraceae bacterium | reverse complement strand
GGGGCGGCGCGTCGGCTACGGCGAGATCGCCGCGTTTGCGAGCGCACCCGCCGAATTGCCGAAGATCGCCGAAAGCGATCTCAAGCCGACGGCAAGCTTTCGGCTCATCGGCAAGGACATCGCCCGCGTCGACGTGCCGCTGAAAGTCAAAGGCGCGGCAACATACGGCATGGATGTGCAGGTGCCGGGCATGGTTTATGCCGCGGTGCTGCAATCGCCCTATGCCGGCGGCGCGCCGCTTACCGTCGACGACAGCCGCGCGCGCAAAGTGCCGGGCGTCACCGACATCATGAAGCTGCCCGAAGGCGTCGGCGTCATCGGCACGACCGTGGAAGGCACCCAAGCCGCCAAAAACCTGCTCAAGGTGACCTGGGGCGACGCGCCGGGTGCGCATCTCGACAGCGAGCAGGCGCTCGAAGATTTTGCGGCAATAGGCCGCGACAAGACGCGGGAAGGCGTGGCTTACGAGAACAAGGGCGACGCCAAGGCGGCGCTGGCGGGCGCCAAACGCGTGTTGCGCGGCGAATATCGCACCCGCTACGTCTATCACGCGCAGATGGAGCCGATGAACGCCACCGCCGCGGTGGCCGCCGACGGCCAATCGGCCGAGCTATGGGTCGGCACCCAGGCGGCGACCGGCCTACTCAACGGCGTCGCCCGCATTCTGCAGACCGAGCGCTCGAAAATTACGCTGCATCAGCAATTCCTCGGCGGCGGTTTTGGCCGGCGCGGCAACCACGAGGCGGTGTATGACGCGGTCCGCCTGTCGAAGGCGGTCGGCCTGCCGGTGAAGCTGATCTGGACGCGCGAAGACGACGTCACCTTCGGCAAATTCCGGCCCGCGACCGCGCATCATATCGAGGCCGGCTTCGACGACAACGGCAAGCTCGTCGCCTGGCATCACCGGGTCGTTGCTGAGTCCGTCTTGGCCTACGTCTCCGGCGATCCAAAACCGCGGCAGGACCGCATCGTGATGAAGGGCTCGCCGATCCCGCAATATCCGATCCCCAACAAGCTCGCCGAGCACGTCA
The DNA here is from genome assembly GCA_050010715.1 of Xanthobacteraceae bacterium. GTDB lineage: Bacteria > Pseudomonadota > Alphaproteobacteria > Rhizobiales > Xanthobacteraceae > BOG-931. The sequence goes on along the minus strand of JBEKKM010000047.1, from coordinate 27,323 downwards.
TCGAGAACCGCGGCGCGCGGTTGTCGCCGTGGCGCGGCGTCGGCAACGGCCACAACGCCTTCGCCATCGAGAGCTTCGTCGACGACATCGCCAAGGATATTGGCAAGGATCAGCTGGCGTTCCGCCTCGAACTTTCGGAAGGCGTGCCGCGCATGCAGCATCTCCTTCGCACCGTCGCCACAATGTCGGACTGGACGCGCAAGCGCGACGGCACCGCGCTCGGTGTCGGCACCATGGTGAAGGACGACACGCTCGCCGCCGGCGTCGCCGAGGTCTCGCTCGACCGCAAGACCGGCAAGATCAAGGTGCTCAATTTCTGGGCCGCGCTCGATGCCGGCATCGCCGTGCAGCCGCGCAATCTCGCTGCCCAGACCGAGGGCAGCATCATCTATGCGCTGGGCTCGGTGTTGCGCGAAAAAATCACCATCAAGGACGGCCGCGTGCTGCAGTCGAATTACAGCGACTACGAGGTCGCGCGCATGTCCGACGTGCCGCATATTGAGATCAAGGTGGTCTCCACCGACAATCATCCGACCGGCGGCGGCGAGGAAGGCGTGCCGCTCGTTGCCTGCGCGGTCGGCAACGCCATCGCCACGCTCACGGGCGTGCGATTGCACGAGCTGCCATTCTCGCCCGATCGCGTGCGCGGCGCACTCGGCGCATAACGTTACGCCGGACGATCGCGATGGGAAATCTCGACGACGCGGGCGCGCGCGGCGAGCTCGTCGACCAGCGCATCGGCCTTGGCCTTGTTCGCCGCGTCGAGATTGGCATCCCATTCGTCGAGCAGATAGACCTGCGCACGGGTCTCGTTGACGATCTCTTCGAGCGATTTGAGCTGCAGCTCGCCGGAGGAGTAGCCGAGCTTCTTATGCATCGCATCGTCGACGACGACCACATCGTCGTCGTCCTCGTCATCGCCCTCGACGTCAACCGGCACGACGCCGCCGGTGAACTTGAACGCCAGCCGGTCGGTCGTCGGCCAGTAATAGGCACGCTTCTTCATTTCGGTCTTCAGGCTGGCCAGCAGCGACGACTTTCCCGAGCCGTTGCCGCCGCGCACATTGACCCTGCCGGTCGGGTGCGCCAGCGCGATCTGCAATGCGTCGCCGACCGACGACACCACATTGGCGCCGTCCCCTTCCCGCAACACCAGCCGGTCAAACTTGATGCGCTTGTCGAAATCCGGATCCGGCTCGGGCAGCATGTTGGCGGCGACGCCGCCGAACCGCGTCCAGATGGCGATGAAATCGTTCCAGCCCGAGGCGAGCAGATGCAGCTCGTAGGTCATCTCGATCTGCCGCGGCAGCGTCGTGGCGAGCCCGACCAACAGCGCGGTATTGCCGACATTCTGCACGGCGACCACGGTGACGGTTGCGAACACGATGGCGAGGCTGACGATGCCGCTCATCGCGCTCATGCCCTCGCGCGCCACGATGGCGCGGACCTGCGCCGTCAGCCCTTCGCGCAGCCGGCTCTTGAAGCCTGCGAGCCACAGGCGAAGATTGTAGCTGTTGCCGCTGAACACGTTGTCCCACGCGGTATAGCCCTGCGCGGTGATGCGGTTGTTCATGCGCTGGTTTTCCAGATAGGTGTGCGCGATTGGCTTTTGCAACACCCATTGCATCAGCAACAGCACGCCGAATGCGCCGACATAGGCGAACGGCAGGCTGATGTCGATTTCCGCGCCCAGCACGATGGAATTGAAAACCAGGCCGAGAAACAGTTTCAACGCGAATTCGAGCTCGTACATGACGTTGAAGAAGCACTGGAACGTCTCGCCGGTGAGGAACGGCTCGACCTGCTCGCGCGCCGGCTTGTCGCCGAACAGCTTGACCTTGCCGCGGTTTTCGCGCGCGAAGCGCAGCATGAACTTGCCGAAACCGCGGTAGCCGGCCCGTTCGGCAAACACCCAACTGATGACGCCGACCACGTAAGACGAGGATTGCGCGGTGAGGATCCAGATCAGGTCGCTGACCAGGAAATGGCCGGAAGCGACTTTTTGCCCGGCGTTGATGACGAACCACGTCGTCGCCGCGGCCAGCATGGCCTCGACCACCATCAGGACGATCATCACGAACAGCGACGGGCTGAGCAAAAAGCCCGCCAGCTCGAGGCGTGAAATCCGTTTTCCTGCCATGGCGTTCCCGGAACGAGGATGCGGAGAGCGTAGCGTCTTTAAGTCGGTCGGTCAGTCTAACGGCATCGGGACGGGAAATTAAGCGGGCCCAGTGCGCGTTAGCGCAAATTCGCACGACTTATCAAGGACTTTTTGGCTTCGGCCGGGATTTTCTGGCAGCCCAATACCCGTTCGTTTGCGCTGCCGCGGACCACCGCCTCACGCTTTCGCCGCATGGAGCCGAGCCAGCTCGGCTTCCATCTTGCTGATATTTTCAAACAGCCGCGCCGTCGCCAGACGCAAGAAGTAAAAGCCGAAGGTTGGATTCTGGTAGTAGAGTTGCTCGACCTGCTTATAGGTGATCGACAGCGCTTCGCCCTCCTCGATACATTCGAGCGTCGCGGTGCGCCGGTTATCAGGCGCCAGCATCCCCAACTCGCCGACGACCTGCCCGGGTTTCAGCTCGATGCCGAGTTCGAGTAGACGGTAGCGTCCCGATACCGTGCAGAACATCTCGTTTGCCGGCTCGCCCTTGGCGAACAGGATGTCGCCCTTATTGAAGTGACGCCCGGTCATGAAGGGCTTGAGCCAATCCATCGAAGTGTTGCCGCGAACCGACTCGCGTACGTTCCTGATAAGGGCGACCATCTGGTAAAGACGATAGCCGTTGACCGGCAACGTTATGGCTTGCAGGGCCAGCAGGACATAGGTGTGCGTCACCGCGTAGGAAAAGATCAGAAAGCAATTGGCGACGATGGAGAGGATGCGCAGCGGCACCATCGTCTTCGACGATGCGGTCGCTACGATAAAGAGCGCAGCACAGGCGTTGAAAAGCTCATTCCAATGCATGAATTGCATAGTCACCCTCCACCACCCGTCTGCGCCGCAATCGCGGACGCGGCGGGAAATCCTCGACTGCAAGCAACCCGCCGTTAAGCCAGTATGAATTGCCTTACTGGAAAGGACCCTACACCCCAACCATGTGACAAATTCGACTGGCTGTTCGCATGTCCACGGCGTAATTTATTGTGCTGTGTGGGTCCAGAACCACATCCCTCATGGCCACTGAAGGGGCCCGCGTGAAGCTGCCGATCGCGCTTACAAATCTCGCGCATTATACCGCGCCGCTTCGCCGTTTCGGGGCATCGTCGCTCGGCCGCATGTTCGTGCTGGCCATCGGGCTCGCCGCCATGACGGCGTTCACGGTATCGGATTTGCAGAAGTCGGCCGATTTCTGGCTGAGCGCCTGTCTGTGGTGCTGTCTGGCATATTTCGCGGTCGAGGGCTACGTCCGCGCCCAGGCTGCCCTTCAAGCCGGCAGAGGCAGAAATTATCTGCTCTCGGCTTCGGGGATCGTGGACTTGGTCGCGATTTTTCCGGTCCCGATTGCGCTCGCCTGCGGCGTGGCGCAGCCGACGGCGTGGCTATGGGCGTCGCTTTGGGTGCTCAAGCTGGCGCAAAATTCGCCGGGCTTCGCCCAGCTTGCGCGCGTCTTCGTGCTCGAGGCAAGACCGCTCGCCAGCGTCTTGGCGCTGTTCCTGATCGTGCTGTTCCTGTCGTCCGCCGCCATGCATGTGCTGGAGCGCGACGAGCAGCCCGCGGCGTTCGGCTCGCTGCCGCAGTCGTTGTGGTGGGCGGTGGTAACGCTGACCACGACCGGATATGGCGACGAGGTGCCGCGCACCCATCTCGGCCACTTGCTCGGCGCCGTCGTGATGATCTGCGGCATTGCCACTTTCGGATTGTGGACCGGTATTCTGGCCACCGGTTTCGCCGCCGAAAGCCGGCGGCGCAATTTCATCCAGACCTGGGATCTCGTCAGCAAGGTGCCGTTTTTCCAGACGCTCGATCCGTCGGCGATTGCCGAGATCACCCACATGCTGCGGCGGCTCGAAGTGCCGGCTAGGACCGCCGTGATCCGCCGCGGCCGGGTCGGCGATTGCATGTATTTCATCGCCGACGGCGAAGTGGAGGTCGACGTCAAACCGACGCCCGTTCGGCTAGAGACGGGAGCGTTCTTCGGCGAGCTCGCGCTACTCGGCGATTCGGTCCGCAGCGCCAATGTGGTGACGACGCAGCCGTCGACGCTTCTGATTCTCGATCTCGCCGATTTCCGCACGCTCACCGCGCATCATCCCGAATTGGCGCGCGCCATCGATGCCGAGGGCAAGCGGCGCGTGAGCGAGAACCAGCGGCTGCGCGAGTTGCAGATGCAAAGCGGCGTGTCGCCGTCCTGATCGGAACTTAGCCGCCTTTGTTCAATCGTAAAGCGGATCGGCGATCAGGCTTGACGCTTCGCCGGATCGACCGATCAACGCCGGCGCGCCGAGCAGCACAGTTTGGCCGTCAACAGCAAGCGCCGCCTGTACCGAGACCAGCGCGCCCGGCGGCGGCGGATGTCCTTCGCCGAGGCGCGTTCCGATCAGCGCATCGAGCGGCTGCGTCACGCGGCAGCCTTCCACCAGCCAGGAGCGAAAGCCGGCAAAGCCGCGATCGCTCGGCAGCGACGCGACGGCTTGCGCAAAGCGCTCTGCTGCCTCCTGCGCGATCGCGGTTTCGCACATGGAGCGGACGAGGCGAATCCACGTTCCCTTGTAAGCCACCGTGGCGCGCAATGCGAAAGTCTTGCCGAACCCGGCTTCACCCTCGATGCGGCGAAACCGCGCGTCGCGCTCAAGATCCGGGGCCGCCGCAACGTAGATTTCTTCGGCGCCAAGCGCCCGCGCTTTGCTTTCCACGCCGGCGATCATCTCGTTGAGCGTCTCGCCTTGGGCGGCAGACAACGCGCGATGGCCGATGTCGGCGGCTCTTGACGCAAGCGCGATCTCCGCCGGATCGGCTACGGCGCGAAGCGAGGCGAACAGCGCGCTCGCATCGTGCCAAGTGAGTTGCGGGCCGCCGTCGCGCAAATCTTCGGCGATGCCGGCGGGCAGGCCGTCGAAATCGACGACGCCCACCGCCGCATCAGCTTGCACCGCGGCAATCTGCTGCGCGGCTTTCAACCCGATGCGCGGCGTATGCAAAACGTCCGCCACACGGCTGACCCGCTCGATCCAGGGTTTGACGCGAAAGCTCAACGCCGCGACCAGATACGGCGCCGCCTGGCGCGGCACCACCAGAACCGCTTCCGACCAATACGGCACGAAGCCCGCGAGCCACGACACGCCGGCCGGCCGCGTATTGTTGGTATAGACGACCAGCGCGTCGAGGTGAGCCGCCTGCATCGCCGTGCGCAGGCGATCGAGCCGCGCGTCGAATACGGCGTCGGGCAATTCGACAAGAGAGCGGGCGATCAGGCCGCGGCGCATTGTTTTTGCTTCTTCTCGCTCACGCGGCGACTTCGAACAATTGGCGCGGCGTCTTGCACAGCACCTCGGCGCCGTCGTCGGTCACGACGATGGCATCGCCGAGCACGATATAGCCGGCGTCGGGATGGTAGGTGTTGGGATGCACGATCAGCGTCATGCCCGGTTCCAACACGGTGTCGACGTCTTCCAGGATGTGCGGCTTGGAGTCGGCGAACATCCCCATGCCGTGGCCGCGCACGCGCGTCCATTGGCTGGTGGTGTATTCGCCGAGCCCGTATTTGCGGAACACGTCGTTCTCGGCTTTCGCCACATCGGCGGCGCGCACGCCGGGCCGCACCGCGGCTATACCGGCCTCCAGCGATTCGACGAAGACGGCAAAGGCACGGCGCTGCGCCTCGCTAGCTTTGCCGACCACCAGCGTGCGGCAAATCTGGGCGAAGTAGCCTTCCACGGCAGGCGTCAGTTCGGTCGTGACCAGATCGCCCGCGGCGATGCGGCGTTCCGACGGCGGCGTCATGCCGAACACATCCTTGCCGCCCGACCCGATGATCATGAAATTGTCCGGGCAGCCTTTGCGGCGCAGATGCGCCTCGATATCGGCGACGATCTCATATTGGCGCCGGCCCGGCCGCACCGCGCGCAAAAACTCGACATAGGCCTCGTCGGCAATCTGCGCGGCGCGGCGCACCGCCGCGATCTCGCCCGCGCTCTTATGCATCAGCAGCCGGTCGACCAGCGCGGTTGCATCGTCGAGCTTAAAGCTTCGCGTCGCGTCGGCCAGCCAGTGCGGCAAAAACCGCCGCGGCGCGGCGGCGATGTGCGCGTTGGCGACGCGATCGAGGCGCGCGCCGACCGCGCGCGCGATGTCGGGCGCGAGCTGCACCTTCACCTGCGGCGCTTCGAGCTCGGCGCGCTCGGCGTCGGTGGCGCTGTCGAGGAACAATTCGACCTCGCCATCGGCGGCGATCAGCGCGATGCCGTGACCTTCGAGAATGCCGAAATCGGCGCCGTAGCGCAGGTAATCGCCCTGCCAGGCATTGCCGTACAGCACCATGTGGCCGATGCCGGCCTCGCGCATGGCAGCCGTGAGGCGCTGGCGCCGTTCTTCCGCAAGCGAGGTACCAGCAAGCGTGGTGCCAGAAGGCGCGGCCACCGAATTACCCGACATACTTACGCCAATCCGTCCACTGTCCTCGGCACTGCCGCGGCATGATTATACCAGCCTCCGGCGCGGCCGCGCGAGGGGTCCAACTGTCGCCGGAATTCGGACCCATGCTGCTGGACAAGTCGTTTTCGCGCACTGCAAGATCGCCGACACTGAAGAATTGCGTCAAATCCATCGAGCCTCCCGAATGGCCTGCCCGAAGTTTGCGCTGACTATGCTCATCTTGGGCAGCGTCATGGTTTTGGGCACGGATGCGCGCGCGCAAGCCGATGTACCGGGACCGGCCCGCCTGGCGCAAGCGCCGACGCCACTGACGCCGCCTACGACCCCACCGGCGCCCCCGGCCGCGAGCCAACCCGCCGCGCCAACTTCGCAGCAAACTCCAGATGCGGTCGGCAGCGTCGCGACACTGCAAGGCACCGCCTCGGTCACGCGCAATAATGCCACCAGCGCGCTCCAACTCCGCGACCCGGTCTACAAAAATGACGTGCTGCAAACCAACACTGACGGCACGCTCGGCATCACCTTCGACGACGAGACCACGTTCACGCTGAAGCCGAACACGCAACTTGCCGTGGACGAGTTCGTCTATCAGGAGGGTGGCACCGACAACGCCGCCGTGTTCAACGTCGTGCGCGGGACCGCGGCTTTCGTCGCCGCCGAGGTCGCCCATACCGGCAATATGCGCATCGATACGCCGACTTCGACGCTGGGCATTCGCGGCACCACCGGTCTGGTCGAAGTGCCCGAGGGCGGCGCCGCCGGCGGCCAGGTTTCCATCAAGCTCTATCCCGACGCCGACGGCCGGGTCGGCCGCATCGAAGTTTTCGGCCGCGATGGTGCGCAACTCGGCATCCTGTCGCGCGGCGCCACCGGGTTCGCGATCCGGCCCGGAGCGGGCGGCCGCTTCACCGCGGCGCCGTTGCAGATTTCCCGGGAGGAAGCAGAGCGCGACCGCACCTTCGTGCGCCAGACGTTCGCGGCACGCGCCGTCGGCCGCCAGATCAATCAGCAGCGCCCGACGTTCCAGCAGCAGCGCAATCCGCAGCGGCCTAATCAACCCAACCAGCAGCGGCCGGGCCAGCTGCCGGGACGCGAGCAACGGCCGGGATTGCAGCAGCAGCGGCCGGGCCAGTTGCCGGGACGCGAGCAGCGGCCGGGATTGCCTCAGCAACGGCCAGAGCTGCGGACCGTGCCGGGCGGACAGCCACTGCCGTCGCCCGGACAACGTCAGCCATTACAACAACAACCCGGCGCGCGGCCGACGCAACAGCAACCCGGTGCGCCCGCGACGCCGCAACAACAACAGCCGGGCGCCAGGCCTACTCAGCAACAGCGGCCCGGCGCGCCGCCGACGCAACAACAACCCGGTTCACGGCCGACGCTGCAACAGCAACCCGGCGCAGTCCCGCCCGGCGGTCGACCGAATGCTCCGACGTTGCAGCAGCAACCTGGCGCTCGGCCGGCCTTGCAGCGGCAACCCGGAGCGCTGCCGGGTCCACAACGCGCGCCCGCCGGACCGCGCAAGCCGGCGAAAAAGAACGAAGGCCGTTAGCGCGCCGATGAATCGGTGCGCTTACTGTCGAAGCGGACGGCGGCACCGGACGCGGCGAGGCCTATGCCGATGATCACGAAGATGCTGCCGGTCCCGGTTGCCGCCGCAACCAGGCTCGCCACGATCGGAATGATCGACTGGCCGATGCGGCTCGCCATGGTGCGTAGCGAATTCGCCGTCCCGATGGCGCCGCCGCTGGCGATGGTGAGCACGCCGGCAATGCTGGCGGTGATCGAAATGCTCAAGGCGAATCCGGCGACCGCAATGGCGGCGTACAACACCGGGAGCGGCAACGGAAAAGCCAAGAGCGCATAGGCAACCGCGCTGACGAACGTGCTGGTCAGCGTCAGCGGGATACGGCCAAAGGCAACGTGAAGCCGCGCGTATATCAGCCGTGACAGCATCGAGGCGACCGCGCGGATGGCGAGCAGCGTGCCGACAGCGTCGACGCTCAGGCCGCGCTCGGAGCCGAGCAGCGGCAGGTAGACGACGATGAGGTCCTGCGCCACCACGGTGACGACACTGACCACGATGATCGTGGTCAGGCCGGGCGCGAACAGCAGGTCGCGCAGCGGCACCTTGACCCGGTCGACCGGCAATTTATGCGCGCCGGTGGATTGGGTCAGGAAAGCGAAGGCCATGGTTAAGACGGCGCCGCCAAGGCTTATTGCAAACAGTAAGTGCGTCGGCGGAACGCTCGCCGAGCCGCCGGCAAGCGCGACGATGTAGGGACCGACGCCCTGCCCCGCCGCATTGGCGACCATGTAATTGCCGATGGCGCGCTCCATCGCGCCCGGACCGCTGCCGCACCGCGTGCACTGGATCTGCTGGCTAACCACGAACAACAGATGCGCGGTGCCGATGATTGCCGTGGCAACCAGAACCCCCGCGAGATTGGGAAACAACACGAACCCCGCGCAGCCGACGATCAGCAGGCCGCCGCCCATCCAGGTCGTCACCGCATCATAGCCGCGGTCGATGAAGCGCCCGATCGGCACGCCGATGACGATGGGCAGGACGGCATAGACTGCGGTGATGACGCCGAGCCAGACCACCGACAGATCGAGCTCGACGGCGCGATAGGTCGTGGCGACGCGGGCGATGGTGATGACTGCCTGCTCAACGAAGGCGGTGGAAACGATGGCGAAGAGCAGGCGGCGGTTCATCCTCGGCGGTCGCCGTCACGCCAGGCGCTTGTTTTTCGTGAAATCGTAATCGCTGGCGTGCTCGGATTCGTAAATTTGCACACGACGCGATTTGTCATACCCCGGATCGAACACCTTCTTGAGAAACGCCAGCTGAAACGCCCACGCCGCCTCGGCCGCATCGCGGCGATAACGGCCCGGCATGGTGTCGTTGAGCCAGCCGTGCGGCGCGCCGGGATAAACTTTGATCGTATAGGTCTTGTCGTGGCGGTCGAAACTGTCGCGCAGGCGCCGCACATCGGCCAGCGAGATCACGTGGTCGGCCTCGCCGAAAACGCCGAGCACCGGACAATCGATGCGCGCGATCACGTCATCGAGCGGCTTTGGGAATTGCTCGCTGGCTTTCCATTCCTTGTCGCCGGCCGCGCCGTACCAGATCAGCGCCGCGGCGATCGGATGCTCGGCGGCGTAGACCAGCGGGTGGCGGCCGGTCTGGCACACGCCTTTGATGGCAATCTTGCCGCGATCCACTCGCGGCAGCTTGTCGAGCTCGGCAATCGCCGTTGCGATGTGCGCGTTGGATTCGGTGTCCTTGATCGGATAACCGACGTCGCCGCGATGCAGAGCCTCCTGGTCCGGATGCCGGTAAAATAAATCCGGCGCGATGCAGACAAAGCCGTCACGGGCAAAGCGCTCGGCGAGATCGCAGGTATGCTTCACCAAGCCGTAGCGTTCGTGCATCAGCACAATGGCCGGGATTTTTTCGCCGCCGCCACCGCCCGCCGGCATGGCGAGAAACGCCGGAAGGCCGCCGGCGCAGTGCATGGTTTTTGTGACGATTCCGGGCACGCATCGCTCCCTAAAAACCCTTGGCGAATACCGCGGCAAGCTTGCGGCACGCGGTTGCGTCATCGAGCGCAGCGCCAGCCGTTTCCAGCCATTCGGCGGTGCCCTCGTTGCCAATCAACGGATCGAGCACGCGGTGCGCCTTGGTGAGAATGCCGGCACGGTCCAGCGGATGCTCGGGATCGCCGATGGCCTCGACGACGCGCTGCTGGTGGACTTCACCGTTGGCCTCGACATCGACTTCGGCGGGCCAATGTTGCGGATAGTAGGCGTCGAGCCGGACATCGGCGATGACCTCGACCTTGCCGGCAAATTCCGACACGTCCGCATCCGCCTTCGCCGCGCTGCGATCGACATCGTAAAGGCGCTCCGCATCCAGCGCCGCGAGCGCGATCTGATGGGCGACGCTCACCATGGTCGATTGCCGGGCGCCCGGCTCGGCGCGGCTCGCGATCATGCCGGCATAGGCCGGCGGCACGCGCACCCGTACCTTGGTAATCGTCTTGGCCCTCACGCCGCGATCGAGGATGGCGCGAAACGCTTCGATGGCCGCGATCCCTTGTTTGGCCGAGCAGAAGGGTTTCAGGCTCAGCGCGGCATAGACGGTACTGATGCCGAGCTTTTCTGTGAGCCGCTCGCGTTCGAGCGCGATGCCATGGCTGTCGGTGAGCCAGGTCTTGTCCAAAATATCCGGATCGCCGCGATAGTCGGCGCGCGCCGCCTCGGCCGCGGCAACGCCGGCGGCAACCGCGTTGGCATAGAGAAACCAGCGCCCCGATGGCGCGCCATGGATGCGGCCGACGCCGCCGGCCATCAGCATCACCGCGAGCGACAGTGCGTGGCCGGTGCGCTCCTCAGACAGTCCCATAAGGCGCGCCGAGGTTGCCGCCGCCGCGACCGGCGCGGCGAGATAAGTCGGCCAGATACCGCGATAAAGAATTTCCGGCCCGCGCACCGCGACGCCGATTCGGGTCATGATCTCGGTACCGGCCCAGATCGCGCTTGCGACTTCGCCCACGTCAAATTTTTGCTGCTGCGCCGCCAGCATCAGCGCCACCGGAACGACGCCTGCGCTCGGCGTGGTGCATGACGGCAAATGAATATCGTCGATCTCGGTGAGCCGGATCGCCGCCGCCTGCCGGCCGATGCGGATAGCCAGCGCGCCGTCGTCGCCCAGGCTTTGCAGCGCTTTGCCCTCGGGGATCAAGGCGCCAACCCGCGCGGCGACCACGGTATCGATGAAATGCAGCCGCAACCGCTCCCGGTCCGCCGCTGGCAAGTCGGACGCCTTGGCTCGGGCGACGAAGGATGCCAGCTCCCCGATGACGCTCACGGCACGATTTCCCAAGGGCCGGCGGATTGTATATCCATATCGGCTTCATAGCAGAAACCCGCTAGCATCCCACAGCACACTCCTGCATAGAGTCCCTCCACAAATGGCATTACCCCTCAACGAAACCCATGATCCGGCCCGGCGCAGCTGGGTCGAAAGCGCCAACCCGCCTGAGAGCGAATTCCCGATCCAGAATTTGCCGTTCGGCGTTTTCTGCCCGGCCGCGGGAATGCCGCCGCGGGTCGGCGTCGCGATCGGCGACCGGATTCTCGATGTCGCGGCAGCCGGCCCCGCGCTCGAAGGCCTTGCCGCCGAAGCGGCGCGCGCCGGCGCGGCGCCGTTTCTCAACCTCATCATGTCGCTCGGGCCGCAGGCCTGGTCGGCGCTGCGGCTCGGCCTGTCGCGCGCCTTGAGCGCCGAGCACGGCAACAAAAACATCAGCCAGCATCTGACCCCGATGGCGAATGCGGAGATCAGGCTGCCGGTGGCATTCCGCAACTTCACCGATTTTTTTGCCTCCATCTTCCACGCCAGCAATGCCGGCCGCATGTTCCGCCCCGACAATCCGCTGATGCAAAACTACAAATATGTGCCGGTCGCCTATCACAGTCGCGCCTCGTCGGTGCGCGTCAGCGGCACGCCGGTGAAACGGCCGCAAGGCCAACGCAAGGGCCAGAATGAGGAGGTGCCGAGCTATGGGCCGTCGCGCAATCTCGATTTCGAGCTCGAGCTCGGCGCCTTCGTCGGCATGGGCACCGAACTCGGTACAACCGTTCCGGTCGGCAAGGCCGCCGATCACGTGTTCGGTTACTGCCTGCTCAACGACTGGTCGGCGCGCGACATCCAGGCCTGGGAATCTCAGCCGCTCGGGCCGTTCCTCGGCAAGAATTTCGGCACCACGGTCTCGCCATGGGTGGTGACCGCTGAAGCATTGGCGCCATTCCGCACCGCCGCTTACAAGCGACCGGAGGGTGATCCCGCCCCGCTGCCATATCTCGCCGACGCCGAAGATCAGGCGAACGGCGGGCTCGACATCACGCTCGAAACCTATTTATCAACCGAGACCATGCGCAAGAACGGCGCTGCGCCCGCGCGCATCACACAAACTTCTTTCGCGCTGATGTATTGGACCATCGCGCAGATGGTCGCGCACCAAACCAGCAACGGCTGCAATCTCGAGATCGGCGACCTGATCGGATCGGGCACGGTATCGGGCCCGGAGAAATCGAGCTGGGGCAGTCTCCTGGAACTCACCGCACGTGGCCGCGAGCCGCTCGAACTGCCGGGTGGCGAAAAACGCGGCTTCATCGAAGACGGCGACGAGATCATCTTCCGCGGCTTTTGCGCCAAACCCGGTTATCCGCGCATCGGCTTCGGCGAATGCCGCGCCGTCATTCAGCCGGCGGCGTGATCGCCCACTACTCCACCGGCACCCATTTCTGCAGGCGCTTACCGGTATCGACCTCGCCGGTGTAAAAATTGCCGCGCGAGTCGAACTTGCCGACGTGCACCCAGTGAAATTCGCCGGTCTCGCGGCCCGACCGGCCGAAGGTGCCGACCACGGCGCCGTCGCTGCGGCGCACCGTTTCCATCACATTGTTGGTGCCATCGATCAGCACGAAAAATTTCTGCTTCTTGTCGAGCGGCGAGAACGCCAGGCCCCAGCTCGAGCCCGAGCCCTTGGTGGCGGGATCGAACACGTATTGCCGGACGAAGCTGCCGTCTTTGTGAAAGACCTGCACGCGGTTGTTGCTGCGGTCGCAGACGAAAACGAGACCGTCCTTGGCTAGCGCGATGCAGTGCACCGGACTAGCGAATTGCGGCGAATCCGGATTGTAGGCCGGCAGATCGTCGTCGGTCGGCGGTTTGCCGTAGGCGCCCCATATGCGCTTGATCTCGCCACTATCGGCGTCGAGCACCGCGACCCGGTGATTGCCGTAGCCGTCGGCGGCGTAGATTTCGTTGGCCTTGGCATCGAGCTCGAGCGCAGCCACCAGGCCGAACTGGCTCAAATCCGTGCTCGAGGTCAGCGGGCCGCGCTTGCCGAGTTGTTTGACGAATTTGCCGTCGGTGGTGAACTTCAGCACCATGCTGTCGCCTTTGCCGTTGCCGCTCAGCCAGACAAAACTTTTGTTGTCGACCAGGATGGCGTGTTCCTGCAGCGGCCAGTCGTAGCCCAGATTGTCGCCCGACCCGCCCCACGATTTGACGACGTCGCCCGCTTGATTGAACACCAGCACCGACGGCGCCGGCACACAGCATTTCGACCGCGGCGGCGTCAGCGCCGCGCCCTTCTCGTCATCGGTCAGCGAACGCGGCCGCTGGAATACCCAGATATTGTCCTGCGCATCGATCGCCATGCCGCCGACCTGGCCGAGGATCCAGTTGTTCGGCAGCGGTTTTGGCCAGAACGGATCGACGCGAAACGCCGGGCTTTGGGCGGCGGCCGGCATGATCGCAGCGAACAGCAACACGAGCGCGGCTGCAAACCAACGAATGCGAGTCATGATTGTCCTTCCCGTTGGACGCAGCGCGTGATGCTTCGCGCCGCTCTTGTCGTCAATGAATCTCCGGCTCGGCCGTGCGTTGCGTGCCCGCGAGAAAATCGAAATCGCAGCCCTCGTCGGCCTGGCCGATGTGCTCGGAATACATCGCGCCATAGCCGCGCAAAAAGTGCGGCGGCGGCGGCGTCCAGGCGGCGCGGCGGCGGGCGAGCTCTTCGTCGCTGACGTGAAGATGGATTTTCCGCGCCGCGACGTCGATCTCGATCTCGTCGCCGGTCTGCACCAGTGCTAATGGCCCGCCGACATAGCTTTCGGGCGCGACATGCAGGATGCAGGCGCCGTAGCTGGTGCCGCTCATGCGCGCGTCCGAGATGCGCAGCATGTCGCGCACGCCGGCCTTCAAGAGCTTTTTCGGGATCGGCAGTTGGCCCCATTCTGGCATACCGGGGCCGCCCTTCGGACCCCCGTTCTTGAGCACCAGAATATGGTCGGGCGTGACGTCGAGATCGTCGCGCTCGACCTCGCGCGCCATGTGATCGTAGTTCTCGAATGCGATCGCCTTGCCGCGGTGAGCCAGGAAGCGTTTTTCGGCCGCCGCGGGCTTCATCACGCAACCGCGCGGCGCGAGATTGCCGGTGAGCACGGCGGTCGCACCCTCTGGATAAAGCGGCTGGTCGAGCGAATGGATGACGTCGGGCAGGTGCACCTTGCTGTCGGCGATTGCGTCGCCGAGCGTACGGCCGCTGACGGTGATGCAGCTCAGGTCGAGCATATCCTTCATCTGCGCCATCAGCGCGCGCAGCCCGCCGGCGAAGAAAAAATCCTCCATCAAGAATTTTCCTGACGGCGTGATGTTGGCGATCACCGGCACTTGGCGCGAAATGTCGTCGAAGCGCTGCATGTCGAGCGCGATGCCGGCGCGGCGCGCCATGGCAATGACGTGAATGATGGCATTGGTCGAGCCGCCGAGCGCCATGTGGACGCGGATGGCATTGTCGAAGCCGGCCGGCGTCAGAATCTTGTCCGGCCTCAAATCCTCCCAAACCATCTCGACGGCGCGGCGGCCGCTCGCCGCGCACATGCGCGGATGGCTGGCGTCCGGCGCCGGGATCGACGATGCGCCGGGCAGCGACAGGCCGAGCGCTTCGGTGATCGCCATCATGGTCGCCGCGGTGCCCATCACCATGCAGGTGCCGAACGAGCGAGCGATGCCACCCTCGATCTCGTTCCATTCCTCGTCGCCGATGCGGCCGGCGCGTTTCTCGTCCCAGTATTTCCAGGCGTCGGAGCCGGAGCCGAGCGCATGCCCACGCCAGTTGCCGCGCAGCATCGGGCCGGCCGGCACATAGATCGCCGGCAGCCCCATGCTGATCGCGCCCATGATCAGGCCGGGCGTGGTCTTGTCGCAGCCGCCCATCAGCACCGCGCCGTCGATCGGATGGCTGCGCAAAAACTCCTCGCACTCCATGGCGAGGAAATTGCGGTACATCATGGTCGACGGTTTTACGATCGGCTCGGCGAGCGACATCGCCGGCAGCTCGATGGGAAAGCCCCCGGCCTGATAGACGCCGCGCTTCACGTCTTCCGCCCGGGCGCGCAAATGGCCGTGGCAGGCGTTGATGTCGCTCCAGGTATTGATGATGCCGATCACCGGCTTGCCGACCCAGTCGGCGCGGTCATAGCCGAGCTGCTGCAACCGCGAGCGGTGGCCGAACGAGCGCAGATCGTTCTTGCCGAGCCAGCGATAGCTGCGCAGCTCTTCGGGCGACTTTTTCTTGATAGACATCATGTGCGAACTCGCTTGACCTAGCCTATACCCTGAACATCGAGCTTCAACAGCTTCGCCGCATTGCGCCAGAAAATCTTTTCACGGTCGTCCTCGCTCACTCTCAAACCTTCAACGAGTTTAATGGCACGCGGCTTGAGCGAGGTAAGCGGCGGCGCGTCGCTGCCGTAGAGCACGTGGTCGGGGCCGACCGTGTCGACGACGAGCTGCGCCGCCGGCGGGTGGTAGCTCACGGTGTCGAAATACATGCGTTTGAGATAATGGCCGGGCTCGTGCTTGATCTTCATCGGCGCGTAGGTGCCGAGAAAATAGCACTCGTCCTGCAATTCATAGGCGTAATTCATCCGGCCGATGACTTCGCAGATACCGCCGCCGCCGTGGGAGGCGACGATGGTGGCGCGCGGAAAATCCTCCAAAATGCCGCGTACGATCAGCCGCGACAGCGCCAGGCAAAGATCTGCCGGGCGGCCGATGCTGGAAGCGAGCCGATATTCCTTCATCCGCTCTTCGCCGAAGCCGACATGGGGCGGATGAATGAAGACCGGCACGCCGAGATCCTGCATCAGCTCCCAGAACGGCCGCGCTTCATCGTCGTCCGGATAGTGGCCCTTGTGGCTCGAGTGAATGAGCACGCCCTTCAGGCCGAGCTGGCGAATGGCGCGCTCGGTCTCTTTGATGAAGGCCGGTCCGCCGCACGGCAGCATGGTCGCGAAGCCGTAGAACTTGCCTTTGTGTAGCTCCTGAATCTCCGCCGCGTAATCGCTCCAGCGTTGCACCGCCTTGAGCTCTTCCGACGGCGCCTTGCCGCGCATGTAATGCGCCGCATTGCTGAAAACCGTCACGTCGATGTTGCAGCGCTGGTGGGCGGCCAGCACGTTTTCCAGGGTCATCGGGCAACGCCCTTCCCAGGTCGGCCCGATCTTGCCGTCCAAGCTCGGCTCGTCGGCAGCCTCTTCCGGCGGATAGATATGCGTGTGCCACTCGATGATCATGGTTTTGCCCGTTCAGTTCAGCTTGAGCAGCCGCGCGGCGTTGCCGCCCATGACCTTCGCTCGTTGCGCCGGCGTCATGCCGATCTGGTCCATCATCTTCAGTCCCTTCATCTTCAACGGCACCATCGGCGGCGAATCGGTGCCGAACAGAAAATGATCTTCGCCGACCGTCTTCAGGCAGCATTCGGCGGCGGGCGCGGCGTAGCAGGCGGAATCGAAATAGAACATTTTGAGATAGTGGCTCGGCGCGTGCTTGATCAGCATCGGCTCGTAGGGACCGAGGAACGCCGAAAAATCGAGCAACTCATAGGCATAATCCATGCGGCCGATGACTTCGCAGATGCCGCCGCCGAGATGGCTGCCGACGATCTTCACGGTCGGGAACTGCTCGAAAATGCCGCGCACGATCAGCCGCGCCAATGACAGGCAATTGTCCGCCGGCCGGCCGATGCTCGATGCCAGCCGATAATCCTTCATTGCCGGCGTCGTCGCATCGCCCGGATGGATGAAGACCGGAATATCCAGATCGGTCACCAGCTTGAAGAACGGCTTTGCCGCGTCCTCGTCCGGATAGTGACCGTGATGGCTGGAATTGATGATGACAGCGCGCGCGTCATCTTGCTTTACGGCGCGTTCGAGTTCTTTGAGGAACTCGTCGCCGCCGTTGGGCACGCAGGTCGCCATGGCGACGAACTTGTCGGGATGCTGGTCGCGGCACTTGGCAAGATGCCGGTTCGAGCTCTCGATGGCAGCGACGACGTCTTTTGTCGACTCCATGTGCCGGATGTAATGCACCGCATTGCTGATCACGGTGCGATCGAGGCCGGCAAGCGCGTGGGCCTTGAGCGCATCCTCCACGGTCATCGGCACCGGAACCGGCCACCACGGCTTGCCGATGAATTTCGGGTCGTTGATGTGAACGTGCCAATCGATCAGCAAGTGTCTCTCCCTTTTTAATTTTGTCCGCCGATGATCGCCGCCAGGCGGGCGACGAGCTCGGGCGGGGTGGCGAGCGTATGCTCGACCACCTCCCGCACTTCGTCGCCGCGTCCGGGCACGATTTCAAGTCCTTGTTTCTGCGCGTCCGCCAAAAACTCCGGATCGCGCACTGTAGCATCGAACGCGCTGCGCAGCGCGGCGACGCGATCCGCCGGCACCTCGGGTGGCGCTATCGCGTTCCAGCCGACGCTGGAATCGGAATTCATGAAATCGAGGATGCGGCGGCCGTCGTCGCTCGTCGCCAGATCGCTGATCAGCGGCAAATCGGGCAGATCGGCGTGGCGCTTCAACCCGGTTTGAAACGGTACGGCGATCTTGCCCTCTTTGAGCCATTCGCCGCGCGTGGTCTTCAGCGCCGTCCATGACGCCACCCGAGCGTCGGCTTCGCCGCGCTCGATGGCGAGGTCGACGTCGGCGGCACCGCGATAGCCGGTCACGATCTTCAAGTGCGTGCCGGCCAAGGCGTTCAGCAGCGTCGGCGTCACGAAACTGTCGGTGGTGTTGCCCCAGGAACCGACCACCACGTCTTTGCGGCGCAGATCGTCGGCGGTCTTCACCCCGGTGCGGCTCATCACGAACATCACGCCGGTATAGCTTGCGATGCGGCCAATCCAGGTGAAGCGCTTGGCGTCGTAGCGCGCAGCCTCCGGATGCAGCATCTGGTTGACGGCGATGTCGCGCGGCAGCATGCCGAGCTGGGTGCCGTCGCGTGCCGCCTTCTCGTACAGATTGACCGTGCCAACCATGCCCCCGGCGCCGGGCATGTATTGAATCACGATCGTGGGATTGCCCGGGATGTGCTTGGGCAAATGCGTGATCAAGAGGCGGCTGTACAGGTCGTAGGTGCCGCCGGGTTCATAAACCACGGTGAAGCGCAGCGTTTTGCCTTTGAAAAAATCTTCTGCCGATTGCGCCAGCGCGGGCGTCATCGCGGCAAAGCCGATACAGGCGACCAGCAACGCTGGAACGCAATGGCACACCCGCACAACGCAAAGCGCAAGAACTAAACGCTTCACGCCCTACTCCGCCGTCGCGCCGGTGGCCGTGACAACCTTGGCCCATTTTGCCGTTTCGTCGGCGATGATCTTGCCGAAATCCTCCGGCGTTCCGGCGATGGGGGCGCCGCCGAGCTCGGCGAGCTTGGCCTTCATGGCCGGATCGGCGAGCGCGGCGTTGATGGCCTTGTTCAGCTTGTCGACGATCGGACGCGGCGTGCCCTTCGGTACCGCCAGGCCGTAGAACACGCTGGCCTCGAAGCCGGGCACGGTCTCGGCGACGGTCGGTACGTCCGGCAGCGCGGCCGAGCGCTTCGCCGTTGTCACCGCGAGCGCGCGCAGCCGCCCGCCCTCGATGTGACCGATCGAGGACGGCAGGTTGTCGAACAGCACCTGCACCTGGCCGCCGAGCAGATCAGCGAGCGCCGGAGCGGCGCCGCGATACGGCACGTGTACCAGCTCGGTGCCGGTCATCATCATGAACAGCGCGCCCGACAGATGCGTCGAGGTGCCGACGCCGGCGGAGGCCATGTCGACCTTGCCCGCATTGGCCTTGGCGTAGCTGATGAACTCGGCGACGGTTCTCGCCGGCACGTTCGGGTTGACCTCCATAACGTTCGGCACGCGGATGAAGCCCGCGACCGGCGCCATGTCGCGGATGAAGTTGAACGTCAGGTTCTTATAAAGCGTGGCGTTGATGGCGTTGGCGGGATTGACCAGAAACACCGTATAGCCGCCGGGATCGGCCTTAGTGGCCATTTCGGTCGCCAGATTGTTGCCGGCGCCCGGCTTGTTCTCGATGACGAATTGCTGGCCCATATGCTCCGACAAATATTGTCCGATCAGGCGTGAGACGATGTCGGTCGAGCCGCCCGGCGGATAGCCGACCAGCCAGCGCACCGGGTGGCTGGGATAATCGTCGGCCGCGCGCGCGGCGGCGGCGCCGCATGCCAGCGCCACACATGCTATCGCGCAAGCCGCAAGCCGCTGCATCGAAAACCTCATCAGCGTCTCCTCGCCCAAACCTTATTGTTGTAGCGAACGGGCCGAGCCTACGCGGCATCGGCGATGCCGCACAAGGGCGCAAACGGCCGGCTTTGCGCGGCCATTCGGCACCTTGCCGGACGTCGCCGCGGCCGGTAGTTTCACGGCCTCCCCCGCAAGCTTTGAGGACATTGCCATGATTGACTTGTATGCGTTGACCAGCCCGAACGTGCAAAAAGTCTACATCATGCTCGAAGAGACGAAGCTGCCCTACAAGGAACATTTCGTCGACGTCTGGAAAGGCGACCAGTACCATCCGGAATTCATCAAGATCAATCCAAACTCGAAGATCCCAGCGATCATCGATCACGACGGTCCGGGCGGCAAGCCGTACACGCTGTTCGAGTCGGGCGCGATCCTGATGTATCTGGCCGAGAAGGCCGGCAAATTCCTGCCGACCGATACGGCGAAGAAATATCACGTGCTGCAATGGCTGTTCGTCCAGACCTCGAGCGTCGGCCCGATGTTCGGCCAGTTCACCCACTTCAAGATGTTCGCGCCGAAGGGCGGCGATCATTCCTATTCGCTGGCGCGCTATCAAACCGAGGTGAAGCGGCTCTACGAAGTTTTGGAGAAGCGCCTCGCGCATTCGCCGTATCTTGCCGGCGACGAATATACGATCGCCGACATCGCCACCTTCCCGTGGACGCGCAATCACGACATCCAGGGCGTGAAGTGGGAGGACAATCCGAACCTGGCGCGCTGGTTCAAATCGATCGACGAGCGGCCGGCGGTGAAAGCCGCGCTGGCCAAGGTCGGCGCCATCAAGTCGAACCGCGAAACCGCCAACGACGATCAGAAGGACCGCTTCTTCAATCGCGGCAAATACGCGAGGGCGTAAATCTTTTCGCCTCCGCTAAGCGGGGGCGGATGATTTTTCGATCATCGTCCGCATGAAACGCACGGCGGCGGGACCTTTGAGCGCGCTTGCCCAAAGCTCCCGCGCCATCTTCTCGTGCAAAGTGAGCGCTTCGGGCGCCGACGTGATCATGGCCATGCCGACGCGAATGTTCGGCTCTTCACCCAAACGAAATGGGCTCAGCGCCAGGATTTGCCGGTCGGGCTGACGGAAAATCTGGAAGCTCGTATGCGGCAGCGTGTCGAGCACGATGCCGATCTGCACGCCGATCGGCTCGTTCTCCATCAGTGCGGTAAAATGCTCGGCTTCGGCGCGAGCCAGCGCGCGTCGCTCGCGGCGCAGTTTTTCGGGCAGATCGTGGCGCCCGACCAGGCCGTTGCGCAAAAAGCGCTCCATCTCGGCCGCGGCGATCAGGTTGACGACCGCCGGCCGGCGCCGGCGATAAGCTTCCTTGCGCTGGTGCAGCACCGCCATCAATTCATCGATCTGCGCCAGCGCCCGCTCGCGGGTCTCGACCGCGTCCGGCACCGACTCGCGCAAGATGTCGCCGAGCGCGCGGTCGAAGGCGTCCGAGGCGAGCACATAAGAGATCGGCCCGGCCAGCACGATGACGTGCTCGGCAGTTTCCTCGATTTGCCGCATGCGCTCGAAATAGCTCACCGCGGACGCGACGTATTCGACGCCGACGCCGAGCAAGGTCGGCACCGAGACCTGCAGCAGTTCGGCGAGCTTCTCCAAGGTCTCGATCTTCGCTACTTCGCCCTTCTCGAAGCGGTAAAGCGCAGTGCGCGAAATGCCGAGCTTTTGCGCAATCTCCTCGGCCGACAATCCGGAGCCGAGGCGAAACGCTTTGAGCCGGTGGCCGATATCGTCGAAGCGGATGGCCATCACGGCCCGCGCATTCGCTTTGCGGCGTCGAGGGCGGCGGTGACGATATTCTGGTAGCCGGTGCAGCGGCACAGATTGCCGGAAATGCCGATGCGGATGTCTTGTTCGGTCGGGTCGGGATTGTCGCGCAAGAGTTCGATCAGCGTGGTCAAGATGCCCGGCGTGCAGAAGCCGCATTGCAGGCCGTGATGCTCGTGGAACGCCTGCTGCAACGGATGCAGCGTGCCGGCGTCGGGCGCAATGCCTTCGACCGTCATGATCTCGTGGCCGTCGGCCTGCACCGCGAGCATCAGGCATGATCGCGCCGAATAGCCGTCGAGCAGAATGGTACAGGCGCCGCACACGCCGTGCTCGCAGCCGAGATGGGTGCCGGTGAGGCCGAGCTGATGGCGCAGAAAATCCGCGAGCGTCACCCGCACCGGCACGGTGGCTTCGTGGCGCTTGCCGTTGACGGTGACGGCGATGTTTCGCATCTCGCTCACGGCCTTCTCCCCGCGCCGATGCGCTCGTGCGCCTTGAGAAGCGCGCGGCGCGACATCACCGTCGCCAATTGTTGCCGGTACGATGCCGGCGCATGGAT
Organism: Xanthobacteraceae bacterium; assembly: GCA_050010715.1. Classification (GTDB taxonomy): domain Bacteria; phylum Pseudomonadota; class Alphaproteobacteria; order Rhizobiales; family Xanthobacteraceae; genus BOG-931. The sequence continues at coordinate 5,205 of JBEKKM010000047.1, read as the reverse complement.
GTCGTCGATGGCGTCGAGCTTGCGCAGCGGCTCGCAAATTTCGCGCAGCCGCTTTTCCGCGATGATCTCGCCGATCAGCGCCCGCTCGACCTCGCCCGCCCGCACCGGCGCCGGCCCCATGCCGCCCAGCGTCAGCGACGCGCGCGTCACCTTGCCGTTGTTGTCTTCTTCGATCAGTACCGCCGCCGAGACGATGGCGAAGTCGCCGTGGCGGCGGGCGAACTCGACGAAAGCGTAGCCGTGCCCGGCCGGCCAGCATGGAAACGTGGCGCCAGTCACGAGCTCGTCGAGCGCGATAGACGACGCCATATACCCGACGGGGAACGCGGCGAAATCGATGCCGCGCGCGCCGCTTTTGCCGATCACCGATATTTTCGCGTCAAGCGCGGCGGCGACCGAGACCAGCTCCGCCGACGGATCGAGATGGCACAGCGAGCCGCCGAGCGTGCCGCGGTTGCGCGTCTGGCGGTGGCCGACCTGCCGCACCGCCTCGTGCATCAGCGGGCAACGTTCGCGCACCAGATCAGAAAACTCGATGTCGCGCTGCCGCGTCATGGCGCCGATCTCGAGCGCACCATCGCGTTCGCGGATATAGCTCAAGCCCTCGACCCGGTTGAGGTCGATGACATGATCCGGCAGCACGAAGCGCATGTTGAGCATCGGCATCAGCGACTGACCGCCGGCCAGCAACTTGGCGTTGTCGAGGCTGGTGAGCAGGCCGACGACATCGGCGGTGCTGCGCGGATCGTGATAGGAAAAGAGTGGCGGCTTCATGCGGAGCGGGTGCTTTATTCTCTGGATTTTCGCACTTTGACTCTGTGCCAAAAACCGTGCAACTGTTCAAAAAAGATACGCCAATCTCAATGTTGAAACCAGCCGATGAAGCCTGCGGCGTTCCGGTATTACGCACCGAAAACGATTGACGAGGCAGTCGCACTGCTCGCCGAGGTCGCGCCGGAAGACGGCCGCGTGCTCGCCGGCGGCCAGAGCCTGGTGCCGACCATGGCGTTCCGGCTCGCCAAGCCCGCGCATCTTGTCGACATCAACGGCGTCTCGGCGCTCGATCGTATCGCGGTGACGGACGGCAAGCTTGCGATCGGCGCCTGCGTGCGCCACGCCGCGTTTAATCGTCCGGTCTGCGACGGGCCGCTCGGGAAATTGCTGACCGACGTGGTGCGCCACATCGCCCATTATCCGATCCGCACCCGCGGCACGTTCTGCGGCAGCCTGGCCCACGCCGATCCATCCTCCGAATGGTGCCTGGTGCTGGCGGCGCTCGACGGCGACGTGGTGGCGCGCAGCACCCGCGGCGAGCGCGTCATCGCGGCGCGCGATTTCTTCCAGGGCATCATGACCACGGCGTTGCGCGATGACGAATTGCTCGTCGAGGCGCGCCTGCCGTTGCTCGCCGCGGACACGCGCTGTGGTTTCTATGAGTTCAGCCGCCGCGTCGGCGATTTCGCCATGGCCGCGGCGCTCGGCGTGTATCGCGTTGAAGGCGGCAAAATGGTCGAGCCGCGCGTCGCGGTCGGCGGCGCCGAGCCCAATCCGCGGCGAATCCCTGAGGCCGAGCGCGCGCTGGCGGGCGCTGCTCCCGGCGACAAAGCATTTCGCGCCGCGGCGGCAGCCGCGACCACCGCCGTCGATGCCATGGAGGATGCGACGACGAGCGCCGAATTCCGGCGCGACCTCGTGCTCGCAGTGACGCGCCGGGCGCTCGAACGCGCGGCGGCATGAACGGCGTTCCGGCGAAAATGCCGTGGATCGGTCAATCGGTCACGCGGCTGGAAGACCCGCCGCTGGTCTCAGGCCGCGGCGAGTTCGCCGGCGACATCAATTTCCCGCATCAGCTGCACATGCGCATGGTGCGCTCGGCGCACGCCCACGGCCGTATAGTCGCGCTCGATTTGTCGGCAGCGCGGGCGTTGCCCGGCGTCTACGCGGTGTGGAGCGCAGCCGACATCGCCGACGTGCCACCGGTCGATTTTCGCGAGGGCTCCATCCCGGCGCTCGACCCGTATCGACAGCCGGTCCTGGCTGACGGTGTCGTGCGCTATGTCGGCGAGCCGGTCGCCGCGGTGTTCGCCGAAGATCCTTACATTGCCGAAGACGCCGCCGACCTCGTCGCGATGCAAATCGAGGAACTGCCACCGCAGCTCGATGCGCAGGCGGGGCCGGTGGAATTTTCACCGGGCCACAGCAGCGAGGCCGCGATCATCCGCCAGGGCTATGGCGACGTCGATGCGGTGTTTCGCGCGGCCAAGCACGTCGTCGCGGTCGAGCTTGCCATCGGCCGGCATTCCGGCGTGCCCCTGGAGACCCGCGGCGCCATCGGCCGCTACGACGCAGCGCGCGGCATTCTCGAATTGCACGGCGCCGCCAAGGTGCCGCATCGCAACCAAGAACTGCTGTCGCGCATGCTCAAAATTCCGCCGAGCGGAATCCATGTGCACGAGTCCTACGTCGGCGGCGGCTTCGGCATCCGCGGCGAGATTTATCCCGAGGACGTTCTGGTCTGCGTCGCCGCGAAAAAATTCAATCGCCCGGTGAAATGGATCGAAGACCGGCGCGAGCATCTGATCGCCGCCAATCATTCGCGCCAGCAGTTGCACAAGATTCGCGCCGCGGTCGATGCCGATGGCGTCATTCTCGCCATCGACGATGTCTATTTCCACGACCAGGGTGCCTATGTACGCACCCATGCGGCGCGCGTCGTGCACATGACGGCGGGCATATTGCCCGGCCCGTATCGGGTGCCGGCCTATCGCGCGATCGGACACTTCCGCCTCACCAACAAAACGCCGGCGGCGACCTATCGCGCGCCCGGCCGCTATGAGACGACTTTCGTGCGTGAACGGCTGGTCGACGCCATTGCCGCACAGCTCGGCATGGACCGCATCGAAATCCGCCGGCGCAATACGATCAGTGCGGCCGAACTGCCCTACCCACGCCCGCTCGAGGCGCTCGGCGAGGAAATCCACTACGACACCGGCGACTATGTCGGGCTGTTGGACAAGCTGTTCGCCAAGATCGATTGGGACAAGCTCAATGCCGACGTGAAAAAGCGCAAGGCTGCTGGCGAACTGGTCGGCATCGGCGTCGCCATGTTCGTGGAAAAGAGCGGGCTTGGGCCGACCGACGGCGTGAAAATCTCCATCGATACTTCGGGCGCGGTCGAAGTCCTCACCGGCGGCGCTTCGATCGGCCAGGGGTTTGAAACCGTGATGGCGCAGGTCGCCGCCGACGTGCTCGGCGTCGATTACCGGCGCTGCCGGGTGATCCACGGCCAGACCGACCTCATCCCTTTCGGCATCGGCGCCCACGCCTCGCGCGCCACGGTGATGACGGCATCGGCGACCCATATCGCCGCGCTGAATGTCCGCGCCAAGGCGCTCGAAGTCGCCGCCGAATTGCTGCAAACGACGCCCGATGCGCTCGACGTCGCTGACGGCGAAGTTTTTCGCCGCGACCGCAGCGCCGGCCCTTCGATCAGCCTCGGCAAGATCGCGCAAAATCTCGCACCCGGCACCAAAACGCTGGGCGAACGCACGCCGGGGCTGTCCGCCGAGGGCTGGTTCAAGACCGAGCATCAGGTCTACCCTTACGGCAGCCACGTCGCCGTGGTGCGGGTCGACCGCGACACCGGCGGCGTTGCCATCGAGCATTACGCCATCGCCTATGATATCGGCCGCGCGATCAATCCGGCACTGGTCAAGGGCCAGATCGTCGGCGGCTTCGCTCAAGGGTTGGGTGGCGCGCTGTTCGAGGAATTCACCTACAGCGAACGCGGCGATCCGCTCGCGGTGACCTTCGCCGATTATCTCTTGCCTGCGATGCACGAGACGCCGACGCCCGACGTGCTGCTGCGCGAGGACTACACCACGCCGCTCAATCCGCTTGGCATCAAGGGCGCCGGCGAAAGCGGCATCACCGGCGTCGGTGCCGCGATCGCGTCAGCCATCGACGACGCCATCGGCATTCCCGGCGCGGTGACGGAGCTTCCGGTCACGCCGCAGCGGCTCAAGGCGCTGCTCAGTCAGCGTCGATAGCGCCGGCACTTATTGAAAACTATTCCGGTTTGATGTTGGCCGCCTGGATCACCTTGGCCCACCGCTCGGTCTCAGCGGCCATCAGGCCGCCGAACTCCGCGACCGGCATCGGCGTCGGCACGAAGCCGAGATCGACCAGCCGCGCCTTGATGGCGGGATCGGCGAGCGCGGCATTGATCTTGTTATTTAGGATGGCGATCACTTCGGCCGGCGTGCCGTGCAGCGCGCCGATACCCAGCGCGCCGGTCACGTCAAAACCGGGCACGGTTTCAACAACGGGTGGCACGTCAGGCAGCGTCGCAAGCCGCGCCGCGCTGGTGACGCCGAGCGCCCGCAATTGGCCGGCCTTGATATAGCCCAGGCAAGACACGATCGGATCGAACATGACCTGCGCGCGGTCGGCGAGCAGATCACTCTGCGCCTGCATTTCGCCGCGGCCCGGCACATGAAGCATGTCGACGCCGGCCAGCATCTTGAACAGCTCGCCGATCACATGGGTCAGGTTGCCGGTGCCGGTCGATGTCATGTTGATCTTGCCGGGGTTAGCCTTGGCATAGGCGATAAACTCCGCGACGGTTTTGGCCGGAAACGCTGGGTTCACCACCATCACGAAGGGATTGCGGCCAATGCTGGCGACCGGCGCGATATCGCGCAGAAAATTGAATTTCAGGTTCGTATAGAGCGAGGCGTTGATGAAATTCGGCGAGCCGACCTGCAGAAGCGTGTAGCCGTCGGCCGGCGACCGCACGACCGTCTCGACCGCGATATTACCGGCGGCGCCGGGCCGGTTCTCGACCAGAAAATTCTGACCGACATGCTCCGACAGCCATTGGCACAACAGCCGCGCCACCACGTCGGGCGCGCCGCCGGCATTGAAGCCGATGATCACGCGCACCGGCCGTGCCGGGAAGGTTTCCGCGCGGGCGAGGCGCGCCGCCGCGGACAGTGCCGTCAAGCCGGCGGCGAGACCAAAGAGTCTACGGCGCGAAGGTGTCATAGTGACCAAATTTTTAATCGAGCTTGACGCCGATCGCCTTGACCAGCGGCGTCCAGCGCGCGACGTCTTCCTTCATGAACTGATTGCACCGCTCCACCGTCCAATCGGGCACGGGGATGACCGCGGCATCGACCAGCGATTGCGTATAAGACTTGTCCG
>JBEKKM010000046.1:0-28395 GCA_050010715.1 Xanthobacteraceae bacterium | reverse complement strand
ATGCCGTGCTCGCAGCCAACATGGGTGCCGGTGGCGCCGAGCCCTTGGCGTAGGAAATCGCTGAGCAGCATGCGCGGCTCGGCTTCGGCCGCGAGCTTGCGGCCGTTGAGCGTCAGCGCGATCCGCGCTTTTTCGGCCTTGTTCACGCGGCGCATTGTTGCGCCTCCGCGATCACATCGGGAGCGAGATTTTTGAACAGATCGCGCCGCATCGCCGCCGACGCGTGCAAATCTTCAAAACCCTCCAGTTCCTGCGCCCACGCCGCGACCGCCCCGGCCGGATCATTGAAAATCCGGCGCACCTGCGGCCGGCCGGCCATGCCGCCGACGCCAAGCCGCACGGCGCCGCGATTGTCGACCACGGCGGCGACCGCGATGATGGCGAAGTCGCCGTGCCGCCGCGCCACTTCGCGGAAGGCAACCCCCTGCCCTGCCATGACCGGAAATCGCACGGCGACGATCAGCTCGTCCGCATCGCCTGCCGTCGTGAGCATATCCTTCTGAAATTTGTTCGCGCCAAGAACGCGCGCGCCGCGTTTTTGCGAGCGCAGCACCACCTCGCCGCCGAGCACCGCCAGCGCCAGCGGAATTTCCGAGCTTGGGTCGGCGTGCGCGATGGAGCCGCACACGGTGCCCTTATTGCGGGTCTGGAAATGGCCGACGAAAGGCAGCGCCGCGGCGAGGAGCGGAAGTTTTTCGCCAATCTGCGGCCACGCCATCAGCTTGTTCTGGGTCACCGCCGCGCCGATCTCTATGGCTTGGCCGAGATCGCGGATGACATCGAGCTCGGCAATGCGCGAAATATCGATCAGCACGCTCGCATCGATCAGCCGCAGATTGAGCATGGGGACGAGCGACTGGCCGCCGGCGAGAATGCGCGCGTCGTCGCCATATTCGGCGAGCAGCGCCAGCGCCTCGTCGACCGTATCCGGCCGCACGTAATCGAAAGGCCGCGGCTTCATGGTTTGCCGCCTGCCAATATGGCGTGGATGCGCCGCGGCGTTGCCGGCAGCGTCACGTCGGCGACGCCGAGCGCGTCGGCGATGGCGTTGGCGATGCAGGCCGGCGTGCTCATGCAATTGCCCTCGGCCAGGCCCTTGGCGCCGAGTGGCGTGAACGGCGACGGCGAGGAATAATGCAAAATCTCCACTTCGGGGATTTCGCTCACCGTCGGCACCAGATAATCGGCAAAGGTGCCGCTGAGGAACGCGCCTTCGTCGTTATAGGTGAACTCCTCGTAGAGCGCGGCGGCGATGCCCTGGGCGAAGGCGCCGCGGATCTGGCCCTCGGCGATGGTCGGGTTGAGAATGCGGCCGGCATCGTGCATCGACACGTAGCGGTCGACGCGGACAGAATAGGTTTTCGGATCGATCTCGACGCCGCACATGTCGAAGACAAAACCGTAGGTCAGCGAGGTGTTGATGCGGTCGTCGCTCGACGGCGGCTCGAGCTCTTGCGGCGACCACACGCCGGTCTCGCTCAGCGCCGGCGCCATGGCTTCGGGCAGCATCGCCGGCGACCAATGCGAAGTCGCGGCGACGCGGCCGAACGGCAGCGCGTTGTCGGGATTGCTACGGCTGCGGATTTTGCCGCCGGCAAGTTCGACGTCATCCGCCAGCACATTGAGCTGCTTGGCGGCAATGGCTTTCAGCTTGTCGCGCATCTGTGCCGCAGCCATGTGCGCCGCCACCGCCGTACCTGAGGCGAAGCGGCTCGAATAAGTGCCGGCCGCGATCGACCATTGGTCTTTGGCAGTGTCGATTTCCAACACCACTTCGATGTCGTCGGATTTTAGCCCGAGTTCGCGCGCCACGATCTCTGCCAGCACCGTCTCGTGGCTTTGCCCCTGCACCGTGACGTCGGCGGTAACCGACACCGCACCGAGCGGATCGATATTGACCCGAGCCATCGATACCGCGCCGTTTTTGGGACCGGCTTTTTCGCGCGCCTGCGCGGTCATCAAGGTCGACAGATAACCCATGTTGGACATCGCCGGCTCGACGATGGCCGCAAAGCCGATGCCGTATTTGCGCCCGGCGGCGCGGGCTTCGTCGCGCCGGCGCTTGAGCGCATCGAGCCGGCCGCCGCCGAGCGCCTTCTCGACCGTGCGTGGGTAATCGCCGGAATCGTAAAGTGCGCCTGCCGCAGCGTGGTAGGGAAATTTCTCCGCCGGAATGAGATTGCGGCGGATCACGTCGAGCGGGTCGAGCTTGAGCTCCACCGCGATGCGCTGCATCAGCCGTTCCAGCGCCAGATAAAGCTGCGGCCCGCCGAAACCGCGGATCAGGCTCGACGGCATTTTGTTGGTGAGCACGACGCGGTTGGTCACCTCGACATTGGCGATGTCGTAGGCGCCGGTCACCGCGCCATGCATGCGGTAGAGCGGCCCCGGCATCGGCGCGCGCAGGAATGCGCCGTAATCCTCGAGCTGATCGAGTTTCAGCCCAAGGATGCGCCCGTCTTTGGTGATCGCGGCTTCGATTTCGGTCACGCGGTTCGGCCCCGAGCTTGCGGCGACCAGATGCTCGATGCGGTCCTCGACCCATTTCACCGGGCGGCCGGCGATGCGCGCGGCGAGCGCGATCAGCACCACATAGGGAAACACCGAAAGCTTGATGCCGAAGCTGCCGCCGGAATCCGGCGGGATGCGGAGGCGCAATTTCGGGCCGGCGACGCGTAGCGCGCGCGCCATCACCGGGTGCATGGAAAACGGGCCCTGGAAATTCGCCAGCACATCGTAGCTGCCTTCGGCCGGATTGTGCTCGGCGGCCACGACGTAACATTCGATCGGCGTGAACGACAGCCGCGGGAATTCCGTCGTCATGGCGATGCGGCGATCCGCGCGCGCGAAGGCGCCGTCAGGATCGCCATAGGAGAATTTGCGTACCGAGATTTCGTTGGTCTCGGCCTGCGGATGGAGAAGCGGCGCGGTTTTTTCGCACGCGGCGCGCGGGTCGATGACTGCTTCGAGCGGCGCGTATTCGATCGTCACCAGCTCGGCGGCGTCTTCGGCGATGTAACGGCTCTCGGCCACGACCAGCGCCACCGGCTCGCCGACATAGCGCACCCGCTCCACGGCCAGCGCCCATTGCTGCACCGGCGTTTTCACCGCCGCCAAAAATGGCTCAGACAGCTTGCGAATATCTTCGCCGGTGATGACGGCCCACACACCGTCGTGCGCCAGCGCCGCGGTGGCGTCGATCGCAACAATGTCGGCATGGGCGTGCGGCGAGCGGACGACGTGGGCGTTCAAGGTGCCGACCGGCACCGGCAGGTCGTCGGCATAGCGGCCGCGGCCCGACAGCAGCGCCGGATCCTCCTTGCGGAGAGTTTTTGCCGTGTGTTCGGCCATTGTTATAGCCGCTGACTCGGCTCGATGCCGAACAGCGCCTGGCCGGCGCCTTCAAAATTGGACAGATGCGCCTGGCCCTGCGCTGTTACAGTATGCATGTCGCGAAAGCGCCGCTCGAACGCGCTGCCGTTGAAGATCGCGTCGGCGCCGGCGGCGTGATAGGCGAAGTCGACGACGCGGCGCGCCTGGTCCATGGAGCCGGTGATGGCGACGCGCAGTTGCGCGCGCTGTTCGAGGGTTTGCGCGCGGTTGGCGGTCGCCGCCTGCCAGAATTCACGCAGGCATTGGTGCAGATAGGCGCGCCCCGACTGCAGCCGGCCCGTTGCCTTGGCGACGCGCGATTGGATCACCGCATTGTCGCGCAGCAGAATTGGGGCGCCGTGGGTCGGCGCCGGCATTTTCTTTTCGGCAAGCTTCATGAAAGCGTCGAGGCAGGCGCGCGCCAGCCCGAGCGCGACGCCGGAAAATCCCATGCCGTAAAGCGTCAGCAGCGGAATATTGCCGATGGGATCGTCGCCGCGGCGGTCGGCGGGGAGATCGCGCCAATACGAGTAAGCCTCCGGCACGAACAGTTCCGTCACCTCGTAGGCATTGCTGCCGGTACCGCGCAGCCCGATCACGTGCCAGATGTCGTAAAATGTCGCCTTGTCCTTGCGGAACAGCATGGTGCGCAGCACCGGGCGGCCCTGTTTGTCCAAGCGCGGCTTGCCGTCCGCCTCGAACACCGTGCAATGGCCGCCGAGCCACGGGCAATGCTCGCTGCCGCTGGCAAAACGCCAACGCCCATTGACGACATAGCCGCCGTCGACGACCACCGCCTTGGCGCCCGAGGGCGGGCCCCAGGCGACGGCGCCGTCGGGTCCGGCAAAAATCTCGCGCGCCACTTTTGGGTCGAGATACGCCGCCGACTGCGTGCTCGCCACCTGCTGCGCCAGACACCACGCGGTAGAGGCGTCGGCGGTGGCGATGGTCTCGATCACCCGGTTGAAGGCAACCACGTCGGCCGCGCCGCCGCCGAACGAGGCCGGCAGCAGCATGCGGAACAGGCCTGCTTCATGCAGCGCCGCGATGACTTCGGGCACGATGCGCCGCTCGGCCTCGATGCGATCGTTCGCGGCCTCGATCATCGGCACCAGCGCCGCGGCGCGCGCCACCCAATCGACCGGCGTGTTTCGATCATCCCGCGCAAGCACGGCGTTCCTCCGCTTGGCCTTGTCCCTGTCTACATCCGCGGCCGTTGCTTGTCAGCACGGGGCGCAGCGGCCGTCCGCGCTGGCGCGCGCTCGGCGGCTCCCATAACATGCGCCGGCAAGCACCGGCGGAGGAAACGTTGCGAGGCATCAGGGTTGCAATCACGGCGCTCGTGGCGGTGCTCGCCGCCGCTGCCGCGCCGTCGGCAGCCCAAGCGCAAGCCAATTATCCCGCCCGCGTCGTCAAGCTGATCGTGCCCTACCCGCCCGGCGGCGGCACCGACCTGTTGGCGCGGGTGCTGGCCGACCGGCTCGGCCGCACATGGGGGCAATCGGTCATCGTCGAAAATGTCGGCGGCGCCGGCGGCAATATCGGCGCGGCGGAAGTTTTCCGCGCCGATCCCGACGGCTATACGCTCCTGCTCGCCTCGCCCGGGCCGATCGCCACCAACGCCTACATGTATAAGGACATGTCCTACGACCCGGCAAAGTGGGTGCCAATCGCGGTGCTGGCGACCTCGCCCTATGTGCTGGTGCTCAATAACGGCTTTGACGCGCAAAACCTGCCGCTGTTGCTCACCCACGCCAAAGCCAATCCCGGCCGGCTGACCGCGGCGACACCCGGCGTCGGTTCAGTTGGTCAGCTAGCGACGATCGAGCTGGAAATGCTCGCCGACGTGAAACTGCTGCAAGTCCCTTACAAAGGCTTGAGCCCCGCGGTCGCCGATGTGCTGGCCGGCAATGTCGACATGATGTTCGACATGCTGGCAACGTCGCTGCCGCTCTACCGCGCGCAGAAGGAAAAGATCATCGCCGTCGGCGGCACCGAGCGCGTCAAGGACCTGCCCGACGTGCCGACGCTCGCCGAAGCCGGCGTGCCGGGCTATCGCGCGGTGACCTTCTTCGGCATCGTGGCGCCGCCGCAGACGCCCGATGCGCTCGCCGACAAGATCAACCGCGATGTCGTCGAATGTCTCAAGCAGCCCGAGTTCATCGAGAAGACCAAGGCGCTCGGCATGGATTTGGCACCGGGCAGCCGCACCGACGCGGCAAAATTCTTCGCCGAGGACCGCGCGCTGTGGGGCAAGGTGATCAAGCAGGCCGATATTCCGCTGCAATGAAGAGAGAACGCACCGATGGCTGAAGCGGCAAAAAACTCCGGCATCGGCCAGCCGGTACGGCGGCGCGAGGATTTGCGCCTGGTGCGCGGCGGCGGCCGCTACACCGCCGACGAAAATCTTCCGGGCCAGGTCTATGCGGTCATGGTGCGCTCGCCGCATGCCCACGCGCGCATACGCAGCATCGCGACCGACGACGCCAAGGCCGCACCCGGCGTGCTCGCGGTGCTGACCGGGGTCGACTTTGCCGCGGACGGCCTCAAACCGATCCCGCACAAGCCGTGGTCGCCGCATCAGAAGGAGGCCCAGCTGCACCTCAAAGGCGACGAGCCGCCGTTCGAAGCGCCGCATTATCCGTTGCCGACCGACAAGGCGCGTTTCGTCGGCGAAGCGGTGGCGGTGGTCGTCGCCGAAACCGTGCACGCGGCGAAAGACGGCGCCGAACGCATCGTAATCGAATACGACGTTCTGCCGGCCGTTGTTGAAACCATCGCGGCCGCGCGTCAGGATGCGCCGCGGGTGCACGACGGCGCGCAGTCGAATGTCTGCTTCGATGGCGAGCTAGGCGACGCGGCGGCGACCGACGCCGCCTTTGCCCGCGCCGCCCACGTGACCCGGTTCGAGACCTGGGTGCAGCGCATCACCGGCGTGCCGATGGAGCCGCGCGCGGCGCTCGCGGCTTTCGATCCGCAGACCGGCCGCTACACCGTCTATGCCGGCAATGGCGGCGCGGTGCGGCTGAAGAACGATCTCGCCACGATCCTCGACGTGCCGCCGGAAAAAGTCCGCGTGCTGATGCAGGACGTCGGCGGCAATTTCGGCACCCGCGGCATGATCTATGCCGAGTTCGCGCTGGTCGCCTGGGCGGCGAAGAAAGTCGGACGGCCGGTGAAATGGATCATCGACCGCCACGAGTCCTTCTTGAGTGACTACCAGGCACGCGACCTTGCCGTCGAAGCCGAGCTGGCGCTCGACGACAAGGGCAAGTTCCTGGCCATGCGCGGCTCCAATCTCGGCAATCTCGGCGCCCACACCACCAATTTCGCCATGGTGCAAAAAGGCGTGCAGATGATGTCGAGCATCTACCGGATGCCGGCGGCATATTTCCGCGCCCGCGCCACCTTGAGCCACACCTCGCCGACACGGCCTTATCGCAGCGCCGGACGGCCGGAAGTGATCTTCGTCATGGAGCGGTTGATCGATCTCGCCGCGCGCGAATGCGGCTACGATCGCGTCACATTGCGCCGGCGCAATCTGGTGACCGAAAAGGAATTGCCGTACAAAAATCCGTTCGGCGTCGAATACGACAACGGCGACTATATCGGCGGCATGGATCTGGCGCTGAAACTCGGCGACTGGGCTGGCTTCAAACGCCGCCGCACCGAAGCCAAGAAGCGCGGCAAATATCGCGGCATCGGCGTCGGCAATTACGTCGATATCTCGACCGGCGTGCCGCGCGAGAAAGCCGAGATCACCGTTTCGCCCGAAAACTTCGTCGAACTGATCATCGGCGTCACCTCGCAAGGCCAGGGCCACGAGACGAGCTTTGCCCAACTGATCGTCGAATGGCTCGGCGTGCCGATCGAAAGCGTGCGCTTCGTCACCGGCGACACCGATCGCGTTACCGTCGGCGGCGGCGCCCATTCCGGCCGCGGCATGCGGCTTGGCTCGATCGTCATCAAGAAATCCACCGACGGCATCATCGAGAAAGCCTTGCGCATCGCCGAGCATCTGCTCGAGACCGCAGCCGCCGATATCGAGTTCAAGGACGGCCGCTTCGCCGTGAAAGGCACCAACCACGCGGTCGGCCTGTTCGACGTGGCGCGCGCCGCGCTGGAGCGCGCCGATTTGCCCGAAGATTTGCGCGGACCTTTATATGCCGCTTGCGACGAAACCGTCGCCGAGGCCAGCTACCCTTACGGCGCCCATGTCTGCGAAGTCGAAGTCGATCCCGATACCGGTTCGGTCAAGGTGATCACTTACGTCGCCGTCGACGACGTCGGCCGCGCCGTGAACCCGCTCATCATTCACGGCCAGGTCCACGGCGGCATCGCCCAAGGAATCGGGCAAGCACTGCTGGAACACGCGCACTACGATCCGGAGAGCGGCCAGATGCTCGCCGGCTCGTTCATGGACTACGCCATGCCGCGCGCTTCCGACTTGCCGTCCTACATCACCGAGCTGAGCGAGGTGCCCTCTTCCACCCACCCGCTCGGCATCCGCCCCGCCGGCGAAGGCGGCACGGTGCCGGCGCTGGCCGTGGTCATCAATGCCGTCGTCGATGCGCTATGGGATTTCGGCGTGCGCCACGTCGAAATGCCGGCAACGCCGCAGAAGGTGTGGCAGGCGATTCAGGACGCGAAAGCCGCGAAGATCCATTAATTTACAAGCGATTCGCACGAGCACAGCGCTCTCACAAAGCTCACTGTGACTGCCAAATAGGCTCGAGAGCGATGCGCGCTATCGGAGTAAATGCGGACATGACATAGGGCTGATGCGATGTCCGCGAATGACCCTGAACGGTCATCGCCGGGTGACGACTTTGCTGCAATGCAGGAGGCACACCTGTAATGGTGGGACTTACCGACCCATGAGGTGAACATGGCGACCCCGTCCCTCTACATCCTTGTCAGACTATGGATTCACACGGGTCTCGAGGCAGAATTCGAGGCCTACGAGCGCAAAGTGTCGCGCATCATGGCCCGCTACGGCGGCGTCATTGAGCGTACCATCCGGACGTCGAAGGCGTCGGACGACGGGTCAGACGAGCCTTTCGAGGTCCACGTGCTCAAGTTTCCAAGTCGGGACCACTACGACGCGTACCGGGATGATGCGGAGCGTCGTTCTCTGAGTGGTGAACGCGCTGGCATAATCACAAACACCGATATTCTCGTTGGAACGCCAGGGCCGACTTATGGCTCCTGAACCGCGCCACTAAGCAGGCTTGAGTGGTGCTCGCGATCAAGCCGCTTCTATTTCTTCGCAATACCGAGCACGGACGCGATATGGGCGACCTGTGCGTATTGCTCCTTGAGCGCGGCGATGAACGCGTCGACGCCCATTGGTGCGGCCGGCTGTCCTACGAGCGCCAATCTTTCGCCGGTCGTCTTGTCGTCGAGCGCGGTGAGCATGTCGGCTGCGATCCGCCGGCGCAAGTCGACCGGCATGTCGCGGGGGCCGAGCAGGCCGAGGACGGGACTGGCGAGCAAGGACGGGAATCCGGCTTCGACCACCGAGGGAATGTCCGGGGCGATGGGCGATCGCTCGCGGTCGTTGATGGCAATGATCTTGATCTTGCCGGTCTGCGCATAGGTCCGCATCGCGGCGTAGGATTGCATGGATAATTGGATTCTGTTCTCGCCGAGATCTATCGGCGATTTGGTGATGTCGCGGTAAGGAACCTTGGCGATCGCGAGGCCGTTTTCCTTGACGAATGCGTCGAATACGAATTCCGAGAATCCCGGCGCGACCGAATAGCTGGTCTCGCTCGGCTTGGCGCGCGCCAGCGCAACGAACTCGGCCAGCGTGGAGATGCCGAGACTCGTCGGCACCGCTATGGCGATCTGCACCTTGGCGACCCCCGCGATCGGTGCGAGGTCGGTTTCGGGATCGAATGACATGTCCGCGTGCACGTAGCGTTGTACGACGAAGATGCTGCTTGGCCCGAAAAACAACGTGTGGTCATCCTTGCCGAGACGACGATCTGCAGCGACAGCAAGCCATCGCCTCCAGGCTTGCCGTCGATGATGATGGGTTGGCCCCAATTCTGCTGCAGCTTTTCGTTTATCAGCCGCGCGGCGGTATCCGCTCCGGAGCCTGGACCGAACGGCAGTACCCAGCGCACAGGGTGTGTGGGCCACTCTTGGGCGAGGCTTGCCGTCGCGGCAATCGCGTAAATCGACAGCGCCAGCGCGGCGACCGTATTGAGACGAAACCAATCCTTGTGCATGACGCCCCCAAATTCGGACTTGGTGTTCGAGCGGCGCGAGCGGTCGACGCCGCCTGCGCGAGCGGCCGAGGTTTGGACCATGGCAAGCCGTATTGTCCAGCAATTGCTGCTTGTCGGCGCCGGCGAGGTGATCGGATAAAGGTAAGCCGATGTCCAAAATCGCGGCCGAATCGCACTTCGCGTCATTTAGACTTCGGCATGGAGCTCAAGCCCTTGACCCAAGACCCACCCAAGACTTTGGCCGAGGAATCTGGCCTAACAAAAGCCGGCGTGGGCGTGCTAGTTGCGAGTCGAGGGGGCCCAACTGACCGTGCCATCTGACGATCTGCGCAGCCGCGATTTTCGCAAGATCCTGCTGATCAAGCTGTCGGCGGTCGGCGACGTGGTGCACACGTTGCCGGTCTTGAACAAGCTGCGGCGGCGTTATCCGGCGACGCGATTGGACTGGCTGGTGACGCCGGCGATCGGCGAATTGCTGCAGCACAATCCGGCGATCAGCAATGTCATCGAATTTGCCCGCGACGAACGGTCGGCGCCGTGGCGCCTTGCGCCATATGTCGCCGCGGCACGGCTGGTCGCGCAACTGCGCGCCGTCGAATACGATCTGGTCATCGATCTGCAAGGCCAATTGCGCAGCGGCTTTTTTGCATTCACCTCGGGCGCCCCGGTGCGCATCGGCTTCGATAAGCCGCGCGCCGATATCTGGAAAAACCTGACGCGAAAAATCCCCGACGAAGCGCGCAAGCACGCCTGGCAGGGCGCGCGCGAAGCAAGCTGGCTCGCCTATACCGATCACATCGCCTTGCCGACACTCGATATACATCCGGTCGAGCGCTATCTCGGCATCGGCCCGATGCTCGGTCTCGACGATGGCCTCGCGGATTTCTCATTTCCGATCCCGCAGGAAGCGCGCGCCCGGATCGACGCGCTTGCCGACTACTACGACATCGCCAAGGCAAAGCTCCTGGTGATGGCACCCGGCACGAATTGGGAAACCAAGGAGTGGCGGCGGGAAGCGTTCGCCGAGGTGGCACGGCATTTCATGCAGAAGAGCTTCGCCGTGACGCTGATCGGAACGGAGCGCGAGCGCGCGCTTTGCGATGACGTTGCGAAACTTGCGCCCGGCGCCATTAACCTCGCTGGCGAGACGACGCTCAGCGAGCTGGCGGCACTGATCGCGCGGGCGACGATCTGCGTGACCAACGATTCCGGGCCGATGCATCTCGCCGTCGCGCTCGGCCGCCCGGTCGTCAGCATATTCGGCCCGACCGATCCGGTCTGGGCCGGTCCGTACCGGCGCGACGGCGCAATCCTGCGGGCCGACCTGCCGTGCTCGCCGTGCTATCTGCGCCTGCTCAGCCGCTGCATGTACGGCCACGCCTGCATGCAGGATGTGGCGGCGGCCGCGGTGATCGAGCGGATTGAAAGCGTGCTTCGCGTCCCGGCCGCGGATTCCCGCCCGGCCGCGCGCTCGCTCAATCCTGCTTCGCGCGGCTCCCCTCCCCCGCTTCGCGGCGGTGGCTGATTTTCGGCTCGCGGGTCGCGAGCCAGGCTTTCATGTAGCGGCGCATAATTCTTTTGCGGCCAAAACCCGCGCCATTCGTGAAATTCGACGCGGGCGCCCGTCGCATTTGCGATGTCGACGGTGCCGTCGCTGCTGCCGCAATCGACCACGATCCGCTCGTCGCAGAACGCGACGCTGTCGAGGCAGTCGCCGATATTCGCCGCCTCGTTGCGGGTGATGACGACAGCGGTCAGCTGCGGCACGATTGGCGCTCAGTGCCAATATGGCGGATAGCCTGAGCTCTTCTCAGTCGCGGCGAGGAGCCGCAGCATGGCCGGCCATTCCAGCACGCCGTAGGGCCGCCGCGCGCCGGGCTGATAAAGATGCGCGGTGTGCGCCAGCACGTTCTCGCCCGGCATGGTCAATTCGGTGCGCGCCGCCATGGCGTCGACCTGCGAGCGGCACGACAATTCGAGCTGATACATTGTGTTGAAAGCCTGCTGGATGGTGGCGCCGCAGGTGAGCAGGCCGTGATTGCGCATCACCAGCGCGTCATGCGGTCCGAGATCATCGACGATGCGCTCGCGCTCGTCCTTGTCGATCGCCGGCCCCTCGTAGTCGTGGTAGCCGATGTGGCCGACAAAGCGGATCGAGGTCTGCGACAGCGGCAACAGCCCGCACTCCATGGCCGACACCGCCATGCCGGCCCGCGTATGAGTGTGCAGCACGCAGGCGACGTCCGGCCGCGCCTTGTGAATGGCGCCATGAATGACATAGCCGGAGACATTGATGCCGTAGTCGGTATCCGGCTTGGCGATGATGTTGCCCTCGGCGTCGATCTTGACCAGGCTCGATGCCGTGATCTCCTTGTAGAGCAGGCCGTAGAGATTGATCAAAAGGTGCTCGGTGCCCGGAATGCGCGCGGTAATATGGTTGTAGATGAGGTCGGCCATGCCGTATTGATCGACCAGCCGGTAGCAGGCGGCGAGATCGACCCTGGCCTGCCACTCTTGCTCCGACACGTCGTTGCGGATTGATTTAAAATCGGTCGAGTAGTTCACGGCACCTCTCCTGTTGCCCCTAAGATAGCTTCCGGGAAGCCTCATGTCAGCCAACAAGATGCCGGCCAAGATCAGTGACGTTCTGCGCAACCATGTGAAGGAAAAGCTCGCCCGCGAAGAGGTCGTCGCCTCGATGACGGTGCGGCTCATTCGCGGCATCGAGATCGCGCGCATCGCCAAGACCGCCGGTTTCGACAGCCTCTATGTCGACATGGAACATTCGAGCTTTTCGCTGGAAACCATGGGCCAGATCTGCATCGCCGCGCTCGAAGTCGGCATCACGCCGTTCGTGCGGGTGCCCGGCGTCGCCGACGTGCAGCGCATCCTCGATGCCGGCGCGCTCGGCATCATTGCGCCCCATGTCAGCTCCGCCGCGGAGGCGCGCGAATACGTCAAGGCGGCAAAATATCCGCCGCTCGGCGACCGCTCCAATGCCGGCAACTTGCCCCATCTGCAATATCGTTCGTTTCCGGCCGCGGAGGCCTATGCGGCGGTCGACGCCGCGACCATGGTCATCGTGCAGTTCGAAAGCGCGGCTGCGATCGACAACGCCGACGCGATCATGGCGGTCGACGGCGTCGATATGGTGCTGATCGGCACCAACGATCTGCTGGCGGACTATGGGTTGCCCGGACAATACGACCATCCGCGGGTGCACGAGGCCTACAGCAAAACGCTGGCCGCGTGCCAAAAGCACGGCAAGCATTTAGCCGTCGGCGGCTTCGCTACGCGCGCCGACCTGGCGGCCAAATATGTCCGCATGGGCGCGCGCTATGTCTCGACCGGTACCGACTTGGGCTTCCTGCTTGCGGCCTGCACCGCCAAGGCCAAGGAAGTACAGGACATGGCGTCGCAATGACGGCTCCGACGGATTGGTATAAGGAACGTCGGCTAACCGGGTTGAGGAGAATATTGATGGCGAGATTTCGCCTGACTGCGATCGGCACGCTTTTCTTCGCGCTTGTTCTCACGCTGCCGATGCTCGCTCAGCCTGCCGCAGCGGACGATTATCCGAGCCGCGCAATCCGCATGATCATCCCCTTCCCGCCCGGCGGCAGCAACGACGTGGTCGGGCGCATCATCGCCAATCAGCTCGGCGAAAGACTTGGCAAGCAGGTGTTCGTCGACAATCGCAGCGGCGCCGGCGGTGTGGTCGGCTCCGATCTCGCCGCCAAGGCGACGCCCGACGGCTATACGCTTTTGATTGTTTCCATCGCGCACGCGGTCGATCCCTGGCTCTACAAGGAGCCGTTCGATCCCGTAAAGGATTTCGTGCCGGTGAGCATTATCGCCACCGGCACCAATGTGCTGACCGTCAACCCGACCGTGCCGGTGCATTCGGTCAAGGAACTGCTCGCGCTCGCCAAGGCAAAGCCGGGCGTGCTCAACTACGCCTCCGCCGGCATCGGCAGCTTCCAGCATTTGAGCGGCGAGCTGTTCAAGCTGACCGCCGACGTCGATATCCAGCACGTGCCCTATAAGGGCGGCGGCCCGGCCATGCTCGCGGTGATCGCCGGCGAAGACCAGGTGATGTTCTCCTCGATCGTGCAGACGGTGCCGAACATCCAGGGCGGCCAGTTGCGGGCGCTCGCCACCGGCGGCGCGCAGCGCAGCCCGATCCTGCCCGACCTGCCGACCATCGCCGAGGCCGGCATTCCCGGCTATGTGGCGACCAATTGGTGGGGCATCATCGCGCCTGTCGGCACGCCGCAGCCGATCATCGACAAGCTCCACGACACGATCGCGGAACTGCTCAATTCGGACACGACCAAAAAATATCTCGACAACGAAGGCGCCGCACCAGTGCATTTGAGCTCAGCCGAATTCGGCAAGTTCATCGAGGCGGAAATCGCCAAGTGGGGGCCGGTGGTCAAAAAAGCCGGCATGAAGGCCGAGTAAGCGCCGCATGTCGCCGATCCCCGGCCGTTTCACCTATCGCTCCGATCCGGTGCGCATCGTGTTCGGCGCCGGCGCCATCGCGGCGCTGCCGGCCGAAGCCAGTTTGCACAACATGTCGCGGCTGATGGTGCTGTGCTCGCAATCGCGCGCCGATTTTGCCCGCCGCGTCACCGCGTCGATCGCCGATCGCTGCGTCGCGTTCTGCGACGCCTCGGCGCCGAACATGCCACGCGAGGTATTCGAGCGCATCGTCGACGACATCAAGCGGCAAAACCTCGACGGTTTTGTCGTGATCGGCGGCGGCTCGCCGATCGGACTTGCCAAGGCGGCAGCTGCGACGACCAAAATTCCCTATATCGCCATCGTCACCACCTATTCCGGCTCGGAAATGGCGGCGCGGTGGCGCATCGGCATTGCCGACGATCGCATCAGCGGCGACGGCGCGGCCGCGTTGCCCGCAACCGCCATCTACGATCCCGAATTGACGCTCGATCTGCCAGCGCGTTTTTCCGCGGCCAGCGGCATGAATGCCATGGCGCATGCCGTCGAGAGCCTCTACGGCATCGACACCAATCCGATCGTGCAGGCGATGGCCGAGGAAGCGATCAAGCGACTAGGATCGAGCCTGCCGCGCCTGGTGCAAAATCCGCGCGATCTCGATGCCCGCACCGATGTCCTCTACGGCGCCTGGCTCGCGGCGAATTTCCGCGCCGAGGTCGGGCTCGAGCACGCCATCGCGCAACGCGTGCGGCAATGGTTCAATCTCGACCATGCCCATACTCATGCCGTCGCGACGCCCTATGCGATCGGCTTCAACGCCGTCGCGGCGCCGGAAGCCATGGCGCGCATCCAACGCGCGCTCGGCGTGACCGACGCGGCACGCGGCCTTTACGATCTCAACGTGCGGCTGGGCCTGCCGACGGGTCTCAAAGGCCTTGGCCTGCGCGAGGAGGATATCGCCAAGGCCGTCGACGTGGTCGCCGCGGTCAAGATCAGCCATCCGCGGCCGGTCGCCAAAGCCGACCTCGCGAACATCATCGGCCAAGCGTATGCTGGCGAACCGCCGCGATTTTAACGAGACCAGCACCCGAAATGCAGAACAAATTCCGGGGCGTGATGCAGAGCCCGGTCACGCCGCTCAAGGACGACTTCAGCCTCGATCTGCCGACCTTCGAGCGGCTGCTCGACTTCCATGTGCGCGCCGGCGCGCCGGCGATTTCGTGGCCGCACCATAAGGGCGAGTCGCTCAATCTGACCATCGACGAGCGCAAGCTGTTCGCCGAAGCCGCCGTCAAGGTCGTGGCCGCCCGGGTGCCGGTCACCATCCATGTCTCGGCGCTTGCGGTCGAAGACACCATGGCGCTGGCGCGGCATGCCCAGGACATCGGCGCCGACGGCATTCTGGCGATCACGCCGTATTTCTGGACGCCGACGCTGGAAGCGATCGAGGCCTATTTCACGCGGCTGTGCACCTCGATCGACCTGCCGGTGCTGTCCTACAACTCGCCGAGTTATCTCGCCGGCGTCGAGATCACCGGCGCATTGATGGCGCACCTGATCGAAAAGCTGCCGAACTTCGTCGGCGTCAAGGAAGCAAGCTTCAACAGCGAGAAATTTTTGGAGATTTCGCGCGCGGCGCTGGCGTTGCGGCCGAATTTCGCCATGCTCACCGGCGTCGAGTTCTTGCTGCCGTCGGTGCCGCTCGGCGGCGTCGGGTCGTATTCCGCCGCCGGCTCGATCTGCCCAAACCTGTGCACCGAATTATTCGAAAGCTGCATCGCCGGCGAATGGCCGCGAGCCAGGGAGCTGCAATTCAAGATGACGCGGCTGTGGCACCTGTTCAAGGATCAATACCCCTCCTCGCTCAAGGGCGGCATGGTGATCATGGGCCGCCCGGTCGGCCCGACGCGCGCGCCGCTGCCGACCGCGACGCCGGAACGCCAAGCCTATATCCGCGCGCAACTCGAGGATCTCGGCATCCTCGACAGCGAACCGCACGGCTGGTAGGTCGCCGGCCCATGACATTCGTGCCGGGTTTGGTGCAGACACCGCTGACGCCGTTTTCGTCGGATCGGCGCATCGATTTCGATGTCTACGCAAGATCGATCGAGTTTCATGTGCGCCACGGCGCGGACGCGCTTGCCGTGCCGATGCATTGCGGCGAGTCGGTGAGCCTCACCGACGCCGAGCGGCGCCAAGTCATCACATTCGCGGTCGAACATGCGGCCAAGCGCGTGCCGGTCATCGCCCATGTCAGCGACGCCGGTACCGCAATCGCCGCGGGCCTCGCTAAACATGCGCAAGCGGCCGGCGCCGCCGCCATCGTCGCCACCACGCCTTATTATTGGACGCCGCCGCCGGCGATGGTGTTGGAGCATTTTTGCCAGATCGGCGCGGCGGTCGACATTCCGTTCTTCGTCCTCAACGCGCCCGAAGACATGGCGGGCAGCAAGATCAATACCAATCTTGCGCTGAAACTAATCGACAAGCTGCCGAATTTCGCCGGCGTCGTCGACGCGAGCCTCGACTGGCAATTCATGATCGAGCTCTTGAGCGACGCTGCGCGTCGCCGGCCCGCCTTTAAGCTCATATCCGGAACGGAATTGATGGTCTCGGCCGCCGCCATCGGCGCCAGCGGAGTATTTTCAGCGCTGGCCGCCATCGCGCCCGAGCTCGTGCGAAAACTGTTCGATCTGTGCCGCCAGCAAAAGCTTTTCGAGGCTCGCGCGCTGCAAGAAGAGATCGCGGCGCTTCGACAAATCGTCAAACCCGGCGGCGTGGCCGCGCTCAAGACCGCGGTCCGTGTCATGGGCCGCGATTACGGCAATCCACGCCCACCGCTGCTGCTGCTCGACGCTGCGGCTGAAAAGAAACTTGCGGCCGAGATCGAAGCGCTGCCGTCGCTCGCCGCCGAACCGCGCGGATGGTGAGCATCAAGCCACCGTCAGCCCGCCGTCGAGCACCAAAACCTGGCCGGTCATCGATGCAGCCGCAGGGCTGACCAGATAGGCCACCGTCGCCGCCACCTCCTCGGCGCTCGCCAGGCGGCGCAACGGGATGCGGCTCAACATCGCGTCCATATAGGCGGGATCGGCGCCTTTCTCCGCGCGCGACGGCGACGGCGTGTCGAGGCGGCCGGGCGCGATGGCGTTGACGCGGATGCCATGAGGCGCCCACTCGACCGCCAGCATGCGCGTCATACCGAGCAGCGCCGCCTTGGAGATGCCGTAGGTGGAGCGTTCGGCGATGCCGACAAGCGCGTGGGTCGAGGCGATGTTGACGATGCAGCCGCCTTTGCCGGCAGCGATGAGATGGCGGCCGATCTGCTGAGTCAGGAAGAAGGTACCGCGGATGTTGACCGCCATCACCGCGTCCCACTCGTCTTCCGTCACGTCGACCGCGTCTTTACGCAAATTGGCGCCGGCGTTGTTGACCAGCAGATCGGGACTGCCGAGCGCGGCGACGGCTTCGGCGGCCGTCTGCTCGATGCTCGCCTGCTGGCGCAAGTCGAGAACCAGGGGCACGGCACGGGCACCGGCGGCTTCGAGCGCCCGCACCGTCGCGGCGAGATTGTCCGGTTTTGTCGCGGTGACGGCGATGTCGAAATTTTCGCGCGCGAGCTTCAGCGCGATCGTGGCACCGACGCCGTAGGACGCCCCCGTCACCAACGCTGTCCGCCTGCCTGTCATCGAGACCTCCGAATCCACCGATCGTAGCCCGGATTTCTCCGCCGCTCGATTCCGGGCTACGCTTGCCCGATGGGTCACCGTTATAACTGCATCCGCCTCCTGGTGAGCACCGTGCTGGCCATCGGACCGGCTGTGCCGGCCGCCGCCGACAAGCTCAGCGACATCAAGGCGCGCGGGCGCCTGCTGGTCGGCGTGACCGCGAGCTCGCCGCCCTTCAGCTTCCGCGACGACGGTAAGGGCATCGTCGGCTATGACGTCGACCTCGCCGAGCGCGTTGCTAAAAATCTCGGCGTCGCGACGGAGAAGGTCGCCATCATCAACGCCGAGCGCATTGCGGCGCTGCAGCAGGATCGCGTCGATCTCGTCGCGGTCGGCATGACACGATCCAAGGGACGCGCCAAAGAGATCGATTTCAGCTACGCCTATCTCGATTCGCCGCATATGGTGCTGGTGCGCCGCGACAGCGGCATCGCCCGTGTCGGGGAGCTCGCCGGCCGCAAGCTTGCCTTGGTGCGCTCGGCCAGCGTCGATGCCGAGCTGAAGGCCGCCGTTCCCACCATGCAGATCGTATTGTTCGACGACTACAACGGCGCCTTCGCCGCGCTCGCAGACAAGCAAGTGGACGGCTTTCTCGCCGACAAGATGCTGCTGTTGTGGTTCGCGCAAAGAAGCGGCCATGCCGCCGATTTCACGCTGATGGGCGATTACCAATTGCCCCGCACCGCCGGCTTCGCGCTGAAGAAGAACGAACCGGACTTTCTCGATTTCGTCAACCGGACACTGCTCAAGCTCGAAGCGTCCGGCGAAGCCGCGAAAATCTACGATGCCTGGTTCGCGCCGGTGCCGCGCACATTTCACATCCAGCCCGACTGATCCGACGCGCCCATGGCAGCTCCGACCGCTGGCTCCGGAATGAAATGGGTCGGCCGCGCCATCCGCCGGCTGGAAGATCCGGCGCTGGTGGCCGGCCGCGGCCGGTTCACCGGCGATCACGACGCCGCCCTTTGGGTGCGTTTCATCCGCAGCCCCGTCGCCTCCGGCCGGATTGTCGGCATCAGCGCGCCCGACGGCGCGCGCATATATCGCGCCGCCGATCTCGACGGCGTGCGGCCGATCCGGCCCATGCTGCACAAGTTCAACTATCAGCCGATCGAGCAGCCGATCTTGGCGGCCGACGTGGTGCGCTTTGTCGGCGAGCCGATCGCCGCCGTTATCGCGTCATCGCCCGCGGCGGCCGAAGACATCGCCGAAGCGGTGGCGATCGAGATCGCGGACCTGCCGTCGGTTGTCGACGCGCTGGAGGCGCTGCAGCCCGGCGCGCCGCGCGTGCATGACAATTGTCCTGACAATGTTGTGGTCGAAGGCCGCTTCAAGACCGCGGACTTCGACCCGACGTTCGCGCAGGCACATAAGGTCATCCGCGTCGAGACCCGTTCCCACCGCCAGAATGCGACGCCGCTTGAAGCGCGCGCCGCGCACGCGGCTTTCGACGCTGCATCGGGCCGGGTGACGCTGACCTGCACCACGCAGATGCCGCACGTTACCCGCACCGCCATCGCCGACAGCTTGCAATTTCCGGAATCCGATCTGCGCGTTGTAGCGCCCGACGTCGGCGGCGGTTTCGGCCAGAAGATGTCGCTGCCGGCCGAATACGTTTTTCTGGTTTGGCTGGCGCGAAAACTTCGCGGCACCGTCGCCTGGAGCGAGGACCGGCGGGAAAACCTGATCGCCGCATTCCACAGCCGCGATCAGCATGTGCGGCTCGAAGGCGCCTTCGATGCAGCTGGCAAGCTGATCGCGCTGTCGGCCGACGTCGTCGCCAATATCGGCGCCTATTCGTGCTTTCCGACCACCTGCGGCGTCGAGCCGCTGATGGCCATGGCGGAATTGCCGGGGCCCTATGACGTTGCCGCCTATGCCTGCGTGGCGCGCGGCGTCGCCACCCACACTTGCACCATGGCGCCCTATCGCGGCGTCTCGCGCCCGGTCATCACGTTCGCCATCGAACGGTTGATGGACAAGGCGGCCGCTGCGTTTGATCTCGGCCCGGACCAAATCCGGCGGCGCAACCTGATCAGGAAATTTCCTTACACCTCGGCGACCGGACTGGTGTTCGACGAAGGCAGCTATATCGAGACGATGGAACAAGCGATCGCGCACGTGGACCTGAAAAGTTTCCGCGCCCAGCAACGCGACGCGCGCACGCGCGGCCGCTATCGCGGCATCGGCTTTGCGACCTTTTCCGAGCGTACCGGCTACGGCAGCCCGGCCTTCGCCGCCCGCGGCATGGACATCACGCCGGGCTGGGAGACCGTCGAAATCACCATGGACCCGTCCGGTGCCGTCGAAGCGCGCATCGGCGCCAGCCCCCACGGCCAAGGCCTGCGCACCACGCTTGCCCAAATCATCGCCGACCAAGTCGGTGTCGCGCCGGCGCATGTGCGCATCGTGCACGGCGATACCGACCGCACGCCTTACGGCTGGGGCACATTCGCCAGCCGCTCACTGGTCATCGCCGGCGGCGCGTCGCTGTTGGCCGCGCAAAAGATTCGCAAAAAACTGCTCACCATCGCCAGCCACGTACTGGAGGCTGCAACCGGCGACATCGTGCTCGAAAACGGCCACGCCAAAGTTTTGGGAACCGATCGCGCCGTGACGATCGCAAATCTGGCGCGCGCCGCTTATCATCAAACCCACCACTTCAAAGGCGAGATCACGCCGGGCTTGAGCGAAAGCGCCGATTACGATCCGCCCGGTACCTTCTCCAATGCCTGTCACGTCGCCATCGTTGAAGTCGATATCGAGACCGGCCGTGTCAGAATCGAAAAATTCCTCGCGGTGGAAGATGCCGGCCGCATCATCAATCCAAAGATCGCCGACGGCCAGGTGCACGGCGGCATCGCGCAAGGCATCGGCAACGCGCTGTTCGAGGAGATCGTCTACGACGACAGCGGCAATCCGCAGACCGCGACGCTCGCCGACTACACGCCGCCGACCGCGTGCGAAATTCCGCAGATTGAATTGCATCATATCGAATCGCCGGCGGCGTCTTCCATCACCGGCGCCAAAGGCCTGGGCGAAGGCGGCGCCATCGGCGCGCCAGCCGCGATCCTCAACGCCATCAACGATGCGCTGGCGCCGTTCGGCGTTTCGATCGACGAAATCCCGGCAACGCCGCAGCGCATTCGCGCGGCGTTGCGTCAGGCCGGATGCTCGCGCGCCGAGACGATCGCGAGCCACAGATAAACGCCGAGCAGCGTCATCTCGATCAGCGCGACAAAAATGCTGCCGCCGAAGACGTTGGGGAAAAAGATCTCGACCACCGCCATCGACACCACCGAGCTGAGCCACACCACCGCGCCCCAGGCCGCCGCGAGCCACAGCCCGACCGCGGCGACCAGATCGAGCACGGCGAAAAATACCGTCGCCGAGCGCCATGCCACCGAATGCGCCAGAAAGCCGTCGTCCGGGGCCGCGCCGACGCCGCACACCTGGGCCCAGTGATAGAGGCCTTTGATCAGCGACACGGCCGCCATCAGGCGCAGGAACAGGACGAGGTACTCGGTCCACGAGCCGGCCACGCTCAAGCCCTTGCCGGCGCGGACGGGCTCGAGCATGTCGCTCGGCCGGGTCGGCTTTTTCTGCGCTTGTTCGGTCATCCCGGCAGGACCGATAGAGGTGCCCCGGCAACCCGTCAACGCTGCCCGAAAATGGCGTCTCAGCGGCCCGATTGTGGCCAGTGGCGGGGCCCGGGTGGAGGGAGTAAAAGAGGCGCTGCCAGGATAGCCTGGCGCTCACGGAGCGCATTTATGGCGATCAAATTCGGCCGACCGCTCGAAAGGAACCGTCTGACGCCGGTCGAGGCGGAAAAGCCCGCAGAACGGCTCGATCTGGCGATCCGGCCGCGCCGCAACCGCCGTGCCGAGTGGACCCGGCGCCTGGTGCGCGAGAATGTGCTCACCACCGACGACCTGATCTGGCCGCTGTTCCTTGTCGATGGGACGAAAGTCCGCGCGCCGGTGGACTCCATGCCCGATGTCGAGCGCCTCTCGGTCGACGAAGCGGTGCGGGCGGCGGAACGGGCGGCAAAGCTGACGATCCCCTGCCTGGCGCTGTTTCCCTATACCGAGCCGGGGCGGCGCGACGACGACGGTTCCGAAGCGCTCAATCCCGACAATCTGGTCTGCCGCGCCATTCGCGCCATCAAGAAAGAAGTGCCGGAGATCGGCGTGCTCTGCGACGTGGCACTCGATCCCTATACCAGCCACGGCCATGACGGGCTGCTGCGCGATGGCGTCATCCTCAACGACGAGACCGTCGGCGTCCTGGTCCGCCAGGCGCTGGTCGAGGCCGACGCCGGTTGCGACATCATCGCGCCATCCGACATGATGGATGGCCGCGTCGGCGCCATCCGCTCAGGCCTCGATGCCGCGGGTTTTGGCGACGTGCAGATCATGGCCTATGCGGCCAAATATGCCTCCGCCTTCTATGGCCCGTTCCGCGATGCGGTCGGCTCGAGTGTCACGCTGATCGGCGACAAGCGCACCTACCAGATGGACCCCGCAAACACCGACGAAGCGTTGCGCGAAGTCGAGCTCGACATCGCCGAGGGCGCCGACATGGTCATGGTCAAGCCCGGCCTGCCTTATCTGGACATCTTGAGCCGGGTCAAAGCGACCTTCGGCATGCCGACCTTCGCCTACCAAGTGTCGGGCGAATATGCGATGATCATGGCCGCCGCGGCGAACGGCTGGCTCGACGGCGACAAGGCCATGATCGAAAGCCTTATCGCGTTTAAGCGCGCCGGCGCCGACGGCATGCTGACTTATTTTGCCGCGCGCGTCGCGGAGAAATTGAAGAAAGGCGAAATTTAGCTGAAGCGCCGCCGGGACGGCGATAGCGGGACGGGTGTCATGCGTGAATACGACGACGACAATATCCAGCACTATGCCCCGGTGTTGCGGCGGATCATCATTCTTGTCGCCGTGATCACGGCGGTTCCGGTGATGCTGTGGACCATCACCGCTTTCATGCACACCTACATCGCGCAGCCTACCGTACCGGCGCCCCAGCCGCTCGCGGCGTCTCCTGCCACCGCGCCACCGATGAGGGCAGCTGCGGACACGACAACGGCCAATTCTCCCGCACCGTCTCAGCCCGCGCAGTCAGTCACCGACGCCAGTGCGACGGATGACGGAAGGGGCGATCGTGTGCGCGACAGCGCCGGCAATACTGCCGCGCCGAATGTCCAAGTCGCCGCACTTCAACCGACACCGTCCGCCGCACCTGCGGCTCCGTCGGCTCCAGCCGCGGATACGGTGCAAGCGGCGCCCGCATCCGCGCCGAGCGTTTTCCCGGACCCGCCATCTGTCGCGCCGCAGCAGCCAGCCGCACCGGACGCTGCAAATGATGCCACGGCCGACGCGTTGCCGCCGCCGGATCCGATCACCGGCCCGGTTCCCTTGCCGCGGCATCGTCCCAGCGTGCTGGCGCTCGCGGACACCAACATCCCGCTGCCGCGGGCTCGTCCGAGCGACGCGCCCGAACCGCCGACCCCGACGCCCGACGCGCCGCCGTCCGGCTACGATCCCGGCATCGGGCACTAACAAACAAAGCAGCATTCATTCCAAGACGGCGCCGCTGGCCAAGCGCATCGGCCGGTAGCCGTCGTCGGTCAACGCGCGAAAAATCTCCTCGGCGTGGCCGCTGTCGCGCGTCTCCATGGTGACGTCGAGTTTGGCGCCCTTCGCCGGCACGTCGAGGAACAGGCGGTGGTGATTGACGGCGAGGATATTGGCGCCCAGCCCGCCGAGGCGGCTTGCGATCTGGCCCAAAATCCCCGGCCGGTCGGGAATGGTCAGGCGGAACGATACGATGCGGTCCTCCCGTTCCAGTTCGCGTACCATGACGGAAGCAAGGATGCGCGGATCGATATTGCCGCCACACAGGATCAAGCCGACCTTGCGGCCGGCGAAGCGCTGCGGCTCAGCCAGCATGGCGGCGAGGCCCGCGGCGCCTGCCCCTTCCGCCATGGCTTTTTGCAAAGTCAGGAACGCGTTGACCGCGCTCTCGATCAGCGGCTCATCGACCAAAATGATGTCGCTCACCAATTGACGCACGACCGGCAAGGTCAGCGCGCCGACATTCTTCACCGCGATGCCTTCCGCCAGCGTCGCGCCGCCGCACGGCAGGTCGCCGCCATTGACCGCGTTCCACATCGACGGATAGAGCCTGCATTCGACGCCGACGATCTCGATCGCCGGCTTTTTGCCGCGCGCAGCAATGGCGTTGCCGGCGATCAGGCCGCCGCCGCCGATCGGGATGACAAGCGTCTCGAGATCGGGCGCGTCCTCCAGCATTTCCAGCGCGATGGTGCCTTGACCGGCGATGATGTGCGGATCGTCGTAAGGGTGCACCCAGACCAGATTGCGCTCGGCGGCGATCGCCTCGGCCCGCGCTTGCGCTTCCGCGAGCGTCTCGCCGTCGAGCACGACCATGGCGCCGAGCGCCTCGGTGGCTTTGATTTTCACGAACGGCGTCGTCTCCGGCATGACGATGGTCGCCGGTATGGCAAGGCGGCGGGCGTGATAGGCGACCGCCTGGGCATGGTTGCCGGCGGACATGGCGATGACGCCGCGGCGGCGCTGTTCGGCGCTCAGCGCTGCAAGCTTGACGCAGGCGCCGCGCTCCTTGAACGAGTTGGTGACCTGCAAATTCTCGTACTTGACGAAAATCTCCGCGCCGGTGAGCGCCGACAGCGGCGGCGACGGCAACAGCGGCGTGCGCAGCACGTGGCCGGCAATGGTGCGCCGGGCGGCTTCGATGTCGGCAAGCGTTACCATCGCGGTCACGACCCCTTGCAGCGGCGGGTGCGTTTCCCCATCTGGGGTGGCGTCCTAGACTGCGATCTAATTCAATTGAATCGGATCGCAGTCTAGAATCCTTGTATGAGCATGATCTTATCCGAAAACCAGTTCCCACTTTTCGGGATCATGCTCTAGGATCGAGGCTCATCATGACAGATTCTGGACCCGCACGGATCGGCATCTCGCTCGACGTCAAGCCGCACGCCTACGATCCGGCCGCCAATCCGGAGCTGTTCGAGGGCGTGCTGTCGCGGCGCCTTTTGGCCTTTTTCATCGATGTCGTCACCATCGCCGTTCCCGTCATGGCGGCCGCGATCTTCATCTTCCTGTTCGGCATCGTGACGCTCGGCCTCGGCTGGATGCTGTTCTGGCTGTTGTCGCCGGCTTCGGTCGTCTGGGCCCTTTTCTATTACGGCCTGACGATGGGCAGCCCGGCGTCGGCCACCATCGGCATGCGCACCATGGGGCTGGAAATCCGCACCTGGTACGGCGCGCCAGCCTATTTCCTGCTCGGCGCCGTGCATGCCATCGTCTATTGGGTCAGCATCAGCGTTTTGACGCCGTTCATCCTCCTGGTCGGCTTGTTCAACGCCCGCCGGCGCCTGCTGCACGATATGCTGGTCGGCATGGTGCTCATCAACAACCCGGCACGGGCGGCCTCGTTGCGTGCGCGGATGCGGCGCTAGAGCATGATCCCGAAAAGTGGGACCCGGTTTTCGGATAAGATCATGCTCCAATAAGGATTCCAGCCCATGATCCAAATTGGATCATGGGTCGATTTCGCCTTTGACGCGCGGGCGCTGTCGGGCGATCTTAGGCGGCGGCCGGATTCGTGACCGGCAGCGACCCAACGCCGAACCGCCCCGTGACCCAGCATTCGCGTGATACGCCGCAATTCTACCTGACCGCTCCGTCGCCGTGCCCCTATCTCGGCGGCAAGGAGGAGCGCAAGGTATTCACGCACCTGGTCGGCGAGCGCGCCGGCGAGCTCAATAATATCCTCACTCACGGCGGCTTCCGCCGCAGCCAATCGATCGCCTACCGGCCGGCTTGCGAGGGCTGCCGCGCCTGCGTGTCGGTACGCGTCGTCGTCGACGATTTCCGCCCGACCCGCGGCATGCGCCGCATCGTCAAGCGCAACGACGATATCATCGGCGAGATGCGGGTCGCCGTGCCGACCTCCGAGCAATATTCCGTCTTTCGCGCCTATCTCGATTCCCGACACCGCGACGGCGGCATGGCCGATATGACCGTGCTGGATTACGCCATGATGGTCGAGGACAGCCACATCGAGACCCGCATCATCGAATATCGGCGCCGCCAGCCGGACGCCGCCGACAAGCGCGGCGATCTCCTTGCCGTGGCGCTGACCGACGTGCTCGGCGACGGGCTATCCATGGTCTATTCGTTTTTCGAGCCCGACGAAGCGGCGCGCTCGCTCGGCACGCTGATGGTGCTCGATCATATCGCCCGGGCGCGGCGCATGGGATTGGCTTACGTCTATCTCGGCTACTGGGTGCGCGGCTCGCGCAAGATGGACTACAAGAGCCGCTTTTTGCCGCAGGAGCGCCTGACGCCGGACGGCTGGGCGCGGATCGAATAGTCAGCGCGCAGCGACTGCCGGCACTCACAGGCACCTACGGCTTCGGCGATATCCGAAGATTCGTTGCAGGCTGCGGTATATGGCCATCGCGAACCGTCGGTTTCGTTTGCCAATTCGTGCCCTCGACGGCCAATTCGTTGCCGCGCTGGAGCATCACCGACAGAATCTCCGGCTTTTGATCGTATTGCGCTGCATGCGCCGCATAGCGGTTGAGAAAAGCAGCAAATGATTCAGGTGCACCGAAGCCCGCATAGGCCGTCGCGACCTCGTCGAGAGTTTCTTCCATCCTCGCCATGGCGACGAGAAAACGCCGCCACCGATGCTCATCAAGATTAAAGTCGTCGCGCAGCTCTTCGCCGGCCTGCTGACCGTAACCCGCCACCTTTTGGATCGTCGCTTCGTCCATTGTAAGATTGAGTCCACCCTCGTCCGACTCGAGCGCAACGTGCGCGATCCGTTCGCGATATCCGGGAAGCGTGCTTTGCAGATTGTCCTGCCAATCCTTGGCGGAATAGACCAGGCGCATCAAAAACCCACCCAAACCGGTAAAAGGCAGAATGGGCAGTTGGACGCCGCTAACGGCGGTTTCCGGCAGCCAGACTTTATCGCGATTTCGCTTGGGGTCGTAATCATCAAGCGTAATTGCGAAGGTCGGACTGTTCGGCAAAATGTGATCGAAGAAATGAATTGGAAAGTTGCTCGATAGGCCGCCGTCGCTGAACAGACAGCGTCGAAGCTTCGCTCTCTCGGCCTCGTCAACAAGCGTAAAGTCCCGCGTCCACAAAGGCACGGCCGAGATAAGGCCGGGAAAGCTGAGACTCATCCGGGCTGCAACAACAAGCGGCAACCGCACTTTATCCGGGAAATAATAATATTGCCCGGGTTCTCCGGCGGGCGGCTGGAAGGGATCACATTCCCGGATGAGAAGCGCCATGATGCGTTCGGGAAAGATTTTAGCCCATTCACTTTTTTCAAAGAAGAAGCGGCGATTGTGCATCGGCAGGGTATAGGGACGCTCCTCCATGAGGCTCGTCGTCATCATCGCCAGATGGACGGCCGGCCTGCTGCCGTCCGGGGCGGCAGCTAGATCGCCGAACGTAAGGGGGCGATCGGTTGGCTTTGCACGTCCGGCTGCCTCGTCGATCACTCGCGCGAGCCAATCGGTGAACGCTTCGGACGAGGCGTAAGGCTGACGAATGCCGGGACAAATACCGAAGTCGGCTTTTTCCAAATCTGTATTCACCGCCTTCCACAAGCGCAGCAGGATTGCAACGACCAGTCCGACCGCTGCCGTCAGCAGGCCCAGGAGAATATATCCGAGACCCCCGCCGCGCGTCGCGGCCACCACGATAATAATATGCCCGAGGATGACCCCCAGCAGCGCGCTACCCCAATAGCCCGTGATTGCGGCCCAACCGACGGCGAAGGTACGGCCGATCGTCGTCTTTGCTCGCATCGCGGCGACGAATATGTCGAAGAGCGGCTTCAGGACGGAAGTCGGCTGG
Source organism: Xanthobacteraceae bacterium (assembly GCA_050010715.1). Taxonomy (GTDB): domain Bacteria; phylum Pseudomonadota; class Alphaproteobacteria; order Rhizobiales; family Xanthobacteraceae; genus BOG-931. The sequence goes on along the minus strand of JBEKKM010000046.1, from coordinate 660 downwards.
AACATGGCGAGGAGATTCGGCCCGATCTCCTCGGGGATCTTTGCCAGCCGCTCAAATCCCGGTTGCCCGGTTTGGCGCCCGTATTCGGCGGCGGCCGCAGCGGCCGCAGCCATTGCGCCGGCGGACGTGCCGCCAATGCTCGAAAATCGATACTCCTTGGCGAGCGCGGTAAGGGCAAGCGGGTAAACCACCCCGCTTGTAATCCCGCCCTTTAAAACGATGTCGCAGGTTTTGGCAGGACTACCGGCCTTCGGCGCTTGCTCTACCATTGTCTATTGGCTCCCTAACGCGACTGGATTGGTCCGCCAATGTGGCACCGGCCGCACGCCGCTGTGCGTTCCGTTCACCAATGGCGATCGTGTCGACGGCGCAATTGCGACAGTCAATCGACACTACCACAGGTTATAGGCATAACTGAGGAGAGAACAGCGAGCAATGGCAGAAGCGCAAAATTTGACCCGCGGCGTGTCTGTGCTCTTCCAATTCGCCCACGCGCGACGAATGGGGTCGGCTTGCGTCTATCTCGGCTACTGGGTGCGCGGCTCGCGCAAGATGGACTACAAGAGCCGCTTCCTGCCCCAGGAGCGCCTGACGCCGGACGGCTGGGCGCGCGTCGAATAACGCCTAATTGCCAAACAGCCGCGCCGGTGTGTCCACAAG
>JBEKKM010000045.1:0-28429 GCA_050010715.1 Xanthobacteraceae bacterium | reverse complement strand
GGACCACCTCCGGCGGGTGGCACATCGGCAACCGGCGGCGGCGGTTCGGTCGCTGCGGTGCTGGTGCCGAGCGGACGCGGCGCGCCGGGTGCGGCGGGATTGAGCGCCGGATTGAATGCATCGCCACGACCGCTCCGCCCTGGCGGCGGCGGCTCCGGTTCGATGGGCGCAGGCGGCGGCGCTGCGGCGATGACCGGCGCCGGCGGCGGGGCGACAGGCGGCGCCGAATATTGTGCCGTCGGTCGCGGCGGCGACTGCGGTTGAGACGACACGGGCGGCCGGGCGCCGGTCTGGCTCGCATCCTGCAGCGCGCGGAGCTGCTGCTCGAGCTGCTGATTGCGGTATTGCAACTGCTCCACCGTGCCGGTGAGATCGCGCAGCGCCGCTTCGATGCGATCGATGCGGGTCAAAAGGTCGGCCTGGGACATTTGCGCGTGGGCGGCACCGCCCCACAGCGCACATAAGAGTGCGGCCACGACAAAGGAAATGGAGCGGTTCATCGACATCGTCGCTGGATTGACGCCGCCTAACATAGCGCAACGTGCGACCAAATTGTGACTGCCTGCCGCATTCGGCCCGGTCATTCCGCGGGCTGAATGCGCGGATGCTTGCGCGCGGCGAGCCATTCCTCGAAGCGCTGGACCACCACGAACAGCGACGGCACGAACAGGACGGCAAGGCAGGTCGAGGCGATCATGCCGGAAAATACCGTGATGCCGATCGATTTGCGTGCGCTGGCCCCAGCCCCGCTGGCGACCACCAGCGGCGCGACGCCGAGGATGAAGGCAAACGACGTCATCAGGATCGGCCGGAACCGGGCGCGGGCTGCATCGACGGCCGCGTCGATAATCGACCGGTTGTCGCGCACGCGATGCTCGCGCGCCACCTCGACGATCAGGATGGCGTTCTTGGCCGAGAGCGCGATCAACAGGATCAGGCCGATCTGGGTGTAGAGATTGTTGTCAATGCGAAGGCCCTCGAGCACCACAACCGGCCCGACCAGAGCCAGCGAGAGGATGACCGAGAGCGGCGCGTACCAGCTCTCATACTGGCCGGCGAGCACCAGATAAACGAGCAGCAGCGCCATGGCGAGCTACGCTTGCTTGCCCGCCGTGTCCATCCCATCGGTCCCCTCTCCTAACCACGCGGCCAGCAATTGCCAGGCGATGGACAGCACAATCGGGCCGATGAACAGCCCGATCAGACCATGCGCCAGCGCACCGCCAATGACGCCGATCAATATCACCGGCATCGGCGTCGAAAGCCCGCGCGACATGACCAGCGGACGCAGCACGTTATCCATCAGCAGCACCGGCACCATGTAGATCGTGAAGATCACCGCCGCCGTTTTTGCCAGCACAAACCAGCTCCAAATGACCACCGGCACCAAAACGATCCACGGGCCGACTTGAATAATCCCGAACAGCAGCACCAAAAAGCTGAGCAGGCCGGCGGCGGGAACGCCGGCGACCAGCAAACCTATGCCGGCGAGCAACGCCTGCAACGCCGAAATCCCGATGATGCCGCGCGATACATTGCGGATCGTCGCGCCGGTCAATTCGACAAACTCTTCGGCGCGGTCCGTCGAAATATGGCGCACGGCGTTCTTGACGGACTGCACCAGCGCCGGCCCGGGCACGAACAGAAATCCCGAAACGAAAATTCCGATGATGAACTTGACCAGATCCAAGCCCGCGGTCCCAGCGATCGCGAGCACGCTTGAGGCTATTACTTTGAGCTGATCCGCCCACTCGCCGAGCAGCTCCTTGACGTTGGTCGAAGCGAGATACCAAACTTGATAGATCTCCCCGCCGACGAACGGCCAAGTCTGAACCGACTCGTAGGGCGGCGGAATGGTTAGGCTGCCGTCCGAGAGTCGCGCGTAAAGCGTTCGCAGATTGTCGCCCAGGCTGATGCCGAGCCAGGTGACCGGGCCAAAGATGAGGACAAGGCTGAAAATCGTAATTGCCGCTGCGGCCAGCCCGCGATAGCCGCCGAGCCTTCCGGCCAGCCAGTCAAAGACCGGATAAAGCGCGACCGCGAAGATCACGCTCCAGACGATGATCGACAGAAACGGCTGCAACAACAGCCACGACCAATAGGCCAGGAGCGCCAGACAGCCGATACGGATGGCGGCAACAATAGATGTCTTATCCGCTGCATCGGCTGCCACGATTTTATCGGCGTCTTCCGGCACGGGCGGTGTCCTTGCGGTGATACCAAATCGGGCGTTGCACCCGGCAGAACGCTCAATACCTGCTGGCGACGAAATGACGATCCTTGATGGACGTCACATCGTCATACTGATGCTTGTTGGAACGCTTGGGAAGCTTGACCTCCTCCCTTTTGACTTTCTTGTAAGGCAACACCGACAGGATATGGGAAATGCAATTGAGCCGCCCGCGGCGTTTGTCGTCGGAACGCACGATGTACCACGGCGCGTGTTTGCTGTCGGTCGCCGCGAGCATCAGATCGCGCGCCTTCGAATAATCGTACCAGCGCCGGTATGACTCCAGATCCATCGGGCTCAGCTTCCACTGCCGCATCGGATCGCTGATCCGCTTCAGGAAGCGCTTTTCCTGCTCCTCCTGCCCGACCTCGAGCCATATCTTGATCAGGGTGATGCCGCCGTCGATGATGTACTGCTCAACTTCGGGACAAAGTTTTAGGAAGCGCTTGTGCTGCTCATTGGTGGTAAAGCCCATGACATATTCGACGCCGGCGCGATTGTACCAACTGCGATCGAAGATGATGATTTCGCCGGCGGCGGGAAACCGCTCGATATAGCGTTGCAGGAACAACTGGCTCTTTTCGCGATCCGACGGCGCCGGCAGCGCCATCACGCGAAAGACGCGGGGGCTGACCCGCTCGGTCAGCGCCTTGATGGTGCCGCCCTTGCCGGCGGCGTCGCGGCCTTCGAACACGATGATGACGCGCGCGCCGCTTGCCTTCACCCATTCCTGCAGATGGCACAGCTCAACCTGAAGCTTGCGCAGCTCCTTTTCATAGGCCTTGCGCTTTAATTTCTCGCCTTGGCCATTCGCGGCGGTATTGGGTTTCTTCGCCATATCAAAACTCCGCGTTAGACGCCGTTCCGCTCCGGCGCCGATTTTTCCCGTGGCCGCGACGAGGGCCGTAGCCGTTCGCGGATCGCCTGGAAGAAGACGTAAAGCGGAGGAATAGCGAATATGCCGATGAAGGATGCGAGTATCATGCCGCCGAATACCGGCGTGCCGACGTCGCGCCGCGCCAATTGCGAGGCGCCGCTGGCGACCACCAGCGGCAGGAGACCGAGGATGAAGGCAAACGACGTCATCATCACCGGCCGGAAGCGCAGCCGCGAGCCTTCGGTCGCCGCTTCGAGCAGGTGAACGCCCTTCTCCCGCTGCTCCTTGGCGAATTCGACGATCAGAATCCCGTTCTTGGCGGCAAGGCCGATCAGCACCACCATGCCGATCTGGGCATACAGATCGAGCGTCAGCCCGCCGATCAGCATGGCCGCGAACGCGCCCAAGATGCCGACCGACACCGATAGCAGCACCGGGACCGGAATGGTCCAGCTTTCGTACAGCCCGACGAGAAACAGGTAGGCGAACAGCACGGCAAAGCCGAGGATGATGGCAGTCTTGCCTTCGGCGCGCTTTTCCTGGAACGCGGTATCGGTCCACTCGCCGGCATAGCCTTGCGGCAGCGTTTTCGCCGCGACGGCTTCCATCGCATTCAAGGCCTGACCGGACGAAATGCCCGGCGCCGGCGAGCCTTGCACGGTCACGGCGCGCAGATTGTTGTAGCGGATCAGGGCCGGCGGGCCGACGACGAGGCGAACCTCGGCGAGGCTGCGCAGCGGGATCATTTTGCCTTCGTTGCTGCGCACGTTGATGCGGTAGATGTCGTTGATGCTCGATCGATCGACGGCCTCGGCCTGCACCTGGACCTGCCAGGTGCGGCCAAAGAGGTTGAAATTGTTGACGTAGTAGCCGCCGAGCGAGGCCTGCAGCGCCTGGAACACCGCGCTCAGTGGCACGCCGATGATCTGCGCCTTGTCGCGATCGATATCGAGATAGATCGACGGGTTGGTCGCCGAGAATGTGCTGAACACCCGGCTGAGCTGCGGGTCCTGGTTCGCCGCCACCGTCAAACCGCGCAGCGCCTGCGCCATGGCCTTGGCGTCGCCGCCGCGCAAATCCTCCAGCACATAGGCGAAACCGCCGCCGGTGCCGAGGCCGAGGATCGGCGGCGGCGCCAGCGGCACCACCGTGCCGCCTTGGAGCTGGCGGAATTTCTCGTTGAGCCGCCCGATCAAGGCGTTGACGCCGAGCGATTTGTCCTTGCGCTCCTCGAACGGTTTGAGCGTGACGACCATGAAGCCGGCATTGGCCTGCGAATAGTTGTCGATGAAGTTCAAGCCGATGACGGACGTGACGTCTTCGACGGCATGTTCGTCCTTGAGGATCGCCTCGGCGCGCTCGATGACGTCGGTGGTGCGCGCCACCGAGGCGCCGCCGGGCAATTGCACGACAACGAACAGCGCGCCCTGATCGTCCTCGGGCAAAAATCCGGTCGGCGTGAATTTGGCAAGGCCAAAGACGCCGGCCATGGCGACCGCCACCATGACAATCCCGATGATCGACCACTGCACGATGCGCGCGACCGCGGCACCGTAAGCATCGCGGACGCGATCGATCGAGCGCATCACATAACCCATGACGCCGCGGCGCGGCCCGTGATGCGGCCGCAGCAACACGCCGCACAGCGCCGGCGACAGCGTCAGCGCATTGATCGCCGAGAGAAACATCGACACCGCGACCGTGACCGCGAATTGCCGGAACAATTCGCCGGAGATTCCGGGAATGAACGCCACCGGCACGAATACCGACAAGAGCACCAGCGTAATGGCGATGATCGGCGCGGTGATCTCCGCCATGGCGCGCTTGGTCGCTTCCGCAGGTGTCAGTTCCGGATGCTCCTCCATCACCCGCTCGACGTTTTCCACCACCACGATGGCGTCGTCGACGACGATGCCGATCGCCAGCACGATGGCAAGCAGCGACACAGTGTTGGCCGAATAGCCGACCGCCAATAGCGCGATGAAAGTGCCGATCAGGCTGACCGGCACCGCAAGAGTCGGAATCAGGGTGGCGCGAACGCTTCCGAGGAAAAGAAAGACCACGATGACGACGAGGATGAAGGCCTCGATCAGGGTCTTCTGCACCTCGTGGATGGTGTCGGTGACGAATACCGTGGGGTCGTAAGTGATTTTCCACGTCAAATCGTCGGGAAACCGTTTCTCCGCTTCGGCGATGCGTTCTTTCACCGCCTTCAAGGTGTTGATCGCGTTGGCGCCCGGCGACTGATAGATCGCGATGGCCGACGCCGGGCCGCCGTTGAGCCTTGTGTCGCGATCGAGATTGGCGGCGCCGAGTTCCAGCCGCGCGACGTCGCCGAGGCGAAGCACCGAGCCATCGGGATTGGTCCGGATCACGATATTGGCGAATTCCTCCACCGTGGCGAGGCGGCCCTTGGTCTGGATATTGAGCTGCAACTGCTGATCGTCGGAGATCGGGCGGGCGCCGACACGGCCGACCGCGGCCTGGACGTTCTGCGACTGGATCGCGTTGATGATGTCGCCGGTGGTCAGGTTGAGTCCGGTCAGGCGATCGGTGCGCACCCAGGCGCGCATGGCGTAATCCTGCGGACCCCAGATCGTGGCGTCGCCGACACCGGGCGTGCTTTTGATCCGGTCGAGCAGATTGATGGTGACGTAATTGGAGAGAAACAGCGGATCGTGGGTGTGTTTGGGCGAATAGACCGCGATGACGCCGAGCAGCGCCGAGGATTTCTTTTTTACCGTGACACCTTGGCGCTGCACGTCGGGCGGCAGCTGCGCCAGCGCCACCTGGACCCGGTTGTTGACGTTGACGGTGTTGATGTCGGGATTGGTGCCGAGCTCGAACGACGCGGTCAACGCATAGCTGCCGTCGTCGCCGCTCGTGCTCTTCATGTAGATCATCTTGTCGACGCCGACGACTTGCGCCTCGATGACCTGAGCGACGGTCGCTTCCACGACGGCGGAGTTCGCACCGGGATAAAGCGTGGTGACCGACACTTGCGGCGGCACGATATCCGGATACTGCGCCAGCGGGATGGCGTAGAGCGCCAGCAGGCCGGCGATCGTCGTGACGACGGCGATGACGATGGCAAGCCGCGGACGGTCGACGAAAATTGAGGACAACATCGGAATTAGGACCGGCTTGGGATGGTCGCCGCGGGCGCGGCCTGAACCGCCTGCCCGGGACGAATGCTCTGCAGCCCTTCGACGATGATCTGCTCGCCGCCCTTCAAGCCCTCGTCGACGACGATGTTGGGACCGCTTTCGCCACCGGTCTTGATCCGCTTGACGACCGCCTTGCCGTCCTCGACGGCAAACACATAGACGCCTTGTTGATCGGCGATCAGCGCCGACTGCGGCACCACCACCTTGTCCTGCGGCGCGCCGGCTTCAACGGCAACGCTGACCAATTGGCCGTCGATCAAGGCACCGTCCGGATTCGACATGGTGGCGCGCGCCAGCACCGTATCGGTGGCGCGATCGACCGAGACATCGATGAAATTGACCGTTCCTTCGTGCTTATAGGTCGAGCCGTCGGCGAAACGAATCTTGATCTTGATGTTTGTGAGATCCATCCCACGCCCGCTCAATTGTGCCTGCAGCAGTTCGCGCTGACTGACCGGAAAGCTGATGTACATCGGATCCTGGCTGACGATCAGCGTCAGGACGCCGCTATCGGGCCCAACGACATTGCCGGCCGTGACATTCGTCTTGCTGACTTTTCCAGAGATCGGCGAAGCGATGTCGGTATAGCCGAGATTGATATTGGCGGTGTCGAGATTGGCCTGGTCGGCCAGGATTTGGCCTTGCGCCTGCTGATCCGCGGCCAGCGCCTGATCGCGCGCGACCGCGGTGCCGGCGTTTTTCTCCAACAGCTCCTGGGCGCGTTGCAGCTGGATTGCGGTCAGCGTCTTTGCCGCCTTGCTGCGTTCCAACGCGCCTTTGGCCGCCTCGACGGCGGCTTGGAACAATCCTTTTTCTATCTGGTAGAGCTGGTCGCCTTTCTTGACGATATCGCCCTCTTTGAACAGCACCTGCTCCAGGTAACCTTGCACGCGGGCGCGGATGTCGACGCGGCCGGTGGCTTCGACGCGTCCGACAAAATCGCGGATGTCCGAGATCGACTCCCGCTCGGCATAGACCGTGCCGACGGGGACCGCGGCGGGCTGCGCCTGCTGCGCGGCGGCCGGAACCGCGGCGGCGACGCTGAGCACCAGCACCGCGGCCGCACAGGCGCGCGAGCGCAAATTTTTCCGCACAGCAAAGCCGCTACCGATCAAGCGCTTACGCGAAACTTCAACATCGCTTAACAGCATTGAACGCACCTCTGGCCAGGCGTTATAGAATTGGCCCCAGCTTTGTCCTGGGCCCGCGACGCGTCACTTCATCATCCTGCATCGCGCAGACTGTCACAATAGGCTAGTCTTTCTCGTTGCCGGCGATAACGCACAAAATGCATCATCCGTGTCCTTGAGAATTTGAGACAAATCAATGATTGCCGGCATCGGCTCGCTTAAGTGATGCGCAATGAACCCGCGATATCTTGCCTGATAAGGAGCACTGCGATGGCCGAGACAAAGCAAGCAAAGGGCGGCAACCCGCTGGACGCGTTGCCGACGGCCAAGGATCTGATGAAGCAGATTGCCTTGCGGGAGGCCGAAAAGGCATCCGCGGCCATGAAGGCTCAGACGGCCGAGGAAGCCGAAAAACAGGCTTTGATGGAAAAGTTCGCAAAGCCGTCCGGCGTTTCCGACGATGAGCGAATGAAGCGCGCGGCGGCGATCATCCAGCGCGCCGCCAATAACGGCCTGACCGAGGTCTTCGTCTTCCGCTTTCCCAATCGGCTTTGCACGGATTTTGGCCGCGCCATCAATCAACAGGAAGCCGGCTGGGAGAGCACGCTGACCGGATTGCCCAAAGAGCTATTTGAATTCTGGCAGAAGCACCTCAAGCCGCGCGGCTACAAACTGAGATTCCAGATCATCGACTTTCCCGGCGGCGTGCCGGGTGACGTTGGCGTAACGCTGAGCTGGCAATGAGCCTGCTGCGCCAAAAGGAAGCTTTTGCCATGCTCAGGAGAATTCTCGTTCCGGCGAGCGGCAGCGAGAAGGATATTGTTGGCTTTGAAACCGCTTACACGAAGCCGTCTTCGCCGCACGATAATTTTGCCGCGCCGGCAATTGCCAGCAGATCAACGCGCGTCCCTCTCGGACAACCCTGATCTTTCGTCACGCCTGTGGATACTAGCAGGTGACGCCAACCGCGCAGCGCCTCACAGCTCGCCGTTCGGCGCGCCGATGGACTCCAGCTACACTGCCCGGAGTGCCTGGTCGACCAATCTCCGCTCGCGCTTGATCGACAGACAGCACGAATCCCGACACCGAAGGTTCGACCGATATCGGCATCGCGCAAAGCGCCGCACCAACCGCGGCAGCTGCGCAGGTAAGCACTATTTTCTTGTGGATTGTGGACATTGTGTCCTCCCTTTGATTGTAGGGCCGCCAGATCGAGACACAAAATATCTTTTAGATCGTGTTTCTTATTGTCGCATTGATTTAAATCAACTCATTTAATTCATTTAAAAAACACCGGACGGCGATCTTGAGGTTTGCGTCATAAATTAAAGCAAAATTCCGCAAAACTGGACCGATTGGGTCGATCTAGTCGATGATGTGATAGCCGCCGTCGATATAAAGCGTTTCGCCGGTTATCAGCCGCGCAGCGTCATGGGCGAGGAAAGCCGTCGCCATCCCGACATCGTCGATACTAACGAGGCTCCGCGCGGGAGCTTTCGCTTTCGCCTTGTCGAGCAAGGCGTCAAACTCCGGAATGCCGGACGCGGCGCGCGTCGCTAATGGGCCTGGTGAAATGGCATGGACGCGGATGCCCTTCGGCCCGAGCTCGGCGGCGAGGTAACGAACCGCGCTTTCCAGCGCGGCTTTGGCGACGCCCATGATGTTGTAGTTCTTCACCACCATCTGGCTGCCGTAATAGGTCATCGTGAACAGCGTGCCGCCCTTCTGCATCAGCGGTTCCGCCAGATGGGCCATACGGATGAAAGTCCAGCAGGACACATCCATGGTGGTGAGAAAGCCCTCCCGCGACACGTCGACAACGCGGCCCTGGAGCGCGTCCTTGGGCGAAAAGGCGATGGAGTGGACGACAAAATCGAGCTTGCCCCATTCCTTGCCGATGCGCTCGAACACCGCCTCCGTCTGACCCGGAGCGTTCACGTCAAGCGGCATCACGATCGGCGCCTCCAGCTCGCGGGCCAGCGGCTCGACGTATTTCTTTGCTTTGTCGTTGAGATAGGTCACCGCGAGGTCTGCGCCCAATGCCCGGAACGCCTTGGCGCAACCCCAGGCGATGGAGTTTTCGTTGGCAATACCGACAATGAGCCCCTTTTTGCCTTCAAGGAGCTTGGCCTTTACGGCAGGAATCATGGACGATTTCCTGTTGCGCTCGTCAGTATCGGACCGGCACGCTGTGCGGAATCTGTGCCCCTGAATCGATCCACTGTTGGTAGCTCTCGAACCTCAGACCAAGTTTCTCGTAGTAGACCCTCAGATAACCGTCCTGGCCCAGCGTAACCGCCTCCGGCACAATCCGTTGCACGTCCTGCGCCATGACGCCGACATAGGCCTTGTTGCTGCGGTTGTAGCTGAAGCGATAGAAGCCGAGACCGTCGTCGAGATAGCCGAGCAGCGTGATGTCGTGCTTCAGCCTGATGTCGGATCGCCGTCCGCCGCCGCCACGTCCGCCACCACCGCCGCCGCGCATACCACCACCGCCGCCGCGCATGGCGCCGCCACCACCACCGCGCATGCCGCCACCGCCTCGCGCGTGCATGGCTGCGCCACCACCGCCGCCGCGTTGAACAGCGCGGGCACCACCGGCACCGCGGTGGGCAACGCTGGCGTTCGACCTTCCGCCGCTCGGTCGATGCGCGGCGCGATTGCGCTGACCGCCGCCTGACGGACGCGTTCCGGCGTGTTGCCGGTTACCCGTGCCGGCGCTCGGGCGATTGGCTGGGCGATTTTGGCCGCCATTGCCGCGGTTACCACCGCCCGGCTTGATTACCTGCTGACCGCCGCTGCCGCGGAAATTCAGCTGTTGCGCACGATTGCCGCGATTGCCGACGCCTTGACGATGGTCGACGCGAGGCCTCCAGTTGGTGCCACCGCCGCCGCCAGGCCGGCCGATATTGATGTTGCCGTTGCCCCAATTAACGCCACCACCCCAATAGTTGCCGCCAGTCCAGCGCCCGAGCGCGTAGCCGGCACCGAAGGCAACCCCGGTCGCGAGGAGGCCGGCGCCGATATAGCCAGGCGCGGGCCAGTATTCCGGCGGATAATCGGAATACGGCCAATCGCCATAGACGACGCCGGGGTCATAGTAGGGAACATAGACCGTATTTGGGTCGACTGGCTCAATGGCAATGACTTGTCTGCCCTGTTCTGTCGTTACATTGACCTTCTGTTCTTTGGTCGATTGCAGCTTGTTGTTGGCTTGAGCCTTGCCGCGCAGGCGCTGGATGGCGTCCATCACATCGGCCTGCTGGGCAACAACCGCATCGCCGAGCTTTTGCGTCCAGTCGAGCTTACTGCTCATCGTCTGCAGCACGTCCGGCGTGGCGACCAAGGATTTGATGCTGTCGTCCCAAGGCTGTTTGTCGACCGCCGCCTTCAACTGATCGCCTTTGAGATTTTTGTTCGCTTCCAGCCACCGCTCGGCTTGCACGATGTCGAGCGGATAGGCCGATGCCATCAACACTTGGGCGAGGAGGGGATCCGGATAGAGCGCGATCGGCGCAACCAGCTGATCGAGTTCCGCAGGCTTCAACAGCTGCGCACTCGGCGCGGCGGGTGCCGCGGGCGTCTGCGCCGCCGCACCTAGCGATGAAAGCATCAGAAGGGCCAACGCGGCCATTGCGATCGACCGGATCCCGGAAGGGGCCATTTCAACCTCCTGCACCGTGTTTCGGACGGCATCGACATCGATAAACGAGGAATTCGCAATTTCTGAGACGAGAATCCAATATCACGACGATTTTATGCCGCTGTTGATCTGGGTCAAAGCCCTGACGTAATTCCTGTCTACGCTTCAAACTTGAAAAAAACAGCGCATCCCGATCCTAAAAAGGGACAGGGCTACTGTCGCTTTCAGATGCGACGGTTTTGTGAAGCGCGCGGGCCGCGTCGATTACGGCGATAACGCAAAATATCGGAAAAATTGAGCGAAGGAGCGACAACAATGCAGCCCGATCAAAAAGCTCAATCGTCGAGTGGCGCACCCGCTTCATTTTTCGGTCCGTTCAACCCAGCCGTCGACTACATGATCGACGCGGCGCAACGCAGCGTCCTGTTCTTCGACGTCATGCGACAGCGCGGCAACCAGTACCGGGAGCACCTCAACGAGACGGCGCCTCACGTACTCGACTACAAAGTCGAGCTGGTCCTCGACGGCCGCACATTCGAGCGCCCGGTCAATTACATCCTGGCCAGGGTGGTTCCGCCGCAAGGCATCGAGATCGATCTCGCGCGCCGGCCGTTCGTCGTCGTCGATCCGCGCGCCGGGCATGGCCCTGGAATTGGTGGCTTCAAAGCGGACAGCGAGATCGGCGTCGCGCTTAAGGCCGGACACCCTTGTTATTTCGTCGGCTTCCTGCCCGATCCGATGCCGGGCCAGACCATCGAAGATATCGCCCGCGCCGAAGCCGTGTTCCTCGAAAAGGTCACCGCGTTGCATCCCGAGGCCGACGGCAAGCCGTGCGTGATCGGCAATTGCCAGGCCGGCTGGGCCATCATGATGCTGGCCGCGATCAGACCCGAGCTGTTCGGCCCCATCATCATCGCCGGCTCGCCGCTGTCGTATTGGGCGGGCGTGCGCGGCAAGAATCCGATGCGCTACAGCGGTGGCTTGCTCGGCGGCAGCTGGCTGACCGCGCTGACCAGCGATCTCGGTCACGGCAAGTTCGACGGCGCCTGGCTGGTGCAGAATTTCGAAAACCAGAACCCGGCGAACACGCTGTGGAGCAAGCAGTACAATCTTTATTCCAAGATCGATACCGAGGCACAGCGCTATCTCGGATTCGAGCGCTGGTGGGGCGGCCACGTCAATCTCAACGCCGAGGAGATCCAGTTCATCGTCGATCAGCTCTTCATCGGCAACAATCTGGCTGCCGGGAATATCCAAACGTCCGACGGCGTCACCGTCGATCTGCGCAATATCCGCTCACCGATCGTGGTGTTCTGCTCGAAGGGCGACAACATCACGCCGCCGCAGCAGGCGCTGGATTGGATTCTCGACCTTTATGAAAGCGTCGACGAGATTCGCAGCTTCGGCCAGACCATCGTCTACACCATCCATGAAAGCATCGGCCATTTGGGAATTTTCGTTTCCGGCGGCGTGGCGAAAAAGCAGCACGAAGAGTTCTCAAGCAATATCGATCTAATCGATACCTTGCCGCCTGGTCTCTACGAGGCCGTGTTCGAGCGGAAGACCGAGGACACGGCCAATCCCGATCTGGTGACCGGGAATTGGGTGATGCGGTGCGAAATGCGAACGCTCGAAGACATTCGGGCGCTCGGCGGCAACGATGCGGAGGATGAACGGCGTTTCGCGACCGCTGCCCGCGTCTCGGAGATAAATCTCGCGCTTTACCGCGCTTTCGTGCAGCCCGCGATCCGCGCCGCGACAAGCTCGCCGGTCGCCGAATGGATGCAACAAATGCATCCCTTGCGTTGGCAATACGAGCTATTTTCCAACGCCAATCCCTTCATGGCGATGGTCGCCACCATGGCGGATCATGTGCGCAAGGACCGCAAGCCGGTCGCCGCAAGCAATCCATTCGTCGCCATGCAGGAGAACGCTTCGCGCCACATCGTCGCCGCGCTCGATAGCTGGCGGGAGATGACGGAAGCAATCGCCGAACGCACGTTCCTGGCGATTTACGGCTCACCGGTGCTGCAAGCCGCTGTCGGCATCGAAGAGGCCGGCAAGCGCCCATTGCGCAAGGCGAGCAAAAGCCTGATGCATCAGGATCTGTTGCAGAAGCGGATTGACGAACTCAAGTCGCGCATCCCCGCGGGCGGCCTGCGCGAAGCGCTGATGCGGGGATTGCTTTTTGCCGGCATGGCGCGCGGCGCGGTCGATGAGCGCGGCTTCGAGGCCGTGCGCCGGATTCGCAAGGACCACGGCGACATGCCGCTTGCGCAATTCAAGGCTCTGGTGCGCGAACAGTTCAACATTCTGCTCATCGACACCGAAGCCGCGCTTGCGGCAATTCCGGCCATGCTGCCGCCGGACGCAGAAACGCGGCTCAAGGCGTTCACGCTGATCAAGACCGCGCTGGGCGCGCGCGGCGAAACGACCGCCGAGGATACGCGGCGACTGGCCGAAGTCGCCCGACTATTCGGCGTCGATGCCGAGGGCGACTCCACTCCGACACCCTTTCGTCAGATCAGAAGGGGACCTCAGGCGCGCGCATCATGACGATACGGCAGAACGCGGCACGAGCGAGGGAATAATCATGCTTGGCAACAGTGACAGTGAGATCGGAACGCTTGCCGCAATCGGCCCGTTCGGTGCGCCACCGTCATCGAAATACGACCGGCTCATTGCCCGCGCCAAAGAAGCGCCGCCCGCGGCCACCATCGTCGCTTACCCATGCGAGGAGACGGCGCTGCGCGGGCCGCTCGAAGCGGCTCAAGCCGGCCTCATCGTTCCGATCCTGGTCGGCCCGGCCGCGAAAATTTCTGGCGTTGCGCGCGAGCACGGGCTCGATATCGACCGCTTCGAGATCGTCGATGTGCCAGACAGCGAAGCGGCGGCGGCGAAGGCGGTCGAATTGATTCGCGAATCCAGAGGCGAGCTCTTGATGAAGGGCAGTCTGCACACCGACGAGCTGATGCGCGAGGTGGCTTCAGGAAAAACCGGCCTGCGCACGGCGCGGCGGATCAGCCACGTCTTCATCATGGACGTGCCGGGCCATGCCGAGACCTTGTTCATCACCGACGCCGCGATCAACATTTTCCCGGATCTCGACGCCAAGCGCGACATCGTTCAAAACGCCATCGATCTGTTCACCCAGGTCGGTCTGGGCACACCACGGGTCGCAATCCTCTCCGCGGTCGAAACCGTGACGGCAAAAATTCCTTCCACCATCGACGCGGCCGCGCTGTGCAAGATGGCCGACCGGGGCCAGATCACTGGCGGTCTGTTGGACGGGCCGCTTGCCTTCGACAATGCCGTCGATTTGGAAGCGGCACGGATCAAGGGCATCAAGTCGGAGGTCGCCGGCCGGGCGCAAATCCTCGTCGTGCCTGATCTCGAGGCTGGCAATATGCTGGCCAAGAATCTCACATATCTGAGCAAGGCCGATTCGGCGGGGATCGTGCTCGGCGCGCGCGTGCCGATCATTCTGACCTCGCGGGCGGATTCGGTACGCGCGCGCATGGCTTCGTGCGCTGCCGCCGTGCTCTACGCCCATGCGCGCCGAACGAGCGCTGCGCTGCCGGCGGCGTGACCGGCAATGGACACCATCCTCATCGTCAATGCCGGCTCGTCGAGCGTCAAATTCCAGGTGTTCGCCGTCGGCGGGGATGACGGACCGCGGCGGCTGATCAAGGGGCAAGTTGACGGCATTGGAACGCGGCCCAGGCTGCGTGCCGAAGCGGCAGACAAAAAACCACTGGTCGATCGATCCTATGCCGTCGAAGAGATCGCAGATGTCCCGGCGGCGCTGCGGGCGGGCGCGGCCTGGCTGCGCGAGACGCAGAAGATCGATCCGATCGCCGTCGGTCATCGCGTCGTGCATGGCGGCCCGAAATACGATCAGGCGGTCCTGATCGATAGCGCGGTGCTCGGTCACCTCGAAGGCTATGAGCCGCTCGCACCGCTGCACCAGCCGAACAACCTCGCGCCGATCCGCGCAATTCTCGGCCGCGATCCCGACCTGCCGCAGGTCGCCTGCTTTGACACCGCGTTCCACCGCGATCACGACGCGGTTGTCGACCATTACGCCATACCGCAGCGGTTTTACGCCGAGGGCGTGCGCCGATACGGCTTCCACGGCCTGTCATACGAATACGTCGCGAGTAGGCTGCCAGACGTGGCGCCGGACATCGCGCGCGCGCGGGTGATCGTCGCCCATCTCGGCAGCGGCGCTTCGATGTGCGCGCTGTTGGACGGCCGCAGCATCGAAAGCACGCTCGGATTTACCGCGCTCGATGGCTTGCCGATGGGCACGAGGTCGGGGCAAATCGATCCCGGCGTCGTGCTCTATCTGATCCAACAAAAGAAGATGACCGCCACGCAGGTGCAAACGCTGCTTTATAACGAATGCGGCCTGAAAGGCCTTTCCGGGGTCAGCAACGACGTTCGCGAGCTGCAAGCGAGCGCTGAGCCGCAGGCGCGGTTTGCGCTCGACCACTTCGCCTACCGCATCGGTCTTTATGCCGGCCAATTGGCCGCGGCGCTGGGCGGCCTCGATGCGTTCGTGTTTACCGCCGGCATCGGCGAAAACTCGAGTTTCATGCGCGCTCGCATCGTGGAACGGCTCGGTTGGCTCGGCGCCAAGCTCGACGCAGCCGCCAATGAAGCGGGCAAAACGTGCATCGCCGCGCGGGACAGTCGCATCGGTCTCTACGTCGTTCCGACCGACGAGGAGCTGATGATCGCGCGGCATACCTTATCGCTTCTATCCAGGCGTCCCATTTCGGAACGAACGACGATTGGGGCGGCATCCCGGGAGATACCGGCGTGACGCTGAGCCGGGGCTGACGTTCGCGACAGCTACCGCCGGTGCGGCTCGTCCGCCGGGATCGACGCCCGCAGGACGTGGTAGATCACCGCCGTCGACCAGCCGAACAACAGCACACCGTTCATCGCCGTCAGCGGACCCAACAGCCGCCAGCGCGCCACCGGAATGATGTCGCCGTAGCCGAGTGTCGTGTAATTGACGAAGGCAAAATACAGATCATCGGTGTCTTGCGCAGTAGCTCCCACGAGCGAATAGGCGATCGACCAGATCGCGACCTCGACAAGATGCGCAACCATCAACATCGAGACGGTCGCAATCATAATACCCACCAGCCGAAGCGCGGGATGGGTCGGCACATTGGCATGGATCGCGCCCCGTGACCGGATGATCACCATCATCGTCGCCGCGTGGATCGCGATGTTGCCGAGGCTGACGGCGCCGCCAAATATCAGTTGTCGCAGCATTGGCTCAACCTGCCCGAAGACTGCCGATGCCGAGCCACACGGCCCGTGCCGGGCTATTCGGTTCGTATCGGTCGGACGACCCGCCGTTGTCAAACTGCCCGCCAGAGTTCATCGTGAGGGCGCCGCATGGTCTGAGGGCCCGGACATGCCAGATCGCAATGGCTGGCCGCGATGGATACCAGCCGCCGCCTGGATACCTTCGCTTGGCGCCGACGGTGTCCGCCTCGACGTCGTGGCCGGACTTTCGCTGGCCGCATTCGTCATTCCGGAATCGCTGGCTTACGCCTCGCTTGCACAACTGCCGCCGGTCACCGGCCTCTATTGCTATCTCGTGGCCGGCATCGCCTATGCGATTTTCGGCACCAGCCGGCAGCTGGCCGTCGGTCCGACCTCGGCCCTGGCCGTCGTGATCGCAGCGAGCGTCGCGGCGCTCGGCGGCGGCGACCCCGCACGCGACGTTGCGCTCGCCTCGGCACTGGCTTTGACGGTCGGTGTCGTCGGCATCGCCGGCCGCTCCGTCGGCCTGGCTAATGCTGCGTATTTCATCTCCGATCCGATCTTGACCGGGTTCAAAGCCGGCGCCGGACTCTATATCGCGTCGACGCAATTGCCGAAGCTGTTCGGCATCGCGGGCGTCACCGGCAATTTCTTCGAACGCATCGGACACGTGATCGTGTCGCTGCCCGCAACCCACGTGCCGTCGCTGCTGTTCGGCGCGGCGGCGATCGCGCTCTTTATCGCGCTGCAGCGCGGCCTGCCCGGCCGGCCGACGACGCTGCTCGTCGTCGTCGCCGCCATCGTCGCTATGTCGCTGTTGGGGGCAAGTCGGACTGGCATCCATGTCGTCGGCGAGCTTCCGCTCGGCCTGCCCGGCATTCGCCTGCCGGACATTCAGGCCTCCGACATTGCGGCGCTGTTGCCGACGGCGCTTGCCTGTTTCCTGCTCGCCTACGGCGAGACCATCTCGGTCGCCCGCAGCTTCGCGCAAAAGCACGGCTATGACATCGATCCCCAGCAGGAGCTTACCGCGCTCGGTGCCGCCAATATCGCGACCGGCCTGGCGCACGGTTTTCCAGTCGCCGGCGGCATGTCGCAGACCGCGGTCAACGACATGGGCGGCGCGTCGTCGCCGCTGGCACTGGTCGTCACCTCGGCGGCCATCGCGCTGACGCTGCTGTTCTTCGCCGGACTGTTTCACAATCTTCCGGAGCCGGTACTCGCCGCCGTGGTGCTGATTGCCGCGTCACACCTGGTTCGCATCGAGGACCTCAAGCGGTTGCGCCTCGCCTCACGCACGGAGTTCCGCATTTCGCTGTTGGCGTTTGCCGGCGTGCTGTTGCTCGGGCTGCTCGACGGCCTGCTCCTTGCCGCGGTCGGCGCGCTGGTCATGCTGATCGCCAATGCCGCGCGGCCGGCCGTGGTCGTGCTCGGGCGCGAACCGGCTTCGAGGCGATTTGTCGATTCCGCGCGCTATCCGGATGCCGGCGCGATACCGGGCGCATTGGTGATCCGCAGCGCCGGCGCGTGGCTCTACTTCAACGCAGATCATATCCGCCGCCGCATTCTCGACCTGATCGATGGCGCGCCTGCGGATCTGAAGATCGTGGTGCTCGATCTCTCCATCGTGCCGACCATCGATACTACCGCCGGAGCAGCGCTGCGCGCGTTGGCCAAGGCGCTCAAGCGCCGCGGCATTACCGTTGCGCTCGCACAATTGCACGACGATGTGCTCCAAAATCTGAGCGCGATCGGCGCCGAGGAGGACCTCGGCCCAATTGCGGCGCATCGTACGATCGAAGATTGTCTCGGCCGCGCCCCGTGAAGCCGGCCGCGGCGTCGCCCTAAGAGCTCTGATCGAGCACCGTCACCGCGCGGCGGTTCTGCGACCAGCACGAAATGTCGTCGCACACCGCGACCGGCCGTTCCTTGCCGTAGGAGATGGTGCGCATGCGCGCCGCCGCGATGCCGCGCGAGACCAGATATTCGCGCACCGTCTGCGCCCGGCGCGCGCCGAGCGCGATGTTGTATTCGCGGGTGCCGCGCTCGTCGGCGTGGCCCTCGATGGTGAAGGCATAGCGGTTGTAGTTGCTCAGCCACTGCGCCTGCTTGTCGAGCGTGGCGCGGGCCTGCTCGGTGAGCTCCGAGGAATCGGTCTCGAAGAACACGCGGTCGCCGACATTGACGACGAAATCCTGCTGGCTGCCGGGGGTCGCGGCCGAGCTGGTCTGGTCGACCTGCTGCTTGGCGCAGCCGGCGATCATCAGCCCGGTCACGATGACGGCCGCGAATTTGGCGCAGCGGACGATGCTCACGACGTTCATTCCGGTGCCTCCATTGCTTCCGTATGCGTTGCCACCGGGTCTAGCAGCGCCTTCGTTAAACGAACGTTCCGTCAACCTTGATGCGGCCTTACAAAGAAGCTTCGACCCCGACGAAGGCGCTGAAAGCTTTGGCAATGGTTAATGAGACCTCAATGCGGCAGGCGTGTGATGGGCTGCCCGCGGCTTACGACAATAGTGGCGACCAGGCGGGATCGGAGGCGAAGCTAGGTGTCGGAACCCGTTGCTGATTCCGCCCCGCCGTATCGATCGTGAACAATGACGGCCCGGGACTGCCGACGTTGTCGCTGAAATACATGATGACACGACCGTTGGGGGCGAAGGTCGGCCCTTCGTTGTGGAACCCCTCGGTCAGGATGCGCTCGCCGGAGCCGTCCGGCTTCATCACGCCGATGGCAAACGAGTTCGCCGACTGCTTGGTGAAGGCGATGTAGTCGCCGCGCGGCGACCACACCGGCGTCGAATAGGTGCCGTCGCCGAAGCTGATGCGCTGCGCCGCGCCGCCGGCCGCCGGCATGACGTAGATCTGCGGATGGCCGCCGCGGTCGGATTCGAAGCAGATTTGCGAACCGTCCGGCGCATAGGACGGCGCGGTGTCGATTGCCGGAGTATTGGTCAGCCGGGTCGTCGCCTTCGAGCGCAGATCCATGATGAAGAGGTTGGCATTGCCGCCTTCCTGCAGGCTCATGATCACGCTCTGGCCGTCCGGCGAGAACCGCGGCGCAAAGCTCATGCCGGGAAAATTGCCGACAACTTCGCGCTGGCCGGTTTCGATGTTGAGCAGATAGACGCGCGGATCGCCCTGGCCGTAGGCCATGTAGGTGATCTCTTGCGTCGACGGCGAAAACCGCGGCGTGAGCACGAGTTCGTCGCCGCGGGTCAGGTAGCGCACATTGGCGCCGTCCTGGTCCATGATGGCGAGCCGCTTGATGCGGCGCTCCTTCGGCCCGGTTTCGTCGACAAAGACGACGCGGGTGTCGAAATAGCCCTTCTCACCGGTGAGGCGTTCGTAGATCGCGTCCGAGATGATGTGGGCGATGCGGCGCCAATTGTCGGGCGTGCTGAAATATTGTTGACCGGCAAGCTGCTGGCCGGCGAGCACGTCCCACAGCCGGAATTCGGCCTTCAGCCGGCCGTCGCTCTGGCGGGTGATGCGGCCGGTGACGAGAGCCTGGGCGTTGATGGTGCGCCAATTGGGAAAGTTCGGCACGGTGTCGACGCTGGCGAGATTTTCGAGAAAAGCGGAAGGATCGATCGGCAGGAACAGGCCGGAGCCTTTCAGGTTGGCGGTGATGATCTGGGTGACGCCGACCGCGGTGTCGTTGTCGCTGTCGGCGCCGCCGAAGAAATTCGGAATGGCGATGGGCAGCGGCTGGAAATTGCCCTCGGTGATGTCGAGACGGACCACGGCGCGGGCATGGCGGGCGGTCAGCGTCACGCCGCCGGCAGCAGCACCGAGCGCCAGCGCGCGCCGTCGTGTCACGGAGAGATCGGGCATTCGCAAAATACTCATGACGTTTGAATTCCCAAAACCTCAGCCGCCGAGCAGCTCTTGCGGATCGAATTTGAGCTCGAGGTCTTTCCATTGGTCGTAATGCTCGGGCTTGAGCATGGTGAACGGCTGGCACAACAACAGCGCGCGCTTGGCGCTCTCGGCCAGCGCCGGTCCGAGCGCCGACGCAGAGCCCTCGACCAGCACCGGCTCCCGCGACATCGACGCATCCTGTTTGAACAGGACACGGAGCACGACATAGATTTTCGACGACGCGTTGATGCCGGGCGGCGGGCTCCAACAACTGGAAATGCGCGCGCGCAAGGCGTCGATCTCGCTTTGCGACAATTGTGCCGAAGCGCCGCTCGAAGCGCCGAGATTGGGTTGATTGTTCAGCGTCTCGGCCGCCGCCATCTGGCGCTGCGGATCGCGCTTGTCGAGCAAAGCCGCGACCTGATCGGCGTTGAATTGGGGCGCGTCGCGCGGCGGCGTGTCGGGACTGGCCTTGTCGTCCGGCTTCGGCTGCTTGGCGGCGTCCTTCTTGAGAAGGTCGGCGATCTTGTCGGGCTTGTAATCGGGCGGCTTGGCCTTGGCGGGTTTGTCCGCGGGCTTTTGGTCAGGCTTCGGATCTGGCTTGGGCTGCTGCTTCGCCGAGGTGTCGGTTTTGATCTCCGGCTTGTTGTCGGCGACCTTGGGCGCGACCTCATCGATAGGCTTTGGCGTATCGATCTTGTCGGCGACCGGCTTGATGTCGTCGACCTTCAGCTTCGGCGCGTCCTTCACGCCTTTGGTGAGCTCAGTAAAATCCTTCACCGAGATGGTGTTGACGGTCATGGCCGGGGTCGCGGGCGCCTCCATCGGCTGAGCGGCGAAGGCGACGAGGCACATCCCCAGCGCGACCAGGTGCGCAATCGCCGATATGGTGAGGCTTCCCCTCATGGCCTTAGCTTTTAGGATCCTTGCCCGAATTCCGTCACCAGTTCGACGCGGCTGTAGCCGGCGCTATTCAGCTGCCCCAACAGACGCATGATCATACCGTAATTCAGCGCCTTATCGGCACGGAAGTAGATCGGCGCGGCAAAACCGCCGCGGGTCGCGGTAACCGCCTGCAATTTCTGCAGCAATTCGTCGGCCGTGACCTTGGCGTCCTGCAGGAAGATTTGGCCCTGGCCGTCGATGGCGACGGTGAGCGGATCGGTGTTCTGGCTGAGCGACTTGGCCTGGCTCTGCGGCAGGTTGATCGGCACGCCGACCGTGAGCAGCGGCGCCGACACCATGAAGACGATGAGCAACACCAGCATGACGTCGACGAACGGCGTCACGTTGATCTCGCTCATGACCGGACGCCGGCGGCGGCCGCCCCTGCCGCTCGATGCGGCCTCGATTATGCCTCCCGCCATGGTCCCCTCACCCGCGCTCGTCGATCTGCCGCGACAGGATAGCGGTGAATTCGTCGGCGAACCCCTCCAGCCGCTGGGCCTGCTTGTTCACCTCGGAGGTGAACTTATTATAGAAAATAGTCGCCGGAATGGCGGCAACGAGGCCAATTGCGGTTGCAAACAGCGCCTCCGCGATGCCTGGCGCCACCACCGCCAGCGAGGTGTTCTGCGACGCCGCTATCGATTGGAAGCTGGTCATGATGCCGGCCACGGTGCCGAATAGCCCGATGAAGGGGCCGGCCGAGCCGACCGTCGCCAGCACCAGAAGGCGCCGCTCCATGTGCTCGATCTCGCGGGCGGTGGCGACGGCCATCACTTTCTCGATGCGCATCTGTAGGCCGGCGAAGGAGCGGGCGTGGCCTTCGAAGCTGCGCTTCCATTCGCGCATGGCGGCGACGAACAGCACGCCAGTCGAATGCTCGGGCTTGGCCGAGAGCGATTTATAAAGCTCTTCAAGGGATTGGCCGGACCAAAAGGCCTGCTCGAAATGGTCACCGGCCTTGCGAATGCGTGAAAACAGCATGGTCTTGTCGATGGCGATGGCCCAGACCCAGACCGAGCACACCAACAGCCCGACCATGACCGACTCGACGATCCAATGGGCGTGCCAGAACAGGTGGAACAGCGACAGGTTCGACGACGTCAACGGTGCGACGGACTGCGCGATGTCGCCAGGATTCATGGGCGTCCCTTTCAGCGGTCCGGCCGGCCAACAGCCAAGACCCGGCACCATGACCGGTATGGCGCGCTCCCGCCGGGACCAAAGGGCATAAGGCAGCCGCTTCGCGCGCACCGACCAAAAGCCGAAATTTCGCTAGGACCCGCGCCGGACCCGCCACCGGCCAGACCGAATTCATCGCGAAACTTGTCCAAACTAGGGCGCAACACCGGTCGTTCCGGCCTAACGAAGCCCGACTGTGCTTAATGGGGGGTTAAGACGCCAACGTCCAGTCCGGCGGCGCGCCGCCAAATGACATCGGCCGCCCGCGGCGGCGGGCGGCCGGTAGTTCCGATATTGCGGCGGCTTAAACTTGCGGCTGCGGGCCTTGTGGCTGGGGACCGGCTTCGGGGCCGCGGTTGCGTCGCTCAGCCATGAACTGATCGAACTCGGTTTTATCCTTGGCAAAGCGCAACCGGTCGAGGAAACCGCGGAATTCGCGCTGCTCTTCCTCGAGGCGCTTGAGCGTCTCGGCGCGATAATCGTCGAACGCCCGGTTGCCGCTCGACGGCGGCGTCCCCCACCAATCTCCGCCACGTACGCCGTCCACCTTGGCGCGTACGCGATCCATTTTCTCCTGCATGTGCTGCATCTTGTTTTCCCAGCGGCTCATGCCGTGATGGTTCCAGCAACCCACTCGTCCACTCCCGATAATGAAGGCCAGCACCAGCAGGCCGAGTGGCCACAACATCCAGTGGCCGAGGAAGAACAGTGCGAGGATGGCAAGCCCGAGCGGCCACCACAGCCAACAGCCGAGGAACATCAGCGCAATGGGCATGGCAAAGCTCCCGTGTGAATGTAAATAACATTTACATTCGGCTATGTGCCCTGTCAAGATGGGCCCGCGTCGGATCGCATAAAGGCCGGCCGCAGGTCGTTTCTTGAAGGCCCAACAGGAGTTTAGGGGTTGCTGTCGCCGGCTTTTGGCGTCGCGCCGAGGCCGCGCAAATAGACCAGCACGCCGGCTTCCAGCAATTCTTCCGGCGACATCGGCAAGGCCCGCCGCGCCGCATCGCCGCGTCCGAACAGCGACGCGATGCCGTGCGACATCGACCAAATATGCAGCGCCAGCATGAGCACCGGCGGCCGCTCCTTCGGCGGAATCTGGGCGCAGATTTTTTCGGCAGCGCCGCGCAACACGGCGAAGGCGCGATCGCCGGCCGCTCGCAGCTCCGGGATCGTATCGGGCGCAATGCCGGCTTCGAACATCGCCGAGTAATAGGCGGGCTCAGACCGCGCGAAGCCGAGATAGGCTTTGCCCAGGCGGTCGAGCGCGGTGAAAGCATCGGGACGGCCATCGTCGAAGGCTCGCGCCAACACGGCCTCGAATTGCTCGAAGCCGCGCAGAGCGATATTGGCCAACAGATCATCGCGGTCGCGGAAGTGGCGATATGGCGCGGCCGGGCTGACGCCAGCCCAGCGCGCGGCATCGGCGAAGGTAAAGCCGGCAGCGCCCTTTTGCGCGATCAGTTCGAGCGCGGCCCGCATGAGCGCTTCGCGCAAATTGCCGTGGTGATAGCCGCGCGGCCCATGCCTGTCGTGTTTCGACCAGCTCATGTAAATAGCTCTTACATTAGCGCTGTCGAGTCGTCGACCTCACGCCAAATCGCCCCGCTTGAGCCGGTTGACGGCCAAGCACGCGCCGCGTTTAACTTAAACAGCAACATCTTGACGTTGATCCTATGACGCTAGTGGATGTTCCGCTTGCGCCGAGCTTGGCGCCGGCGACCGAGACCGGCGCGCTCGGCATCTATCAGCTCAAGCGGCTGTGGTCGCGCAACATGGTGGCGCGGGCAGGCCGCAACTGGCCGACGACGCTCCACGACCGCCATCTCGACCATCTCGTCATCCACGCCAGCGGGCTCGGCCTCGAACAGACCGCCAGCTTTCTCGGCCAAGAGGCGCCGAGTTTCGACGAGTTCGAGCGCTGGATCGTCGCCACCACCGGCGGCATCGCGCCGCAACAGGTCGCGCGCATCAATGCCGCGGTCGCGGGCGACGCCGTCCCGCAGGAGACCGCGCGCTGGATCGCGGCGGTGGAGGCGAGCGCGCCGGTTCTGGACGCCGCCGATCTCGCCTGCTGGCAGGAGCACGGCTATGTCGTGCTCCACGACGCCGTGACGCCGGCGACGCGCGAGGCGGCAGCGCTCGCGCTGTGGCGGCATCTCGACGCCGACCCGAACGATCCGGAGACGTGGTATCTCCCGAACGATCACGGCATTATGGTGCAATATTTCCAGCACCCCGCTTTCGAGTCGGTGCGCCGCTCGCCGCGCATCCATAAGGCCTTCGCCCAGCTCTGGGGCACGGCGGATCTGTGGGTGACCACCGATCGCGTCGGCTTCAATGCGCCGGAGCGGGAGGGTTTTATTTTCCCTGGCCCGCGCCTGCACTGGGATGTCAGCGTCAAGACGCCATTCCCGCTCGGCACCGGCGGCATCCTTTATCTCACGGACACACCGCCCGAGCAGGGTGCCTTCACCTTGGTGCCGGGATTCCAGCGCTGGGGCGAAGCCTGGTTGAAAGCCTTGCCGCACGGCGCCGACCCGCGGCAGCAAGATCTCTACGCTCTGGCCCCACGTGCCATCGGCGGCCACGCCGGCGATCTCGTCATCTGGCATCAGGCGCTGCCCCACGGCGCCAGCCCCAACCGCGGCAGCCGGCCGCGCATGGTGCAATACGTCAACATGTTCCCGACGCGCGTCGAAGAGCATGAGGAGTGGATTTAGGAGGTGCAACTGTAAATCGAGCCGATGAGCGATGCGGTTCGCCCCCTACAAAGCCTGATATAATAGTTGCCGCACGTTGGAGGCGCGCCGGCGCGGACGCCCAGGAGAACGCAATGACAACGGCGATCGATAGCGTTGAGCTGACACGGGTCGGTCCCGGCACTGTCATGGGACAATTGATGCGGGAATACTGGATTCCCGCACTGATGTCCTCGGAGCTTGCGCGCGACGGCGCGCCGCTTCGCCTGATGTTGCTCGGCGAGAAGCTGATCGCATTTCGCGACAGCGCAGGCCGGGTCGGCGTGATGGATCATCGTTGCCCGCATCGCTGCGCGTCGCTGTTCCTCGGCCGCAACGAGGAGGGCGGCATTCGCTGCGTCTATCACGGCTGGAAATTCGACGTTGCGGGCGCCTGCCTCGATATGCCGAACGTGCCGCCGCATCAGGACTTCAAACACAAGGTCAAGGCGAAAGCGTACCGGGCGGTCGAGCGCGGCGGCGTGATTTGGGTCTATATGGGGTCGCACGCCAATGCGCCGCCGCTGCCGGCGCTCGAGATTCTCGACGTTCCGGAGCATGAAGTGGGGGTGAGCTTCATCCAACGCCACTGCAACTACCTGCAGGCGCTGGAGGGCGACATCGACACCTCGCATTTCGGCTTCCTGCATGCCGGCCACGTCGATCCTGATGAGCTCGGCGAGCACGATCCAATCCACCACACGGTCGCGATCCGCGCGCCGGAATATCACGTTGCCGATACGGCCTGGGGCACGACCTATGCGGGCTACCGCGTCGCCGGACCCAGCCGCATGTCATGGCGCTTCGGCAACTTCCTGTTTCCGTTCTGGACCCAGGTGCCGAATGGAGAGTTCGGCAGTCACGTGCAGCTGCGCGGCTGGGTGCCGCTCGATGATGAGCACACCATGTACTGCGTGCTGTGGTGGAAGCGCGGCGTATCGGCGATGACGCAAGAGGCGCCGGCGTTCAAGGATGGAACGCCGGTCGGCGGCATGGGGCGCGGCAACGATTTTCTGCCCAACACGACCGACTGGCTTGGCCGCTGGCGACTTGCCGCAAATGCCAGCAACGATTGGCACATCGACCGCGCCGCGCAGCACGACAACGTGATCTATAGCGGCATCGACAGCATCCATTTGCAGGATCAAGCCGTCACCGAGAGCATGGGCGCGATCTTGGATCACAGCCTCGAGCATCTCGCCCCATCGGATCAAATGGTCGCGCGCACGCGCCGCCGCCTGCTGTTGGCGGCTCGCGCGCTGCGCGACAACGGCGTGCCGCCGCCGGGTGTCGAAAACGTCGAGGTCTTCCGCGACGCGCGCGGCGGCTACTTCATGAGCGACGACGGCAGCGGATGGCAGGACGCCTATGCCGGCCAGCTGGCTCAGGCTTGGCGTCCGGCACCGACCGCTTTGCCCGCCGTAGAGTAGCGCGTCACTATAGGCGCTTGGCTCATGCGCGGCGGCGCGGCGCACTGAGCGGCAGCCCATCGAACAGGGTCGGGCCGCCCGGCTGCGCGCCTTCGATGGTCAGCAGGCGAAGTTTTGTCGCAACGCCGCCCGGTGCGGAGAAGCCGCCGCTCTTGCCGCCGGCCGCCAGCACGCGATGACAGGGCACGATGACGGGAAACGGATTTTGTCCGAGCGCCTGACCAACGTCGCGCGCCAGATTTCGATCGCCCAGTCGCTCGGCGATTTCGCCGTATGACAGCGTCGCGCCTGGCAGGATCGTGCGGGCGATGGCGTAGACGCGGCGGTTGAAGTCGGCCACGCCATCGGTGTCGATCGCCACATGGGTGAGATCGCGCGGCTCGCCGCCGAGCAGCGCGGCAATGTCATCGATGGCGCGCTGCACGACGTCGGGCGGCACGGCTTCGCGCGCCGTAGTAAAGCGGCGGCGAATCCGATTGCGGGTCGCATCTTCGCTCCGCTCCGGAAGTTGCACGCCGGCGACGCCGCGCTCGCTCCAAACGATGCCGCAGTGACCGATCGCCGTTTCGAATAAGACAAAGCCAAGATCTTTCATAACACGTTCGCTCATGACGAAACCAATATAAGACACGATGCGGCTCCGGCCACCCGATTTGTGCGCAGAAAATAAAGTCAGCTCTGCGACGCGTCCTGGTCGGCCTTCATGGCGATGCGCAGCGGTTTTGGGATCGGCCGCGCCCGGCCGCCCGAGATGAAGGCGACGCGGACATGGGCCTCGACCAGAAGCTCGTCGCCGCGCATGACTCTCTGGCGCACCATGGCGGAGGCGCCCTTCACGTCGTGCGGCTCGGTGAGCACTTCGAGCACGTCGTCCATGCGCGCCGGTTTCAAAAACTCGATATTCATCGAGCGCACCACGAAGGCAAAGCCCGGCGCTTCCTTGGCGGTCTCCTCGAACAGCGCGCGGTGGTCGGCGCCGATCATGCGCAGATAGTTGGTGCGCCCGCGCTCCATGAAGCGCAGATAGCTGGCGTGATAGACGATGCCGGTGAAATCACGGTTGACTCAATCGCTACATGGCGTTGTGGCAATGGGCCGTTGGGAGGCGGCCTAGGCGCGGGAACAATCAACCCGCGACGCATAGTTGGTCTTGATGCAAATCTTCACGTACGCGAGGTCGATCTTTCTAAGAGTGAGGGTAGGTTTGGCTGATCCGACCGATTTAGGTAGGGCAATCCGTCTGGACCGTAAAGGCGGTCCAATTCCTTTTTCGCAAGTGCGCGGCCTATCGAACGCGCTAGTTCCAGCCACTTTTCTTGGTGGCACGGATGGTCCAGGCTTCGCGGGTCTGATGGATCGAGCGGGCGCATGATGACGATCAGCTGTTTGCGCTCATACGGCTTGCGCTTCTGAGGACCCATGGCGCTCTCGGCTCAATCGAACCTTTCAGTATTGATATCATAAGAAGATTTCGCTCGCTAGAACGAAAATAGATAACCAACACGTTTATACGTATCCTTATCCTTTTTCACTAATTTTGACGGGATTTCAATGTCTTACTAGATTTCGCGAATGTCACCAGAGCAATGCAGGGCAGCGCGTGCGTGGCTGAATTGGTCGCAGGACGAGTTGGCGGCCAAGGCTCAGGTGTCCAACAGTACGCTGCGCGAATTTGAGGCTGGTCGGCGGGTGCCAATCGCTAACAACCTCGCTGCCATCCGGCGCGCTCTCGAAGACGCTGGAATTGAATTCCTGTTTTCCCCAGGCGACGAAAAGCCGTGGGGCATTGCACAGCGAAATCCCTAAACGCCCACCTGCTTAACCCAGTCGCGAATATTAACTCCGACGCGCTGTATGTCTTCTTTGTCCAGGACTCCGCTGTGCATAATGACATTTCGTGAACGCTCGATAACATCAAAAATTGCAGC
>JBEKKM010000044.1:0-28595 GCA_050010715.1 Xanthobacteraceae bacterium | reverse complement strand
GCGCCGACCGCACGCTCGACACGTCGGGCACGGCGGATGGACGCCTGATCGCGGTGCGCGGCGCGCGGCCGTGGGGCGTCGTCTGTTTCGTCGGCGAAGGCGGCGACGTGACGATCGACGTCAGCCCGCAGATGCTGCGCAAGCAGCTCACCATCATCGGCTCGTGGACATTCTCGACGACTATCCAGGCCGACTGCGCGCGCTTCGTCGCCGACAACAGGATCGACGTCGAGCACCTGTTTACCGATCGCTGGCAGCTTGCGCAGGCCGACGAGGCCTACAAACTCTTCGACCGCCAGACATCCGGAAAAGGGGTGTTTCTGATGTAGCCGTGCCGACCCCGCGTGGTTCAGTGCCGCCGCAAAAAATCCAGAACCTTGTCGTTGAAGCCGCCGGGCTGCTCCCAGGCCATGGCATGGCCGGCATCGTGGATCACGGCCCATTCGTGATGGCGCAAGTGTGCGGCCCAGATGCGCATCAAGGCCGGCGGCGCCAAGAGATCGGCGTCCGCGGCGATCACCAGCGTCGGGGCGGTGATGGTGGAGATCTTGGCAAGCGTGTTCGGCGTGCGCAGCTGCGGCTGAAAGCCTGAGCCCGGCTGGCGCGCGTGCTCGTCGATCTCGATCCAGCGCCTGGTGCCCTCTGGGTTGGCGCCGCGATAGGACGCCCCGATTTCGCGGTAATGCGCCGACTGTTTCCTGATCTCGGGGATGGCGATGCGAGCGATGAAATCGGCGATCTCCTTGTCCTCGAAGCTTCCCGTCGAAGCGCCGACGGTCAGGCTGCGGATTTTTTCCGGGCGCCACGCCGCGTAATCGAGCGCAATGAAGCCGCCGCCGGCAATGCCGAGCAGGTGGAATTTTTCGAGCTTGAGATGATCGGCGAGCGCATCGAGATCGCCGGCGATGCTGCCGGGCTGCGCGCCGGATGCCGGATCGGCCACGCTCTTGCCCCAGCCCTTGCGATCGAAGGCGATGACGCGGTAGCCGGCCGCGGCAAAGGCGGCAATCTGCGGCTGCCAGATTTCGACGGTGCCGGTGTTCGGATGGAGAAGAACGATCGGCACGCCCGCGCCGCCGGTATCGGTGAACCATAATTTCACGCCGCGCAGGTCGGCGTAAGCGCCGCTCGAAATGTTGTTCAAAGAATCCTCCCCCACAATCGATTGCCAGCGCGCTTGGCGGCAATGGTAGTCGTTCGGCCAGGCGCATGCCACAGCGTGTGATCAAGACACCTGAACTGATCGGGGGTCGGCCTTGCTCCATCTCAGCGCCCAGGCAAAAAGCCCGATGACACGACATGACGACATGTCGTAACGTCTAGGACGAGTAAGCAAAACGAGTAACAGGGAGAACACGCGCCATGGCGAAATACACCTGGGATCATATCCACCTGCGCACCACCAATCCCGAGGCGATGGCGCAATGGTTCGAGCAGAAGCTCGGCGCCGAGGTGGTCCGCACCATGCAGCAGGGCAAGCCGCGCATCGATCTCAAACTCGGCGGTGCCAATATCTTCATCGCCCCGGTCGAAACCGGCGACGGTGTCAACGCGGCGCCGACGACGCCGTATCGCGGCCTCGATCATTTCGGGCTTTCGGTGAGCGGCATCGACGCCATCGCCGCCGACCTCAAGGCCAAGGGCGTCGAGTTCACCCGCGAGCCGACCACGGTGCGCCCCGGCGTGCGCGTCTGCTTCATCCGCGCGCCGGAAGGCGTGTCGATCGAGCTGCTCGACCGCAACGTCTGAACGTCAATTTCAGGAGAATTCCGCAATGCTGATGCTTTATTACGCGCCGGGCGCCTGCTCGATGGCGTCGCATATCGTGCTCGAGGAGAGCGGCGAAAAGTACGAGCCGAAGAAAGTCGACCTCGCCGGCGGCGAGCAGCGCACCGAAGCCTATCTGAAGATCAATCCGCAAGGCCGCGTGCCGGTGCTGCGGCTGGACAACGGCGAGCCGCTGGCGGAGAACACCGCGATCCTGCCCTATCTCGGCAAGCGCTTCGACCTGTGGCCGAAGGACCCGCTGGCCGAAGCCAAGGCGCTGTCCACGATCGGCTTCTTCGCCGCCAGCGTGCATCCGGCACACGCCCATGTCGGCCGGCCCGAACGCTACACCGCCGACACCACCGCGTTTCCGGGCATCAAAGAAGCGGGCCTAAAAACCTTCCACGGCTATCTGAAGCAGATCGACGGCATGTTGGCCGGGCGCGAATGGCTGTCCGATAAATATTCCGTGCTCGATCCGTACGCTTTCGTCTTCTACACCTGGGGCGTGCGCCGCGAGCTGCCGATGGGCGAGCTCAAGAACTACACCGCGCACAAGGACCGCATGCTCAAGCGGCCGGCAGTCGGCCGCGTCGTGGAGGACGAGAAGGTCAAGGTTTAAGCGGCCTGCCGATCAGTTGGCGATGTCGTAGCCGACCGTGATCTGCACCCGCAGCGTA
The DNA here is from genome assembly GCA_050010715.1 of Xanthobacteraceae bacterium. Lineage (GTDB taxonomy): Bacteria > Pseudomonadota > Alphaproteobacteria > Rhizobiales > Xanthobacteraceae > BOG-931. Next base: position 26,148 of record JBEKKM010000044.1, on the reverse strand, counting down.
TCTTCACCGGCTGAGATCGGCACCGGCGCGGCCATGCTCGCCTGGGCGCGGAACATTGGCGTGGCAACGGGCGGCATCATTCCGGTATCCTCGGTGAGCCAAGCCACGCGCCCGAGCGTGAAGCCCGCAATGCGCGCGTAAAGCTCGGCCTTGCGTCGCGCATCGGCGACCGCGGCCTCACGGGCCTGATCGAGCGCTTTGGCGGGATCGGAATGCAGGAACGAGACGTTGCCGACGTCGGTCGCGCCGGCGTCGACCATGCGATCGAGAGTGTCGGAGACCTTGCCGAGCGCGCGCACCGTCACGGTGATTTGGTTGGAGACGCTGTAGCCGACAAGCTTCGGCTCCGTCTGCGGCTGCGGCGGCGCGTAGACCGGCTGGATCGAGAATTGCGCGGTCTGGATATCGCTTTGCGCAATCCCGGCGCTCAGCAGCGCCGCGGTGATCGCGGCCATCACCTTCGAGTTGGCGTCGGTCGCTTCCTTGACGGTCTTGCCCTTGGTGGTGACGCCGCCCCTGATCTGGGCATAGTCGGGCGCGACATGGACGCTGCCCTCGCCGATGACGATCACGCGCGCCTCGGCTGGCGCCGGCGGCTGCTGCGCCTGCGCGCAAGGCGCAACAAAAATCGCGACGGCTGCAATGGCCACGCCCGCCAGAAGGCGGCGTGACGCGGCTTGAAACGCGAATTTTCCGGAACGGCGCGCGAGCATGACGACCTCCATCCAATCGCGCGCGATTGTACAGGTCTTTTGGCTTTTTGTTTGCGCCTGCGATGGTCCAATCAAGACGTGTTATGCCGTCGTCGGTTCCTCGAACTTGAAGCCGACCTTCTGCAGACCTTCCAGCGCCGACTTGCCGTATTCGTCCTCGATTTCCTTGGCGAGGCTTGGCGCATACGAAATCGGATCGGCCTGTTCGTCGGTTTCCGGCACGATCATGACCAACAGGCGCCCCGTCACGCTGGAGACGTTGCGAAAACTCCTGTTCTCGCCGCGGGGCACCGAGATCATGTCGAGCGGATCGAGCACGAGCTTGTGTTCGCCCTGATCGCCCCAGGCGATCTCGAAGCGGCCGGCAAGGCACATGAAGTTCTCGACCGTGTTGAGGTGACGATGCAGGCCGGGGCCGTTGCCCGGCTCGCACTCGGCGATGCTGACGATGAGGCCGCGCGGGCCCTTGACCGGCGCGCCAGCGCTGCGGCCCTGATAATCGGCCGGCGCCATAACCGGATAGACTTTGCGCGCCGTTATTTTTTCCACAGCGCCGGCCGGAATGCCGTGGGTGGCGAAATTCTGCTGCTGATAGGTTTGCAGCTTGTTGAAGCGGGCGACGCGTTTTTCCATCGATTCGGGATTGAGCGATTGCGTGGTCACGGCGGCTCCTCCAGGTGTGCTTTTCGAGTGCGGTTTTGCGCCATTATTCTCTCCGCGCGATGGCTTGTCGAGGCGTTGTCCAAGGTAGATGTCAGAGTGATCGAGGGGCGGCCTTGATCGCTTGGCTGCCAGTTGTTCGCGCTGACGATCTTGTCAAGGATCGAAGACCGCCAGAGGCGGCGGCGCTTCGCGCCGTCCTTGACAAGATCGTCAGCGCGAACAGAGTGCTGTCCAAGCGATCAAGGCCGCTTTCTGGGCCAGCCCGATTTAATCTCATTCAGACTGCCGGTTCGTTTGGCCACAAAAGAAAGCAACTCGGCCAAAACAGGGGAAGCGCCGATGAAAAAGATTTGGGCGACATTTTTGGCAGCGCTCGGCCTGATGTGTTTCGCCTTCGCTCCAGCGTCGGCGCAGAACTGGCCGCAAAAACCGATCCGGATGATCGTGCCGTTTCCCGCTGGCGGCGGGACCGATTTCGTCGCGCGGATGGTGGCGGATCATTTGTCGAAGCTGTTGAACCAGCCGATCTTCGTCGAGAACCGCGGCGGCGCCAACGGCGCCGTGGGCTTGCAGGCGCTCAAGCAATCCGACCCCGACGGCTACACGCTCGGCTTCACGTCGGACACGCCGCTGACGGTCAATCCGTGGCTGTACAAGGATCTGTCCTACGATCCGCTGAAGGATTTCGTACCGGTGGCGTCGGCGGTGCGGCTGCCGGGCATGCTCGCGGCCAATCCGTCACTGCCGGCGAATAGCATTGCCGAGTTGATCGCGCTGGCCAAGGCGCTCGCCGTCGCCGAGCCCAAGCGGATGCCGGAATTTCCCGACTGGCCGGCGGTGGCCGAAACCGTGCCCGGCTTCGAGATGGCGCCCTGGGTCGGGCTGATCGCGCCGGCCGGCACGCCGCGCGCCATCGTCGACCGTCTCACCGCGGCAACGCTTGCCGTCATGCATGATGAATCGATCGCCAAGCAATTCGCCGATCAGCAACTCACCGTAATGGCGCTGGGGCCCGATCGCTTCGAGGCGCTCATTCGCAGCGACAGCGAAAAGTGGGGCCAATTGGTCAAGGCCGCCGGTATCAAGATGGAGGAATGAGCGAGGGCCAGATCGTGAATTCAAATATGCGGCCGGGCGACCCCTCGCTTGCAGGGTGTCTCGGATGGGAAAGGCGGTCTGAGCAGTTTTGACCACTCGGAGCGCATTGCCCTTGTTAAAGAGGCCCTTATTAAAGCAGGCACTACTGTTCAGGCGTAAGCGAGCCATCCTGGATGTGCACGATCCTGTCGGCGAATTCGAACAGCCGCGGATCATGAGTCACCACCAGCACGGCGCGATCTCGCTCTTTGGCGATCGCAGAGAGGATCGTCATGGTGGCGTGCCCGTTCACCGAGTCCAGCGCGGCAGTTGGCTCGTCGGCGAGAATGGCCGAAGGTTCCGCTACGACGGCTCGCGCGATCGCGACCCGCTGTTGCTCGCCGCCGCTGAGCTGGCGCGGGAACGACGACATTTTGGATGTTAAGCCAACGCTGGCCAGTATCTCTTTGGTTTTCGCCATCGCTTCGGCCCCGCGCTCGCCGCGCACGTCGAGGGCCAAAAGAACATTCTCGGCGACCGTCAGGGTGGAGAACAGGTGATAGGATTGGAACACGAAGCCGATATGCTGCCGCCGGATTTTTGCGAGCTCCGCCGGCCGTACCCCACTGGTCGAGGTGCCGCATACCCGGACAGTCCCACCGGTAGGCGCAAGCATGCAGCCAAGAATCGACAATAGCGTGGTCTTGCCGCTGCCCGACGGTCCCATCAGCACCGTGAGTTCGCCGCCGCTGAGCGTCAGATTGACGTCCTTCAGCGCCTGCACCCATGCCGGTCCGCTGCCATAACTCCGGCTGACGTTCGCAGCCTCGATGACGGGCTCGGTCATCGGGTCAGCACAATCGCAGGATCGACGCGAACGACGCGAAAAATCGCGGCAATCGCCGAGACGATGCACATGAGGATCGTGAGAATGAACAGTTCGATGATCAAACTCGGCGAGATCACGACCTGCAGTGCGCTTTTCGCGGTGTAATGCACGATCGCGAATCCGATCAGCGCCGCAATGGCAAATCCGATGATGGCGTTGAGCAGCGCCTGACAGATAATGACCTGGTAGATATAGCTGTCGGAGGCGCCCATCGCGCGCAACGTGGCGAACTCGTAAAGATGCTCTTTGGTGCTGGAATAGAGTGTCTGCGCAACGATGACGGTGCCGACAATAATCCCGAGCAGCGCGCCGGCAACGAGCGCCGCGCCGGCGCCGGTCCGGAACAGCCAGAACGACCGACTTTGTTCTCTGAACTGATCCGGAGTGAGTGCCTGAATGCCGGAAATGCTCGAAAGAATATTCTGACGGGTCTGTTCGACATTGGCTTGCGGCTTCAGCCGAACCAGGAAATGACTGGCAAAGCTCGCCGGCAATCCGGTATAGGCCCGAGCTCCGTTGAGATCGGTGAATACATAGGGTGCCGTCGTGAAAGAGCGAATGCCGTCCGTGACCGCACCGACCGTTACGGGTTGCATGCGGATAAGAGCGGTTGCGCCAACGCCAGACACGCCGAGCTGACCGTATTGGGACCGGTCGATCACCACTGTTCCCGGAACAGTCAAACTCTGCGCCGTTCCTTCAACGACATTCCAAGGCGACACTCCGCCGGCAGTGATGTCAGTTCCGACGACGATCACCGAACTCATGGCCCCGCCCGGCAGGCTCCAGGCGGAAAATCCGACCACGCCCGGAACGACTGCGGACACGCCGTCGATCGCCAGCAGGCGATCCTTCAATCCGGTGCTGAGAAGCGAGAGATCCTCGAAGTATTTGGTTCCGCTGGAAATAATCCAGAGATCGGTCGAGGTGTGATCGATCATCGTTGTGATCATGCCGCTGAAGCCGAAGTAAAGGCCCATCTGCACCATCACCAGCACCACCGAAAAAACGATGCCCATCAGCGAGGCGGTAAAGCGAAGCCGATCTTGGAGGAGATTTCGCGACGCCAGCGTAAAGACGAGTGACATATTTCGGAGCCTTCGTTCACGCTGAAAGGTGGAACAAGGTGGAACACCGCCAAGTCGTCGCCGACGCGTTGTCTTGAGCCGGACGGCGTCGTTTGCGCCTCGCGGATCAAGACAAACAAAAAAGCCCCGGCTCTGAGTGCTTGTCGGGGGCAGGGAAAGCCGGCGCCTCCATTACGGTACGGCCGCACCAGGGGAACTCGCGATAACGGCCATTCCGGACGTGACTTCTAACTATGTTGCTACGCACCATATGCCATCGGAGGGTCACGCAAACGTGCACCAGGTGCATTTTACCTTCTTCGGGAACTTCGACAGGCATTAGCCCAATTAAATCTTCAATCGCCCATTGCGCTCGACGCCGGCATAGCCAAGTCGAGGAGTAGGCAAGCTGGAGTCTTGCCGAGCGCTGCTTATGATAAGGCGACTGGCGAAGTCTGCGTCAGTCGATCGGCCGCGTTGAAGCCTTCGGCAGGCAAGCAATCAAAATATATCGCCATTTAGCGCGGGTGCCTTTGAAGCACTCGATTCAGCACGCTCGCGTCCGGCTTGCGGCGAGCGTTCCCCAGCGCCTTTACGGCTGCAGTCTCGATGTGCCGATGCTCGCCTCAGCGTCACCGTAATCTGGTCTGCTGCAAAAATCCATCCCAATAGCGCAAAAATCCATCCCAATAGCGCAATGAAATAACCGCAACCCATGTTCCGCGCATTTATTCTACAGACAGACTCTCAGTCATTGCGCCGCGCGGCCCGATGGGAAGCACACAAGGGAATAACTCATGACCATCAATAATTCCAAAGAACTATACGTCAAGATGCTGAGCGACGTCCGACAGCGAACCGAACATATGACGAAGATCTATCAGGAGCTGAGCGGCGTCGTGCAGGATCCCAATATCAAGGAAGCGCTGGAATCGCGCGTCTTCCTGCAGGATAAAATACTCAGTTCGCTTGACCGCTGCTTCAAGCTCATTGGCGAGAAGCCGGTCGCGCTCAGCGGACGTCTTCATGACGTCTTCATCGAGGATTTCCGGCGCGAGATTGCTGAGATCCAGTCTCCGGCGGCCAAGGCCCTCTTCGTCCTGGTCAAGGCCAACCAACTGATGCATTTGCGCATCGCCGAGTACGTGGCGCTGATCGCAATGGCTGATGTGACCGGGCACTTTGGCGTCGGTGTCCTGCTTGAAAGCTGTCTCGCGGACAAGCGCGCTTTCGTCGAACGCACCCGCCGGCTGATCCGGCAGACCATCGAGAGCAAGCACGCCCTTAAGCTGGCGGCTTAACCGTTCACTACGCCTCTCCCCAATAGGGAGAGGCGCTTTCATCTCAGGCCGAAAAGTCCTCTTCGCGCTTTTACGGCTTCACGTTCTCGCTCAGCCATTCGACCGCCGCCTGCACGCCGCCCTTGCCGTGCGGAATGTGCAGCGCGCCGAGCGCTTGCTCGATGACGCCGAGCGTGCCGAGCACCATGGGCGCATTGATGTGGCCCATATGGGCGATGCGAAACGCCTTGCCGCTCAATTTGCCGATCCCGTGTCCGAGGACGACGCCGCATTTGGTGTCGCAATAAGCGCGCAGCAGTTTGGGATCGTAACCGTTCATCAGCACGGTGGTGACCGCATCGGAGCGGTCGGCGGGTTCGGCGACATTGAAATCGATGACGTTGCCTTGCTTCCACACCACGACGGCGCGGCGCACCGCCTCGGCGAGCAGACGGTGGCGCAGGAAGACGTTGTCGAGCCCTTCCGCGAACAGCATGTCGAGGGCTTTGCGCAGCGCGAATAACAATTGCTCCGGCGGCGTGCCGGAATATTTCTGATAATGCGACTCGCCGTCGCGCGCGGTCCAATCCCAATAGGGCGTACGTAAACCGGCGTTGCGGTTGGCCTCGCGGGCGCGCTCGCCGGCGGCGACAAAGCTCAAGCCCGGCGGCGACATCAAGCCTTTCTGCGAACCGGAAACCGCAACGTCGACGCCCCAGGCGTCCATCGCAAACGGCACGCAGCCGAGCGAAGCGACCACGTCGACCAAATAGAGCGCGTCGTGCCGGGCGGCTTTAATGGCGTCGCCAATTGCTGCGATATCGTTGGCAACGCTGGTAGAGGTCTCGATCTGCACGGCGAGGATCGCCTTGATCGCACCGCCCCGATTGGCGCGCAGGCGGGCTTCGACATCGGACGGCCGCACCCCGTGCCGCCAATCGCCCGCGAGAACTTCGATCTCGACGCCGAGCCGAGCCGCGGCATCGCCCCATGCCATGGCGAATTGGCCGCTTTCCAGGACGAGAATTTTATCGCCTCGCGACAACACGTTGGTCAGCGCCGCTTCCCACGCGCCATGGCCGTTGGCGATATAGATGTAGGGACGCGTCTCGGTAGCGAACACTTTGCCGAGATCGCGCAACAGGCCGTCGGTCAGCGCAATCAGCGGTTCGGAATAGATCTCGACCGCCGGGCGGTGCATCGCTTGCAGCACCTCGTCGGGAATATTCGTCGGCCCCGGGACCGCCAGGAATTCGCGACCGGCGCGAACGGTCATGGCGGCCTCACATCTTGCCGTGGCCGCGGCTCATGGTGCGCCGGGTCTGCATCATTGCTGCTTTCGTTGGCGCGGCATCGTATTGCCCGCGCCACCCCTCTGGAAGGGGGCATAAGGGCAGTTGATTCGGCCGGCGACGACTCCGGGAGGGGCGTCCGTCACGGCCAGATTGCTGTGCAGATCGTGGATGCGCCGCCGCGAACGGCTTGCGCTTGACCGAATGTCGCCATCGTTTGCGCGGAATATCGCTACAGCTGAGGATTTCGTTCCCGCGGGCGCTCGGCCAATTATTCAGCCGAAACGGAACGATGTTATACTGCCGCGAGCGAGATCGAGTCTTTTTTGCGGCGATCACGGCGAGGCTCTCCGCATGACAAGCGCGGCAACCGGCGAAGCTCGATCGATCACTCTGCGCGGAGTCGTCAGGGCCGCGACCTACACGCTCGAACTGATCGTCATCGCCGCGGCCTATTTCGGCCTTGCCGTATCTGGGCTGCTGATTCCCTGGATCAATCCGACCGCGACGCCGCTGTGGCCGCCGACCGGCTTGGCGCTGGCGCTCATGCTGTTACGCGGCTATCGGATCTGGCCGGCGATTGTGGTGGGCGCGTTTTTTTCCACCGTCGTGGGCAACGGCGCGCTGTCGGAAGCGGCCTGCATCGCGCTCGGCACGCCGATCGCGGCGCTGGCCGGTGCCTGGCTGATCGATCGCTGGTCGCACGGCCGCGAGACCTTCGCAACGCCGCTCGGCGTCGCAAAATTCGCCGCCATTGCCTTAGCACCGATGGCGATGATCGGCGCCGCCATGGCCACCGTGGGCCTGGTTCTCGCCAACGATGTCGATCTGGCGAGCCCGGTCGCCACATGGACGGCACGCTGGCTGGCGGATTTTAGCGGAACGCTGCTCGTCGCTCCGGTCATCGTGCTCTGGGCGACCAAGCCGTCGCGGGCATGGTCGCGATGGAGCCCGTTGGAAACCGCCGTCGTCATCATCGTCACCGCCGCCATCGGCATCGCCGCCTTCGGCCCGCAAGTCGGCAGCGCGCTCATGGACAGCGACTTCTATGCGCTGCTGCCGTACCGCAGCCTGCTCGCATTCCTGGTCGTGCTGCCGCTCTCGTGGGCGAGCCTCCGCGGCAATCCGCGGGACGCCGCGGCGGCAGCGCCGGTTTTTTGCGCGATCGCGGCGTGGGGCTTTGCGACCAGCTTCGACTTCAATGGATCGCCGGTCCTGCTCTTTGCGCTGGTCCTGGCCACCACGCTGCCGCCGCTTACTCTGGCCGCCGCGGTCGCCACCCACCAGCAAACCGCGGCGCGCCTACAGGCCGCGCAGGATCAATTGAGCCGGCAAGTCGCCGAGACCAAGCTCGCCTTCGAGCGCTCCAAGCGCCATTTTCAGATCCTGATCGAAGGTGTCGTCGATCACGCCGTTTTCCTGCTCGACCGGTCGGGGCGGGTGGCGAGCTGGAACTCCACCGCGCAGCAGATCATCGGCTACACCGCCGACGAAATCATCGGCAAGCATTTCAGCGTGTTCTATCGGCCCGACGAACGACGCTCGGGCGAGCCCAACCGCGTGCTCGAACTGGCGGTCAAGAACGGCAAGTACGCAGTCGAGGGCTGGCGCATCAAAAAGAGCGGCGCGCTGTTCTTCGTCACCGGAACCATCCGGGCGATCTACGACGACGACGGCAATCTGCTCGGCCTCGCCAATGTGCTGCGCGACGCCACCGAGCGGCGCCACGCCCAGGAGAAGCTGGTCGAGGCGCGCGAGCAACTCGCCATGTCGCAAAAAATGGAGGCGATCGGCAAACTGACCGGCGGCATCGCCCACGACTTCAACAATCTGCTGATGATCATCGGCGGCAACGCCCAGACCTTCGAACGGCTGCTCGACCCAAAGCTGCCGCGGGCCATCGAGGCGATCCAGACGGCGGCCAAGCGCGGCGAAAGCCTGACCCGGCAATTGCTGACGTTCTCCCGCCGCCAGCATCTCAGCCCCACCATCGTCGACCTCAATGCCAGCATCAAGAACATCCGGCCGATGATCGAAAGCTCGCTGCGCGGCAATATCGTCTACACCGAGGCGATCGATCCGGCGGTGCGCCCGGTCAAGGTCGACCTCGCCGAACTGGAGCTTGCGATCGTCAATATCGCCGTCAATGCCCGCGACGCCATGCCGAACGGCGGCACCTTCACCCTGACCGTCGGCAATGTGGCGGCGGACGACACATCGGGCGGCGATGCAGAGAGCGGCGACCTCGTCGCCATCCGGTTCAGCGACACCGGCGTCGGCATTCCGCCGCATCTGCTATCAAAAATTTTCGATCCGTTCTTCACCACCAAGGAGGTCGGCAAGGGAACCGGGCTCGGTCTGTCGCAGGTCTATGGTTTCGTCCACCAGGCCGGCGGCACGATCAATGCGGACAGCAAGGTCGGGCAAGGCACGACGATCACCGTCTATCTGCCGGCCTGCGCCGAGAAAGACATCGCCAAGGACAGTCCCGCCATGGACGCGCCGCGTGCGCAGCGCCCGACGGTGCTCATTGTCGACGACAGCGCCGAGGTGGCGGAGGTGACGTCGTCGCTGTTCGAGCGCCTCGGCTATGACACCGACTATCGGGATTCCGCCGACGCGGCGCTGAAATATCTGGCGGAAGGCAGCAGGGTCGATCTCGTATTTAGCGACATCGTCATGCCGGGAACCATCGACGGCGTCGGCCTCGCCCGCGAAATCCGCTCGCGCTATCCCAATCTGCCGGTGGTGCTGACGACCGGCTACAGCGACGCCGCGCAGGCGGCGCCCGCGGACCTGAAGATACTGCGCAAGCCGTTCGACACCGTGGCGCTGCGCGGCTTTATCGCCGACACGATGGCGGTCGACTTGGCGTCATAAATTTCTTGGCATCATAAAGTTCTTGGCGTCCTGAAGATTGCTAGCGCTCCGGCGGCGGCGCGCTGCGCGCGGCGAAAACCGTCTCGATCTTGGCTTTCAGCGTCTGGGCGTTGAACGGCTTGACGATGTAATTATCGACGCCCGCCTTCTTCGCCGCGATGACGTTTTCGGTCTTCGATTCCGACGTCACCATGATGAACGGCGTGCGTTTGAGCGCCGGATCGTTGCGCAGCTCGCGCAACAGCTCATAGCCGCTCATCGGCGTCATGTTCCAATCGGAAATCACCAGGCCGTAGCGTTTGCTCCGCATCTTGACGAGCGCCGAAGCGCCGTCATTGGCATCGTCGACGTCGCTGATGCCGAGATGCTGCAACAGGCCACGGATGATGTTGATCATCAGCTTGGAATCGTCGACCAGGAGCACGGACATCGATGGGTTCAGAGCCATGGCGCCGGTTCCAACCAATGCGGGGCGGCCGGCAGATGCCGGCTCGAGCACGTCGAGGCTGACAATTTGATCCCCGAACAGCCGGCGATATTACTACTGGCAGTTGAACGACCGGTAAACCGCCGAAAGCCGCATTTCTCGCATTGCACAATTGCTTGCCGGTCATGGTGCCTGATTTCGCGCTTGCCGCCGACACATGCCCGCAGCCTGCGACCTTACGCATTGGCCGCGCCCCGACACCAACTACTGCGTGTGGCGCCCGAGCAAAATGCCGCCGCTTAGCGGCCGGCCGGCGCCCGTGGGGCTACATTGGGCGCTGCGTTTTGCGGCGGCGGGCTTGCCGGCTGGCCATTCTGTGGATGCACGATGGTGCCGGGCTCGTCTTCGACTTCCTGCGGCGGCTGGTCGGCGGGCGGCGACGACGTCGGCTTCTGCCGCGACGAGACGGAATTCAGCTGCGGGCCGAGCGTCGACGGCGCAACCGGCGTGAACGCCGATTGGCCGCTGCGGCCGCTGAACGTCATCAGCCCGTCCTTGGTCGAGATGATATCGCCGGGCCGCAAAGTGGGATCGGTCTTCACATCAAAGGTGGCGAGCCCGAACGGATCTTTGCCGTTGCAAGTGCAATTGGCGACCAGGTGCTTGCGATAGAGGAACGCCGTATTGAGGTCGGAATAGCGCGCGCCGTCGCCGGCCACCGCGCCCTCGATCTCGGAGCCGAAATAGACCTTGGTGGCGCTGGTCGGACAGATCGTCTTGCAGGTCTCGGCCGGCGTCGCATTGGCCATCCGCTCCAGCGGGAAGTGCTGGCCGTCGCACAGCCGCACGCAGAACGCCACGCCGTGCCCGGTGGTGCCGGCATTCTCGTTGACGCGCTCCTGTCCGAGCGGCGCAGGCGCGATGCGGCCGATTTCCGGCGGCGGCGGCGGATAGCTAGGCGGCGGCGGCGGCGGCCGCTGCGGGCCGCCGAACAGGAAATCAAAAAAGCCCTGCGCCCGCGCCGCGACCGGCGCCGTCACGATTGCGGCGGTGCAAAGCGCGCCGGCAAGGACGCACCACATCAACCGCTTGCTGCGACGCCTAAGCACCACGGCACCACCTGATTGCCACGCCTGCGACTTCCCCCCGAGCGATTCCCCCAGCGGGTCGAAGTATCGGCGCTTTTCCGGCATCCCTGCAAGGCAGTCGCGCGTGGCGCATGGTGTACTGCTACCGGGCGGCATGGGTATGATCTCGAGGACAAAACCGCCCTGCCATGCCGATAATGGCGCCGTGAAAGCGGCCTTGATCGCTTGGACAGCGTTTCTGTTCGTGTTGATGATCTTGTCAAGGATCGAAGACCGCCGGAGGCGGCGGCGCCATAGCGCGTCGAAGACGCGCGTAACCGCGCTAATGGCGCCGTCCTTGACAAGATCATCAACACGAACAATCCAGCATCCAAGCGATCAAGGCCGCCATCCGATCAGTTGCAGGGTGTATTGATCACGGCGTGGCGGCGGCGGCACGCCTCGGATATTGTCCGCGCCATAAAAAGCTTAGGGAAGAACACATGATCAAGAAGTTCCACGTCCTCTATGTCGGCCAGATCGAGCTCGACAATGTGGGCTTGAACGGCACGCCTGCCAACGAGCGGCGCTATTCCGACGACCGGCTGGCGGAAGCTTTCTTCACCGCGCGCGACGTTGCCCAGCTCATGGACGAGCTCGGCTTCGACGTGCTGTGGACCGCCGAGCATCATTTCCAGCGCGAGGGCTACGAGGTCTTCCCCAATCTCATCCAGCTCGGCCTATGGCTCGCCACCCAGACCAAGCGGCTGAAGTTCGGTTGCGCCTTCAACGTGCTGCCGATGTGGCATCCGATCCGCATGGCGGAAGACTATGCCATGGCCGACATCGTCACCGACGGCCGCGTCATCATGGGCGTGGGCCGCGGCTATCACAGCCGCGAGGTCGAGTCGTTCGGCGCGCCGCTTCTTGATGCCGATAAGAACCGCGAATATTTCGAGGAGCAGTTGCGACTGTTGTTGACCTGTTTCAACGAGCAATCCTTCCACTTCAAAGGCAAATATTTCGAGGCGCCGCCGCCGGTGGACTATCGCGGCTACAAGCTCAAGGACATCACCATGGTGCCCCGGCCAAAACATCTGCCGGTAGAAATCTGGATGCCGATCGCCAGCGGCAAGACCATCGAGATGATGGCGCAATACGGCTTGAAAGCGATGGTGACGCTCAACGGCGAGAAAATCCTCGACGACGTGGTGCGCGCCTATCACGCGGCTTGCGCCAAACACGGCCAGAACAAGAAGCTCGGCGAAGACATGATCTGGGGCGCCGGTGTCTATCTCGCCAATAGTCGCGAGGAGGCGATCAAGAAACTCGAGCCCGCCCACGACGAGCGCTTCAAATGGTTCGCGCCGTTCGGCTTCGTGCGCTATGCCGACGAGCAGGGCCGCACCTGGGGCACGCCGGGCGCGCCGTCGCGCACGCCGCTATTGGCCGACGGCGTGGCGCAGAAGGCGTGGTTCTGCGGGCCGCCGGCCGAAGTGATCGACGGCATCAAATCGATCGAGGCGAAATATCCGGGGCTGGAGAATTTCATGATCCATTGGGCCGAAGGACTTACGCCCAAGGAGTTCAAGGATCAGCTGCGCTGGTTCGCCAAGGACGTGATGCCGGCATTCAAGCGTTGAACATCGGCGCCGTGCGCACCCGGCGCGTCAGCGCCCAGATCAAGAGCGCCAGACACCCCATCACCGCGATGGTGCCGGCCACCGGCCACGCCGAGCGGCCGAGATAGTGTCCGATCGCGGCGGCGGCGACGGCCGCGGATGTTTGCTGTGCGAAGCCCAACAGCGACGACGCGGTGCCGGCGCGATCGGGAAACGGCGTCAGCGCGCCGGCCTGGGTCTGCGGCAGCACAAGGCCCATGCCGGCGAGATAGATGGTCATCGTTCCGACCAGCCAGCCGACGTGCGAGAGCCCGAGCGCGACGGCCGCCGCCATGGCCAAGCCGCCGATCATCATCACCACCGCGCCGATGCCGATGGTGCGGTCGAGGCCGAGCCGCATGACGAAACGCGACGCCGCATAGGCGCCAACCATGTAGCCGGCGGCACCGGCCGCGTAGGTCATGCCGAACACGATCGGCGTCAGGCCGTACACGCCCTGCATCACGAACGGCGCGCCGGCGATCCAGGCAAACAAGCCGACGAAGGTGGTAACCAGGATACCGACGTTGGCAAGAAAGCCGCGATGCACCAGCACCGAGCGGTAGAGCCCGCCCATGGCCCGCAACGAAAAAGGCCCCGATGCGCGCTGGCGCAGCGTCTCCGGCAGCAACAGCGCCGCGGCCGAGCCGGCGACCAGCGCAAACACCACCAGCAGCACGAAGCTGGCGCGCCAGCCGAACGCGGTTTGCAGCACGCCGCCGATTGCCGGCGCGACGATCGGCGCGAACGCCGTGATCGATCCCATCAGCGACAATTCGCGCCCGGCGCGCACGCCGGAATAAAGGTCGCGCACCGCGGCGCGCGCCAGCACGATGCAGCCGGCGCCGCCAAGCGCCTGGACGAAGCGGACCGCGATCAGGATTCCGATCGATTGCGCCAGCGCGCAGACGATGGTCGCCACGCCGTAGAGCACCAGCGCCGCCAGGATCACCGGCCGCCGCCCGATGCGGTCGGACACCGGTCCATAGACGATCTGCCCGGCGGCGAAGCCGATCAGGTAACTCGAAATGGTCAATTGCACCTGGACCGTCGACGCATCGAGCGCCTGCCCGATCGCCGGCAGCGACGGCAGGTACATGTCCATGGTCAGCGGGCCGAGCGCGGTCAGGAACGACAGCAATAATGTCAGCGAGAAAGTGCCTGGACGGAGCATCGTGCTCTATCGCTCGCGCAGCGCTTTTATTTTCAGCTCCGCCGCGAGCTTGTCGAGCTGCGCCAACAGCGCCGGCGCGATCGGCACGCCGTCGCGCAGCCGTTCCGCGCGGCATTGGGCGCGGCGGTCGCCGGGCAAGCGGATTTCGTCGACGCCCGGCAGACGCTTCGAGGCGCGGAAATCGCGCACATGGCGATCGACTTCGGCGGTGAAGGTCGCAAGCGGCAGAAAGCGCGCGATGTCGATCGCCACCATGAAATGCCCGGTATTGGTCTCGCTTGCGTCGTCGGCATTGAAATCGACCACGTCGCGGCCGAAGGCGGCGCCGTTGAGCACACCGCCGAGCAAGCCCAGCATCAGCGCCAGGCCGGCGCCCTTGTATTCGCCCATCGGCAGCAAAATGCCTTCGCCGGAGCGGTTCGGATCGGTAATCGATTCACCGGTGTCGGGCTTGACGAACCAGCCTTCCGGCATGGCGAGCCCGCGCAGCGCATATTTCTTCACCGTGCCGTAGGCGACGATCGAGGTTGCCATGTCGAGCACCAGCGGGCCCGCGCCGGACGGCACGCCGATGGCCAGCGGATTGGTGCCGAGCAACAAATCGGCGCCGCCCCAGGCCGCCATGTGATTGGCATTGGCGACGGCAGCGTAGAGCCCGATCATGCCGTGTGCGGTCGGCATTTCCGCATAAAGCCCGGCCGGCCCGGCGTGATTGGAGCGGCGCACGCCGACCCAGGCGACACCGGTATCGCGCGCCATGGCGATCGCCTCGTTGGCGGCGCGCGTCATAACGAGATGCCCCATGCCGTTGTCGCCATCGACCAAAGCCGTCGCCGGCGCCGACTTCGTCACGGTGATGTTCGGATGCGCGTTGAAGCCGCGCGCCTTGAGCCGGCGCACATATTGCGGCAGCCGCAATATGCCGTGGCCTTCGGCGCCGGTGAGATCGGCTTCAGTCATCAGTTCGGCGCAGCGCGCCGCGTCGGCCGCGGGCAAGCCGGCGGCGACGAACGAATCCTTGAGCAGCGAAGTAATCGCCCGCGCGGGCACGCGCATCATGCCGGCATCGGCCATCGATTCATCCCAGACGTTTCTTGCTCAAGATATTCGCCGCGTGACCGCCGAGGATAATGTCGCGGTCGGCCTCGGGGATGTTCGCGGCACGCACCTGCCGCACGCATTCCCCCGTGCCCATGTCGTAAGGATAGTCACTGCCGAGGAACACCCGATTGGCGCCGACCGATGAAATGAGAAATTCCAGCGGCGCCTTGGCGTGCAAAATAGTGTCGTAGAGGAAGCGGTCGAGATACGGCGCCGGCGAATGTTTCACGTTCACCTTCGGCTCCGGCCGCACCTCCCAGCCGTGCACCCAGCGGCCGCCTTGGTACGGAATGAAGCCGCCGCCGTGCGACATGATGAAATTCAGCTTCGGATGCCGCTCCAGCACGCCGCCGAAGATCAAACAGGCGCCGGCGATGGTGGTGTCGAGCGGATTGCCGATCAGGTTGCCGAGATAATACGAACGCAGCCGGTCGGCGCCGGCGACATTGCCGGGATGGATCATCATGAAGGCATCGAGCTCTTCGGCCGCCGCCCACAACGGCTCAAAGCTCGGATCGTCGAGATTCTTGCCGCCGATGTTTGAGCCGATCATGGCGCCGTGCAGGCCGAGCTTGCGCATGGCGCGGCGCAATTCGTCCGCCGCCTTGTCGGGCGCCTGCATTGGCAAAGTGGCGATGCCGGAAAAGCGCTCAGGGTGCTCCTTCACCAGCCGCGCAATCTCGTCGTTCTGGATCGTCGCGCCGGCGATGCCGACCGCTGCCTCCTGGCCATACAGCCAGGTCTGCGGCGCGACCGAAAGCAGGTGCACATCGACCTCGGCCGCGTCCATGTCCTTGAACCGCCGCTCGATGTCATGGCCGCCGCGCGGAAACGGCCGGTACGCCACGCCGGCCACCTCGCAGACCGCGTTGTCGGCGTCATACGGCGCCATCTTCAGGCCAAGCCTCGGGATTTCCTTCTGCATGAGTTTCACGGTGGCATCGGCCAGCACATGCGTGTGAATGTCGATGGTTTTGGTCATAGGTTCTCCCCGGATGGCGGGCTTCTTTGCGCATAACGGGCGCGGCGGCGCAAGGTAGCCGCGCGCCTCTCAGCCGTGATGCCCAGGCTTGACCCGGGCATCCATGGTGAGGCGCCGCCGTCATGATTGTGCTAAACTCTGCTTAGTTGCCGACACATCAATTGCCGGGTCGGCCAGGCAATGACGACTAAAGGTCAATCATGGCTAGCATGCTGGACCGCATAACTGTCGATCCAGAAACCTGCGGCGGGCGCCCCTGCATCCGAGGGCTGCGTGTCCGGGTCAAAGACATCCTCGATATGCTCGCGGGAGGCTCGTCGCGGGAAGAAATCTTGCGCGATTATCCTTATCTGGAAGATGACGACATTACCGCAGCGCTGGAATCTGGGCATTAGTGAGCCGACGGTGACGATTGCACCAAACCGAATATCGGACGTCCCGAAGAGAATGCGGTGCATGTTCGTGGCGATTGCCGGGTTCGTTTTAAGCTTCTGCCCGCTGCCAGCGATCGCTCAGCAAGGTATCCACTTCTGCGCAACCGGCACCATGACAATGGGCCCGTTCGACGCGCACATCGCCGAAATCCAAAAAGCCAACCGCTACGAGAAAGCGGACATCGACGAGCTGATCGCCGAGCAGAAAGCCGGCGGGCCGGATTTCTTTTCCACTCAGGTCGTCATCAAAGAAGAGCAGTCGGGCTCCGGCGATTTCGATCTGCACCTGTTCCAAGGCTTTTCCGATCCGCAGGCGAAGTACAACGTCGCGATGGAATGGCGCTGCAAGCATGACGACTACCCGGTCGCCTATTTCGTCGGCTTCAAGGTGCGGCAGATTATGGGCCAGACGATCCTGGTGTCGCGCGAGAAGGGCACGGTGAACATTATCTCGCTGAAGACGATCGATCCCGATCTCGACAAGCCGACCAGCGTCAAGGATGCCGACAATCACGCGGTGCTGTGCCAGGACATCGCGAAGGGTTGCATCAAGACGATATTCTACGGGCGATATTGAGGCCTTTAGCTCCCGGCCGTTTCGGCTATAAAGAGGCCGCTACTCCTCCGCAAAGAGCATTTCGGGACTTCACTATGGACGCCACCACCCAACATCATGAGCCGAAGCACGTCCGCGTCGAAGACAACCCTCTCGTGCGCGGGCACGGCCGTTACATCGCCGACGCGCCGCTGCCGAACCAGGCTTATGCCTATTTCGTCCGCTCGCCGCACGCCTTCGCCCGCATCGTCAGCGTCGACACTGCGGCCGCGTTAATGGCGCCCGGCGTGGTCGGGGTGCTGACCGCGAAGGACATGGACGGCGTCGGCAATCTCGGCCGCCATCCGCCGGTGCCCGGGCGCGGCGGCAAGACCTTGATCCTACCGCACCGGCCGGCACTGGCCGGCGAGCGGGTGATGCATATCGGCGAGCCGGTGGCGATGGTGGTGGCGGAGAGCGCGGCCGCCGCGCAGGACGCCGCCGAGCTGATCGCGGTCGAATACGAAGAAATGACGCCGGTCACCGACGCGCGCGAGGCGCTGCGCGACGGCGCGCCGCAAATCTGGCCGCAGGCGCCCGGCAATCTCGCGGTCGACTGGCCGGGGCCGAATCCCGATCCCGACGGCAATGCCAAAAAGGTCGACGAGATTTTCGCATCCGCCAAACATGTCGCCCGCGTCGCCCAGATGAACCAGCGCATGATGGTGCATTCGATGGAGCCGCGCGGCGCCACCGCGAGCTACGATCCGGCGACCGACAGCTACCTCACGCGCACCTGCTCGCAAGGCGCCGGCGCCATGCGCGAGCCGATCATGGCGATCATGAGCCTGCCGAAGGAACGCGTGCGCGTGCTCACCGAGGACGTCGGCGGCGCCTTCGGGCTGAAAACCGGGCCGTATCCGGAAAACATCGCGCTGCTGGTCGGAGCCAAGAAATTCGGCCGGCCGATCCATTGGATGTCGACGCGGTCGGAAGCGTTCTTGTCCGACAACCAGGCACGCGACATTTATTCCGAGGCGGAACTGGCGCTCGACGATAAGGGAAAATTCCTGGCGCTCCGCGTGCGCAATGTCGGCAATCTCGGCGCCTATGTGGGCCCGGTCGGCGCCAATATCCCGACGCAGAATTTCACCCGCTGCCTGCCCGGCATGTACGACATCAAATACATGGACGTGTCGGCGAAATGCGCCTTCACCAACACCATCCCGACCGCGCCCTATCGCGGCGCCGGCCGGCCCGAGGCGAGCTACATCCTCGAGCGCGTGGTCGATGAGGCCGCGCGCGTCACCGGCATCGATCCGGCCAAATTGCGCCGGCGCAACCTGATCAAAAAATCGGCGATGCCGTACAAGACCGCGGTCGGCACCACTTACGACTCGGGCGATTTCGAGCCGATCCTCGATAAGGCGCTGGCGCTGGCCGACTACGACGGCTTCAAAAAGCGCCGCCGTGAGTCGCAGAAGCGCGGCAAGTATCGCGGCTTTGGCATATGCTGCCTGCTTGAGCATTCCGGCGGCGCGCCGGTGGAGAGCGCCAAGCTCAGCTTCCCCGGCAACGGCACGCTGCTGCTCACGCTCAATGTGCAAAACACCGGCCAGGGCCACGCCACGGTTTTTCCGCGCGTGATCGCGGAAAAACTCGGCATTGCGGCGGACAAAATCCCGCATGCCCACGGCGATTCATCGAACGAGCTGCCCGGCTATGCGTCGGTCGGCTCGCGCTCGGCGATGACCGCCGGCCATTCCATCGTCAAGGCGATGGACACCATCCTGCAAAAGGGCAAGCCGATCGCCGCTACCATGCTGGAAACCGGCGAAGCCGACATCGTCTATAAGAACGGCAATTTCGAAGTGGTCGGCACCGACCGCAGGGTCGCCTTGTTCGACGTCGCCGCGCGAGCCACGGAAATGAAAAAGCGCGGCGAGATCGCCGAGGACCTCGACACCAAATCGACCACGGAAACGCCGCTCACTTATCCGAACGGCGTGCACATTGCCGAAGTCGAGATCGATCCCGATACCGGCCGCATGACGATTGCCACCTACACCGCGGTCGACGATTGCGGCCGCGCCCTCGACCATATGATCGTCGAGGGCCAGCTGCACGGGTCCGTTGCGGCCGGGCTCGGCCAAGCGTTGATGGAGAACACGGTCTACGATTCAGGCAGCGGCCAGCTCGTCACCGGCTCGTTCATGGATTACGCCATGCCGCGCGCCGAGGACATGCCGCCGCTGCGCGATGCGCCCTACGACGTGCCGGCGACCACCAACCCGCTCGGCGTCAAAGGCGTCGGCGAGGCCGGCACGACGGCGGCGATTTCGGCGGTGATGAACGCGGTCGCCGACGCCATTCCCGGCGGCGCCGGCAATCACCTCGACATGCCGGCCTCGGCACAACGGCTGTGGGAAGCCTGCCAGCGCGCCAAGCAATAGGCTATAGTCTCCGCAGGGATGAAACGCCTTCGGAGATAAATCATGGCAAAACATCTGCTGCTGACGACGTGCGGCCTCGCCGGCCTTCTGCTCGCCACCGCCGCGCAGGCGCAAAGCGGCACAGCCCTCACCGGCAAAGTGACCTCCACCCAAGAGCCGGTGATGGAAGGCGTGCTGGTCAGCGCCAGGCTTGACGGCAGCAATGTCACGACGACCGTGGTGACGAACGCGCAGGGGATCTACAGCTTCCCCGCGGACAAACTCGCGCCCGGCCATTACAGCATCGCGACCCGCGCCGTCGGCTATCGGCTCGATGGCCCCAAAGCGGCCGATGTTACGGCGGGCGCCGCGACCACCGCCGACATCACGCTGGCCAAGACCAACGCGCTGGCCAACCAGCTGTCCAACGGCGAATGGCTCAACAGCCTGCCCGGCGACGACAGGCTCAAAGCGGCGCTGACCAATTGCGTCGGCTGCCACACCGTGCAGCGCATCGTGCAATCAACCCACGACGACGCCGAGTTCATGCAGGTGTTCAAGCGCATGGGCACCTATTCGCCGGGCTCGACGCCGACCCATCCGCAGCCGCTGTTGCCGGGTGGCAACAATTCGGACCGCTCGCCGATGCCGGGCCCGATCCAGCAGAAGATGGCGGACTATCTGGCCAGCGTGAATCTGAGCAACGCCGAGTCGATGGAGTTTCCGCTCAAGCCGTTCCCGCGGCTGACCGGCCGCTCCACCCACGTCATCATCACCGAATACGATCTGCCGCGCAAAGACGCGCAGCCCCATGACGTCGTCATGGATCGCAACGGCATCGTCTGGTATTCGGATTTCAGTCATCAGTTCATCGGCGAACTCGATCCAGCCACCGGCAAGGTGACCGATCACGAAATCCCGACCATGCGGCCCGACGAGCCGAAGGGCTCGTTGGCGCTCGAGTTCGATCCCAAGGGCAATCTGTGGATGGCCGGCATGTACCAGGCCGGCATCTACAAGATCGACACCACGAGCAAACAGATCACCGCTTATCCATTCCCGGCGGAATGGCTCAATCCGACGACGCAAGCCTCGATGCTGTCGGCGGCGCATGCCGACGCCGACGGTAAGATCTGGACCAACAACCAGGACACCCACTTGGTCTATCGCTTCGATATCGCCACCGGCAAATACGAGGATCTCGGCCAAGCCGTCGACAAGAACGGCACCCACATCAACGGCTACGGCATGCCGACCGACGCGCAGAACGACGCCTATCAGCTCAACTTCGGCGGCGCCAGCATCGGCCGCATCGACGCCAAGACCAAAGAGGTTACGATCTGGAAAACGCCGCTGCCGTTCTCGCGACCGCGTCGCGGCCGCGTCGATGCCGACAACATCCTGTGGTTCGCCGAATACGGCGCCAACGGCATCGGCCGCTTCGATCCCAAGACCAACGAGATCAAGGAATGGCAACTGCCGACGCCGTGGGATTCGCCCTACGACGTGGTCAAGGCCAAGGACGGCGAGATTTGGACCGGCTCGATGCTGACCGACCGGGTCGCCCGCCTCGACCCTGCGACCGACAACATCACCGAATATCAGCTGCCGCGCTCGACCAATATCCGCCGCGTCTTCGTCGATGACCGCGGCGCAAGGCCGGTGCTCTGGGTCGGCAGCAACCACGGCGCCTCGATCGTCAAGGTCGAGCCGCTGGATTGACACCCTGTCATTCCGGGGCGCGGGCCAAAGGCCCGCGAGCCCGGAATCAATAACCACGGTTGGTGAATATGGATTCCGGAATCGACGCTGCGCGTCGATCCGGAATGACGGCGTCTGGAGCAAGCCATGACCGACGTCACCTCGCAGCGCCAAGCGCCGCTGCCCAAAGCCATGCCGATGCTGCTGAGCTTCGTCGCCGGCTATGTCGACAGCTACACTTACCTGGCGCTGTTCGGCCTGTTCGCCGCGCAAGTCACCGGCAGCTTCGTGATCGCCGGCGCCGAATTGGTTACCCATGATTACGGTGTCGCCGGCAAGCTCCTCGCCATCGTTGCGTTCCTGGTCGCCGCCGCGATCACCGCGGCCCTGATCCATCTCGCCCGCAACAGCGGCGGCAAGGCGTTGCCGCTGATGCTGGCGCTGGAAGCGGCGCTGCTTGCGGTGTTCGCCGCCATGCTGCTGTTCGGCCCAACCATCAAGAGCGCCAATGACTGGCACGGCATCGTCGCCGGCCTGGTCGCGGCGAGCGCCATGGGCGCGCACAGCGTGCTGGTGCGGCTCCTGATGAAAGGCATTCCGCAGACCAATGTCATGACCGGCAACATGACCCAGCTCGGCATCGCCACCACCGAGCTGATCCTGGCCTGGCGCCGATTCGCCCACAGTGGCCACGGGGCGGCGGCGATCCGCGAATTCAACGAGGTCCGCGAGCAGCTCTTGACCGTGCTTTCGGTCGCGGTCGGCTTCCTGGTCGGCGCCGCGACCGGCGCTGTCGCCTTTGCCGCCACCAATGTGCGCGGCGCATTGCTCGCAGTCGCAATCGTCGCGGCGCTTGCACTCTGGGCGCTTTATCGGGAAAGAAGAACCTAATCCACCTCCCCCTGCAGGGGAGGGTGGAAAATCAAAAACGGAGTCCTCGATGCCCCAAAACCCCGAAGCGATCCTCGACGGTAAGAACCGCCCGTTCACCGGCGCGGAATTTCTGGAATCGCTGCGCGACGGCCGCGAGGTCTATATCTACGGCGAGCGGGTCAAGGACGTCACCACCCATCCGGCGTTCCGCAACGGCGCCGCCTCGATCGCGCAGCTCTACGACGCGCTGCACGCCGAAAAAACCAAAGCCGTGCTCACCGCGCCGACCGACACCGGCTCTGGCGGCTACACCCATAAATTCTTCAAGGTGGCGCGCTCGCGCGAAGACGTCATCGCCCAGCGCGACGCCATCGCCGCCTGGGCGCGCATCACTTATGGCTGGCTCGGCAGGAGCCCCGACTACAAGGCCGCCTTCCTCAACACGCTGGGCGCCAATGCCGAGTTCTACGGCAAGTTCGCCGACAATGCGCGCGCTTGGCACAAGCGTGCGCAAGAGGCGGTGCTGTTTCTCAACCACGCGCTGGTCAATCCGCCGATCGACCGCAACAAGCCGGTGGAGCAGGTTAAAGACGTCTACATCACGATCCAGAAAGAAACCGACGCCGGGATATACGTCTCCGGCGCCAAAGTGGTCGCCACCAATTCGGCGCTGACCCATTACAATTTTCTCGGCCAGAACATGGGCCAGGAAATCAACGATCCGGCCATGGTGGTGATGTTCATCGCGCCGATGAACACGCCGGGCATCAAGCTGATCTGCCGGCAATCCTACGAATTCGCCGCCGCCGCGACCGGCTCGCCATGGGATTACCCGCTGACCTCGCGCTTCGACGAGAACGACGCCATCTTCGTGTTCGACAACGCCTTCATCCCCTGGGAGAACGTGTTCATCCACCGCGACGTCGAGCGGCTGATGAATTTTTATCCAAAATCCGGTTTCTTCAACGGCTTCACCATGCAGGGCTGCGTGCGGCTCGCCGTGAAGCTCGATTTCCTGATCGGCGTTCTGGTCAAGGCGGCGCGCGCCACCGGCGTCGACGGCTTTCGCGGCGTGCAGGCGCAGATCGGCGAAATCGTCGGCTGGCGCAACCTGTTCTGGTCGCTGACCGACGCCATGGCCTACAACCCCGAGCCCTGGGTCAACGGCGCGGTGCTGCCGAACGGGCGTGCCTGCTCGACCTACCGGCTGTTCATGACCGAAGCCTACCCGGCGATCCGCAACATCATCGAAAAAGTGGTCGCCTCCGGCCTGATCTACCTGCCGTCGCACGCCCGCGATTTCAAAAATCCCGACATCGACAAATATCTGGCCAAATATGTCCGCGGCTCCAACGACATCGGCTACAAGGACCGCATCAAGATCATGAAACTTCTGTGGGACGCCATCGGCACCGAATTCGGCGCCCGCCACGAGCTCTACGAAATGAACTATTCCGGCAGCCACGAACTGGTGCGCATCTTTCCGCTGCAGCAGGCGCAATTCACCGGCCAGCTCAAGCAGATGGAAGCGCTGGCCGAGCAATGCATGGCCGACTACGACGAGGATGGCTGGAAGCATCCGGCGTATAAGGATGGCGCCGATGTGAGCGTGGTGGAGAAGGCGAACAAGTAGGGCCGGAGGAAATTTTCATGATGCGGGCCAAGACCGAGCAGAAGGTGAAGCGCTGGAAGGATCGGCGCTGGCTGATCGACAGCGTCATCCAGGCCGTCGGCATGGAATGGGATCAGCCGCGGCTCAATTACACCATGTATCCGGCTGGGCCCGACGCCATCGGCGATTTCCGCGCCGTGGGATTAAGGGTGCGAAAATTCGCCGACATGCATCGCGAGTTCGCCGCCGCCGCCCATCGCCGCGAAGTCAAGGCGCAAAATTTCGAGAAGCAGGGCCGCAGCATCTCGGCGCGCGAGAGCTACTTCATCGCCTCGCTGCTCTACTCGGCCGCGCGCTGGCCGATCTTCGAGAGCAACGCCAAATCGATCGATTACAACGCCCGCATGGTCGCCTGTTATGACAAGTTCGCCGCGCTGATGAACCGGCCGATCGAACGGGTCGAAGTGCCGTTCGGCAACGGCAAGACGCTGCCTGGATATCTGCATCTGCCGCGCGCACCAAAACCCGGCGAAAAGTTTCCCTGCGCCATCGGCATCGACGGCATGGACGGCTCCAAGGAGATCATGTGCTCGATGTACGGCGACAAGTTCCTCGAGCGCGGCATGGCGCATTTCATCTATGACGGTCCGGGCCAGGGCGAATGCACCTATCGCGACATTCTGGTCAACGAGCGCAATCACATGGACGCCGGCCGCGCGGTCTATGAGTGGCTGAGCAAACATCCGCACATCGACGCCGCGCGCTCCGTGATCTGGAGCGTCAGCATGGGCACGTTCTTCGGCCTGCAGGCCGCCGCGGCTTTGGGTGACGCGATCCGTGGCGCCGCCGTCAGCTTCGTCTGCCACGAACCCGGCTTGACCAGCCTGATGAACCGCTCGGCGCCGTCGTTCAAGATGCGCTTCATGTATATGTCCGGCTACGACGACGAGGACGAATTCGACCGCTTCATGGAGAAATTCAGCCTCATGCCGATCGCCGACGGCATCAAATGCCCGGTGCTGATCCAGGCCGGCGAAGACGACGAGCTGTCGCCGCTCGAATTCTCCGACGAGCTCGCAGGCCTGATCCGCGCGCCGAAGAAACTCGTGATCTACGAAGGCGAGCGCCACACCATCGGCGGCAACAATCTGTCGTCTGCATTGGGCGAGAACTGGTTCACCATGCTGGCCGACTGGTGCCTCGACCGGATCGAAGGCAGGCCCGCGCCGAACGAGCGGGTATTCATCAATTCGCTCGGCCAAGCCGTAACGGAGCCTTACGTCCGTTGAAGGGAACCCGCGGGCGGTCCGGCGCGTTAGTTTTAATGGTCTCAACCGAGGAGCTGGCTATGGACGCAATCGCCCATCAGACTTTCGCCCCCGAGACTTCGGAACAGTTCTCTCGCGTGCTCGGCGAGGCGGTGGTCAGGATTTGGGGCCATCTGCCCAACACCCTGCAAAGCCGCCTGTTCGAAGAGGCTGTCACGTCTCACGACGTGGAGATGCGGCCGCAGCTGGCCCTGTTCCTGCACGACAAGCATCCGCGCACCGCCGCGGCGCGAAAAGCGCGCGCAATCCTCGAACCTGACAGTTTGGGTGGTTAGCTAGGGCGAGTTGAGCGCGCGAATGCCTCAGGGTGACCGGCGCACTTAAAGCGCGACAAGTTTCGGGGCGCTGCTGCAGGTTTAGGTTTCGTGTTATTCTCCTCCCCCAACAAAAGCTGCCTAGGGAGAGAAGAAGATGGCGAACGTTTACGTTGAAGCGCGTCCCAAGGGCCGCCCTCACGGGGACCCCATCGACGATTATGTCGTCGAAGACCATGCCAACCACGCGCTCGGCACTTTCAAAACGCAGAAGGAAGCGATCGATTGGGCGAAAAGTCAGGGCCACGCCCCTCTTGTCGCTCGCGTCCGGCACCTTAACGATAAGAAGAAGCCTGATCACTGGCGGGCTGCCTAAGGCGAACTTCTGATCTCAACTTCGACTTCTGACTCTTTTCGGACGCGGCGGAGCCTTACGCCGCGTGACAGTCCGGCTGCGGGACACAAACCAAGGCTTGGCGATAGGCGGCATTGATCCTTTTGGTCTCGGCTTCCGCGAGCGCCCTGAACGCCGGCGCCATGCCGTGCACCCGGTCCGGATGGTTTTGCTTGATCAGCGCTTTGTAGGCGTCCCTGACGTCCTCGATGGTCGCGGCCGCTGACAGGCCGAGCACGGCAAACCAGGTATCGCTGGCATTATTCTCGTTCGCTTCCGCCCATTGCGACGGGTCGAAAGCCGCCTGATCCT
>JBEKKM010000043.1:0-29264 GCA_050010715.1 Xanthobacteraceae bacterium | reverse complement strand
ACGTGATCCTGCAATATGTCGTGCTCTCGACCGCCTGGAATATCCTCGGCGGCTATTGCGGCTATGTGAATTTCGGCTCCGCCGCGTTCTTCGCGCTCGGCGCCTATTCGACGGTGGCGATCTACAAGCTGATCGGCGACAACGACCTGCCGCATATCGTGCCGATGCCGGTGCTGATGCTGGTCGGCGGCGTGGTGTCGGGCGTCGTCGGCTTCGGCATGGGCTATCTGACGTTGCGGCTACGCGGCGCGTTCTTCGCCATCGCCACGCTGGCGCTCGCAGTCGTGCTGCAGACGCTGATCGTCAACTGGGATTTCGTCGGCGGCTCCCGCGGCGCCTATATCCTGCGCCCGGAAGAAGTGCCGCTGATCGGCTCCTATATCAAATACCTGTTCCTGGTCATGCTGCTCTTGGCAGTGGCGGCGCTGGTGATCGCGCGGCTGATCGAGCACTCGCGGCTCGGCTACGGCTTCGCCACCATCCGCGACGACGAATTGGCGGCGGAGGCCTCGGGCGTGCCGACGCTGAAATTAAAGCTGATCGCAACCACCATTTCCGGCGCGCTGATGGGCATGGCGGGCGCGCCATTCCCCTATTACATCGGTTATCTGCAACCGTCGTCGACCTTCGGCCTGGATTACGCCGTCAACTCGATCGCCATGCCGCTGATCGGCGGCACCACGAGCTGGGTCGGTCCGCTGATCGGCACGATTCTGCTCGGCTCGCTGCAACAGATCGCGACGGTGACGATTTCGTCTGCGGTCAATCTGCTGCTGGTCGGCGTCATCCTCGTCATCTTCGTCATCGTCGCGCCCAATGGCGTCATTGGCATCGTTCACACCTATTGGCAGCGCAAGCCGGACGATTTCGTCGGCCGCCGCCGCGTCGAGACCGACGCGCCAGGATCGGTGCCATGACTGACAGCAGCATGACCGGCAGCAGCATGACGAACCTGCTTGAAGTCAACGACCTCGGCAAACGCTTCGGCGGCTTCGTCGCGCTGGAGAACATCTCGCTCGGCGTGCCCGCCGGCGAGCGCCTCGGCCTCATCGGCCCGAACGGCTCGGGCAAGAGCACGCTGGTCAATTGCATCTGCGGCACGCTGCAGAACGAGCAAGGCTCGGTGCGGTTCGACGGCCGCGCCGTCGACGGCCTCGCCGCGCATCAGCGCACGCGCATGGGGCTTTCCCGCAGCTTCCAGTTGCCGCGGCCGTTCGTCAGTCTGAGCCTCCTCGACAATATCCGCATTCCGCTGCTCTACGCGGTGGCCTCACGCGGCGCCGGCAGCTCCGCAAGCGACATCGAAGCACGCTGCACCGACCTGTTGCGCGAGGTCGGACTGGACAACAAGGCACGGCACTTGCCGCGCGACCTGACCCAGGTCGAAATGCGCAAGCTCGAACTGGCGCGCGCCATGGCGGCGGAGCCGAAACTTTTGATCGCCGACGAGTCGATGGCGGGTCTCACCCATTCGGAGGTCGAGGAAATATTGGCGCTGCTCGTGCGCCTGAACGAAAAGGGCGTCACCATCATTCTCATCGAGCACATTATGCGCGCGGTGATGAGCTTTTCGCGCCGCCTCGTCGTGCTGGTGTCCGGGCGAAAGATCGCCGACGGCCTGCCCGACGAGGTGATGCGCAATCCCGAAGTGGAGAAGGCCTACCTTGGCTAGCAGCCTCACCATTTCCGGCATTCACGCCGCCTACGGCGCGGTGCGCGTGATCAATGACGTCACCTTCAAGGTCGGCGGCGGCGAGACCGTGGTGCTGCTCGGCACCAACGGCAACGGCAAGTCGACGCTGATGAAATGCATCATGGGCATGGTCCGCCCCAGCGCCGGCAGCATCGTCGCCGAGATCGACGGCATCCACCACGATCTGGTCGGCCGCACCACGGAAGAAATCGTCGATCTCGGCATCGCGCTGGTGCCGGAGGGACGCCGGCTGTTTCCGAAATTGACGGTCGAGGAGAACCTGCTGCTCGGCGCCTACCGGAGCGCAGCGCGCCGCGAGCTCGCGCGCAACATGGCGGTCTGCTATGAGACCTTTCCCCGCCTCGCCGAGCGCCGCGGCCAGCTTGCCGGCAGCCTCTCGGGTGGCGAGCAGCAGATGGTGGCGCTCGGCCGCGCGCTGATGCTGGCGCCGAAAATCCTCCTGGTCGACGAACCTTCGGTCGGCCTAGCGCCGATCCTGGTCAGCCGCACCATCGACGCCATCAACGAGATGAAGCAGCGCTACCAGCTCACCGTGCTGATGGCCGAGCAGAATTTCACCCAGGCCATCCGCATCGCCGACCGCGGCTACGTCATCGTTCACGGCAAGATCGCCTTCGAGGGCCGCTCGATGGACGAGCTCAACAACAACGATTTGATCAAGAAGTTTTATCTGGGCTTGTAAAATCGATCGGGCCCGACCGGAGCGCCCTACGATACCGGAAGGCCTCGGAACCGCACAGCGACCGCATCTGCAGGAGCGAAAAATGGCCAAGTTTCAAAACATCCTGGAAACCGTCGGCAATACTCCCGTCGTCAAGATCAACAGGCTCGCGCCCGCCGGCGTCAACCTATACGCCAAGATCGAAGCGTTCAATCCGCTCGGCTCGGTCAAGGACCGCTTGGCGCTTGGCGTGATCGAAGCGGCCGAGCGCACCGGACAGCTCAAGCCCGGCCAAACCGTCATCGAGGCGACCAGCGGCAATACCGGCATCGGGCTGGCAATGGTGTGCGCGCAAAAGGGTTATCCGCTGGTGATCACCATGGCCGAGACATTCAGCGTCGAGCGCCGCAAGCTGATGCGCTTTCTCGGCGCCAAGGTTGTGCTCACCCCGGCCGCGTTGCGCGGCATGGGCATGGTGATGAAGGCGGCGGAACTCGCCAAGAGCCACGGCTGGTTCCTGACCCGCCAGTTCGAAAACGAGGCCAATCCCGACATGCACTCGCGCACCACCGCGCGCGAAATCGTCGCCGATTTTGCCGGCGAGCGGCTGGATTACTGGGTCACCGGTTACGGCACCGGCGGCACTTTGAAGGGCGTCGCGCGCGTCCTCGCCAAGGAACGCCCCGACACCAAGATCGTGGTGTGCGAGCCGCAGGAGGCGCCGTTGCTCTCGAGCGGCGTCCATCAACAGCGCAACCCGGACGGTTCGGCCGCCGCCGCGCATCCGGCATTCAAGCCGCATCCGATGCAAGGCTGGACACCAGACTTCATTCCGAAACTGACCGAGGACGCGGTGGACACCAAGGTGATCGAGCGGATCATCCAGATTCCCAATGCCGACGCGCTACGCTATAGCCGCGAATTGGCGCAGAAGGAGGGCATTTTTGTCGGCATCACCGCCGGCGGTACTTTCGCAGGCGCGCTGCGCGTCTGCGCCGCCGCGCCGCAGGGTTCGACCGTGCTGTGCATGCTGCCGGATACCGGCGAACGCTATCTGAGCACGCCCTTGTTCGCCGACATTCCGACCGACATGAACGAAGAGGAAATCGCGATTTCGCGCTCGACCCCGATTGCCCAGATGGGCGCATGAGCCTCACCTGATCGGAAAATCGAAATATGTGTCGGGAAACGGCTCGCCACGCAGCGTGAAGTGCCACCATTCCTTGTCGTAAGGCCGAAAACCGCGCCGCCGCATCGCCGCGGCAAGCAGCATGCGATTGGCGTGCTGTTCGGGCGTGACGGTCGGATCGGCCGGCGATGATTTCGGGCTGAAGAAGTCGAACGGCGTGCCCATATCGAGTTCGCGGCCGTCGTCGTTCGCCAATGTCATATCGATGGTCGAGCCGCGCGAATGGCCGGAATGCGAGGCGATGTAGCCGTCGCGGAACAACGTGCGTTTGTCGACATTTGGATAAAACTCCGCCTTGCCGGCGGTGTCCTTGAGGTCGCGCGCCCAGCGCACGAAATTCATCACCGCGCGCGTCGGGCGGTAACAGTCGAACGCCTTGATGTGCAGGCCGCGCGATGCGAGGTCGCGCGCCACTTCGGCAAGCGCCGCGGCGGCGGCTTGGCTGAGCAGGCAGCGCGGCGCCTCATAGCCGTCGATCGGCCGGCCGACGAAGTTGTGCGAACCGGCATAGCGCATTTCCACGATCAGCCCCGGCACGACGGTCGAGGCATCGACAAACGCGGCGGGCCGCTCCTGGGCGAGCGCGACTTGGGTGCCGAAGACGGCGGCAAGAGTCAGGCAAAGCTTCAGCATGTCAACGCGGCAGTCCTACTTCGGACACTCGGACACCCACTGGCCCTCGAGCATATTTCGCGAATCGACCATCGTCATTCCCGCCATCTGCGCCTTGGTTTGCACCGTCGCCGAATAGTGGTGCCGGCTGTCGAAGGTGAATTCGCCGGTCAGCTCCATGTCGAGCTGGCCTTTGCAGGTCAGCCGCCACGTCAGCTTGTCGCCGGCGAGATCGTGTTCGATCGGCGCGCAAACGGAATTCACCGTGTTCGGCACCGGCGTGAATGTCGTGGTCAGGTCGCGGGTCTGGTCGGCGGTCAGGCATTTCAAGCTTTCATGCGGCGGCCCGATCACGCCGCCGGTTTCGGTCCGGGTGATGACTTTCCACAGCCCGGGGTCGATGCCATCGGCCATGGCGGCCGTGGTTGTGACCGCAAGCACGGCGGCACAGAGCGCTAGGCGATTTTTCACGGCCGTTCGATCCTCATGACGCTCCCCGACATAAAACCTGAGTCGATGTTAACCCCTCAGTAACCATATACCCGGCACATTTTGCCTGGGAGGCGTATCCCTTTCCACCGCACTCTTCGAGGCCAGCCTTGGACGCGAGCGCGGCTCCATTCATTCGTGCCGGTGGCCCGCCAGCCGCTGCGCACAGCTTTGAGCCGCGCGACCGACGGAATCGATCGACCGGCATGACCGACACAATATCGGCCGAGCGGGGAGAGACGGCGCTGTCGCGCCTCGTCGATCTCGGCACCATGCTCAGGAGAAGCGACATCGGGCTTGCCGTCGCCATGATGGCGATCCTGGTCGTCCTCATCCTGCCGCTGCCGGCGCTGTTGCTTGACTTCTCGCTCGCCATCTCGATCACCTTCTCGGTGCTGATCCTGATGACGTCGCTGTTCATCCAGGCGCCGCTGGAATTCTCCGCCTTCCCGACCGTGCTGTTGATCGCGACCATGCTGCGGCTGGCGCTCAATCTCGCCTCGACCCGGCTCATTCTCGCCCACGGCCACGAGGGCACGTCCGCCGCCGGCCATGTCATCGAGGCGTTCGGCGGCTTCGTCATGGGCGGCAATTTCGTCATCGGCATCATCGTGTTCACGATCCTGGTGATCGTGAATTTCGTGGTCATCACCAAGGGCTCGGGCCGCATCGCCGAAGTCGCCGCGCGCTTCCACTTGGACGCCATGCCGGGCAAGCAGATGGCGATCGACGCCGACCTCTCAGCCGGCCTGATCGACGAGAAGGAAGCGCGGCGCCGGCGCAAGAACCTGGAAGGCGAATCCGGCTTCTTCGGCGCCATGGACGGCGCCTCGAAATTCGTTCGCGGTGACGCCATTGCCGGCCTGCTGGTGGTTTTGATCAATGTCATCGGCGGCATGATCATCGGCATCCTGCAGCAGAATTTAAGCTTCACCGACGCCGCGCATACCTACACGCTGTTGAGCGTCGGCGACGGCCTGGTTACCCAAGTGCCCGCGCTGATCGTATCGATCGCCGCGGGCCTGCTGGTATCGAAGGCCGGCGTCACCGGCGCCGCCGACAAGGCGCTGCTCAGCCAGCTCTCCACCTATCCCAAGGCGCTGGGCATGTCGGCCGCCGTCATGCTGGTGATGTCGCTTCTGCCCGGCATCCCGATGATCCCGTTCCTGATACTGGGCGGCGGCACGGCTGCACTCGCTTACACCATCAACCGCCGCAACAAGCTGGCGATCGCCGCCGAGACCAAGAAAACCGAGGTCGCGCAGGCCGCGCCCGCGGAAGAGCCGATGTCGGCG
This sequence comes from Xanthobacteraceae bacterium, assembly GCA_050010715.1. Lineage (GTDB taxonomy): Bacteria > Pseudomonadota > Alphaproteobacteria > Rhizobiales > Xanthobacteraceae > BOG-931. Next base: position 23,304 of record JBEKKM010000043.1, on the reverse strand, counting down.
GCGCTCAAAATGGACGATCTCAAGATCGAGCTCGGCTATGCGCTGTTACCGCTGGTCAATGCGCCCGACGGCTCCGACCGCCTGACCGAGCAGATCAAGGCGCTGCGCCGGTCGCTGGCGATCGAGATGGGCTTCGTCATGCCCGCGGTGCGCATCCTCGACAACGTCCAGCTCGACGCCAACAGCTATGTCATCAAGATCAAGGAGGTCGAGGCCGGCACCGGCAAGGTGTGGCACGGCCAGTACATGGTCATGGATCCGGCCGGCAATCAGGTGACGCTGCCGGGCGTGCACACCACCGAGCCGACATTTGGTTTGCCCGCCACCTGGATCGACGCGGCGCTCAAGGAAGAAGCTTCCGTCAAGGGCTACACCGTGGTCGACGCGGCGACCGTGCTCGCCACCCACCTCACCGAGCTGATCAAGGCCAACATGTCGGAGCTGTTGTCCTACGGCGAGGTGCAGAAGCTGATCAAGGAACTGCCGAAGGAGCAGAGCGAGCTGATCAAGGACATCGTGCCGTCGCTGATCACCATTTCCGGCATCCAGCGCGTGTTGCAAATCCTGCTCGCCGAGCGGGTGTCGATCCGCGATCTGGCGACCATCCTCGAAGGCATCGCCGATGGGCTCGGCACGACGCGCAACCCGGCGATGCTGGCCGAACATGTCCGCGCCCGCCTCGCCCGCCAGCTCTGCGCCCAGCACACAACCGGCGCCGGCCACCTGCCGATCATCGCGCTCACCGCCCGATGGGAGCAGGCGTTCGCCGAATCGATCGTCGGCCAGGGCGACGACCGCAGCCTCGCCATGCAGCCGTCAAAACTCACCGAGTTCATCAACCTGGTGCGGGAAAAATTCGAGCAGGCGGCGCGCGACGGCGAGGCGCCGGTGCTGGTCACCTCGCCCGGCATCCGGCCGTTCGTGCGCGGCATCATCGAGCGCTTCCGCGCCCAGACCAGCGTCATGGCGCAGTCGGAAATTCACCCGCGGGCGCGGCTGAAGACGGTTGCGAGTATTTAGGCCGTTTGCGGGCGCTACGATGCGACCGACAGGCCTTTGACGTGATGTTTCTCGATCAGGCGCGCCACCAGGCCCGAACGCTTGGCCTCCTCGACGAATTCACTCAGGAACTTGGCGCCGGCGGTGTTCGGTTTGGCCGTGCCGATGGCCTGCTGCACCGTCATGAAGTTGCCCGGCAGGATCCTGCCGCCCGGCACCTTCTCGATGTCGGTCAGAAGCGCGGGCTTGAGCGCCGCATAGGCTTCGAGACCCTCGGCAAGGAACTGGTTGAGGGGCCCGTCGGCGCTGTCCGACCGCAGCACCGTGGCGTGCTTGATGTTGCGCTCGAGCCAGAGGTCGTAAGCGGCGCCGCGCCGCACCGTGATCCGCACGCCGGCGCGATCGACATCAGCGATGGCTTGCAGCGGCGAACCCTTCGGCACCAGGTAGGTCGCCTCGATCTCGCAATAGGCCGCCGTGAAGGTGATCTTTGCCGCCCGCTGCGGCTCGGCGCCGATCAGGCCGATATCCCAGGTATTGGTGCCGGCGCCGTCGGCAAGGGTCGAGGGCCGCTCGTATTTCACATAGGCGACCGGGACGCTCAGGCGCTTGGCGATCTCGGCGGCCATGTCGGGCGCTACCCCTTGCGGGTCCCCGGCCGCGGTTTTGCCGGTGACCAGCAAGAAATTGCTCATGTTGATTCCGGCGCGAAGAACCCCCGTTGGGGCCAGTTCCGACACGATCTGACGCACGATTCAAACCTCCAGCAGCCCGCCCGAGGGCGGCAATTGACCTAGGCCGGCCGGCGCCCCCCTTCAGGGTCGGAACCGCGAGCCCATTCAATCGTTATCACGGGTCTTCACTGTTGGGTGAAGAGGCGTTTTGCATCTGAATCTTAGTAACCAGTTGCTTTGTGAGTGAACCTTTTGGCCCGGCTGCCGCGACTAATAGGCAGAACACTGGGAGGCAGTAATGAACCATTCGATGTACAACGCCGACCGCGGGACCCACGTCAAGATCGTGGTCCTTGGCCTTATCTGCGCGACGATGGTCGCAGTAGTCGGCATTTTCGCTCACGCCACCAGCAATATCGATCTCAGCACCTCAGCGCTGGTCAAAGCCGGCCAGCCGACGACGCTGAGCAGCGGTCAGACCCCGACGATCCGCTAATACCCCGAATTCCCCGAACTTCAGTCCCCCACTTAGCCCGGCCTTGTGCCGGGCTTTTTGTTTTTAACGCCGGTCGCTTGAGGATTTAGGTGCGTGGCGCTGGCGCCGCCGTCGGCACGGATTCGACGATCTTGCCGGTAAACAGTACCGGCCCGGTTGGCACGCCGCTCGGCGAGCCGCCCGAGGGTTCGAGCGACACCGCGTAGCTTGCCGTCCGCAGCGTCGCGACGTCGAAATTGCCCGGGATCGGCCGCTGAGTGAACTCGTCAGTGCCGACGACGCCGAGCGATTTTGGGGTCGGAAACTGGCTCGAGATCAGCCACAGCTCGTAGCTGCGGCCGGCCTCCGGCGTGGCCGAGACCCGGCGCACGACCAGGGTGCGGCTCTGCGGGTCGACCGTGAGCAGGAAGGCCGGCGCGGTCGGCTCCTGCTGCAGCACGGCGACGAGGCGGGCGCCAAGCTGACCCGGCCCCGGCGCTTGTGCGACCACTTGGGTGCGCGGTCCGAGCGGCAGCAGACCGGGCGCGAAATGAGCAAGCCCGATATAGAGCGCCAATAGCGCGGCGATCGCCCCCATGACCACGGTCATGCGGCGCCAACGGCTGACCCGGCGCGCCAATTGCACGACATTGGCACTGCGCTCGACTTTGGGCTCTATCTCCGGCGGGATCACCGGCGGCGCAGTCACACGCTCGGTGCGCTCCTCCGCCGGCTCCGCCAGGGATTTGGCGAGCGACGCGGCAATGGTATCCGACACCGCTTCCGGAAGCTCGCCCACCGGCGGCGGTATGGGGATCGAGTCCGTGCCCGGTTCGTCCGCCGTGATCAGCGGCGGTGATTCGGCGGGCGCAGTTTCCGGCGGCGTTTCGACCGGCGGCTCGGCCGCAGTCAAGACGGGCGCGGCCGGCGCCGCCTCGCTCGCCGGTTCGGGCGCGCCGAGCTCCGCTTTGATCTTGTCCCAAAGCTCCGGCGGCGGCTCGACCGCCTCGACCATGACGTTGAGCTCGCCGAGCCGGCGTTCCCACATCCGCACCGAAGCGGCAAATCCGGGATCGAGCGTGAGCAAGGCTTCCGCATGTTCGCGTTCGTCGGCGGACAGCGTGCCAAGCACGTATTCGGCGGCTAGTGCATCCTGGGCGTCGTCATACATCACGGCACTGGTCCCATCGGATTAGCGTCCCATACACTCGCGGATTTCGAGCAGGCTGCGACGCAACCATGTCTTGATCGTGTTCACCGGGATATCGAGCTTGGTGGAGAGCTGTTCCCGGCTCCAGCCGCTGTAATAGGCGAGCAGCACGATGCGCTGCTTCTCCGGATCGAGCTTGCCGAGGCAGGACAGGAGTCGCTTCAGCTCCTCGGTCATCTCGCGGCGCGCCAGCGGCGCCGGCGTCTCGGCGGCAACGTTCTGCGCCTCCGGCTCCTCCTCGATGGAGATTTCGCCGCGCTTGCGCACGATGTCGATGGCGCGGTTGCGCGCCATGGCCACCATCCAGGTGATCGGGCTCGCCAGCGTCGGGTCGAACTTGTCCGCCATTTTCCAGACCTTGAGATAAGTCTCCTGCATGACCTCTTCGGCCAATTCGGGCTTTCCCAAGATACGTAACAGCACCCCGTAGAGTTTCGCCCGCGTCGCTCCGTAAAGCCGTTCGAACGCGGCCGTGTCGCCCTTGGCGACGGCTCCAACGAGCCAGACGAGCTCCGCCTGCATCAACATAACGCCCCTGGCCCCGAAGCCTTACCCAAGCACCCTGCCCCCGGCTGATTATCGCCGCGGAGGGCGGCACTCGTCGAGAGCGAAACTGCAGGGTTTTTAGTCATTCCGGAGCGCCGCGAAAGCGGCGAACCCGGAATCCATAGCCACGGTGGGTGCAAGTCCTGCACCGCTTGTGGTTATGGATTCCGGCTCTCGCTACGTTCGGCCGGAATGACGGGATAGGACTTACGCCGGGGCGACGCCGCGCACCCGCATCAGCGCGATATCGTCGAGCTCGGCCTGTTCGGCGGCGTTCTCGGCCTCACGCTCGCGGAGCTGGTCGCGCTCGTCGAGCAACTCGACCTTCTTGAGCTCCTCAAAAGCTTCCGCCAGCGCCAGCTTGGCGTCTTCGAGCTGGGTGCGCAATTCGTCGGAGGAACGCTTGAGATTCTCGCGGCGGCCGATCGCGGCCTTGGCGTAGGTCGGATAGGCAAAATGGCCGGGATCGTGGATGCCGGCGCGATCCTGCTCGACCTTGATCTCACGCTCCAGGTCGGCGGCCATGCGCTCGAACTCGGCGATCATGGTCTCGATCTGCGCGACCTTGCGGCGTTTCTCGTCGACCTGAAACTTCTTCAGGCGAATAAGCGTCTCACGGGACTTCATCGACTACTACTCCCCCGAAGTCACATCCGAAGCTACTTGGCACCGCAAAGCCCGGCGCGGCGCCCCAAAATCTCAGGGAGTGTGGCGCGATATCGTTAGCGTTCCGTTTCCGCGCCCGTCAAAATCTCGTCCAAACGGCGATATCCGTCGGCCAGGCTGGTCGCTTCTTCCTTGCCCTGGGCCAAAAAGTCCTCCAGCGGCTTGTGCAGGCGGATGGCCTCGTCGACTTCGGGGCTGGTGCCGGCCCGGTAGGCCCCGAGCCGGATCAATTCTTCCATGTCGGTATAGGTCGCCATGACCTGGCGCGCCCGCGTCAGCGCCGGCAGATAGGCTTGGTCGGCCGCCTTCGGCATGGTGCGCGACACCGATTTCAGCACGTTGATGGCCGGATAACGCCCGCGCTCGGCGATGGCGCGCTCCATGACAATATGGCCGTCTAGGATCCCGCGCACGGCGTCGGCGATCGGCTCGTTGTAGTCGTCGCCGTCCACCAGCACGGTGAAAATGCCGGTGATAGTGCCCTGCTCGGTGCCGGGGCCGGCCCGCTCCAGAAGCCGCGGCAATTCGGTGAACACGGTGGGCGTATAGCCCTTGGCGGTCGGCGGCTCGCCCGCGGACAATCCGATCTCGCGCTGCGCCATGGCAAAGCGCGTCACCGAATCCATCAGCACCAGCACGTCCTTGCCTTCGTCGCGAAAATATTCGGCGATGGCGAGTGTCTCATGCGCCGCCTGCCGGCGCATCAATGCCGGTTCGTCGGAGGTCGAAACTACCACCACCGAGCGGGCGAGACCGGCCTCGCCGAGGTCGTCCTGCAAGAACTCCTGCACCTCGCGGCCGCGTTCGCCAATGAGCCCGATCACCGTGACATCGGCCTCCACGTTGCGCGCCAGCATCGACAGCAGCACCGATTTGCCGACGCCGGAGCCGGAAAAAATGCCCATGCGCTGGCCGCGGCAGCAGGTCAGGAAGGTATTGAGCGCTCGCACGCCGAGATCGAGCGGCGCGCCGACCCGGCGGCGCGCATGCGCCAGCGGCGGCGTATTGCGAAATGCATAGGGCGACGGCCCGAGCAGCAGCGGACCCTTGCCATCGATCGGCTCGCCCAGCGCGTTGACCACCCGGCCGAGCCAACCCTGCGAAGGCCGCACCGCGCCGGCCACAGAGGTGACCAGCGCTCGGCAGCCCCGCCGCACACCCTCGAGCGGCGCAAACGGCATGAGCAGCGCGTTATTGCCGGAGAAGCCGACCACCTCGCAGGGAATATTCTTGGCCATCGTCTCGATCACCACCCGGGCGCCAACCGACATGGCGTGCAGCGGCCCCGAAACCTCGACCATCAGGCCGCGAACGCCGACCACGCGGCCATAGATTTCGATGCCGTCGAGCTCGTTGATCTGTTCGGCGAGCGCCTTCACGGCCGGCCTCGCGATCTTAAGACCGCAATAATGGTTACCCGGAAGGCCGTCCTCTTAACGGTGTATTTACCCGGGCCGTTAATCATCCAGTTATCGTCCTTGGGAACAAGGCGGCTCACCGGCCAGGATGGAGGGTGAGTCGTTAGAGTCGGTTAGCGCCGGAACTTAATTTGAAACATGAGCGACCGCGTGGCGAGAAAACCCCTGTGAGGCAACATCTTAAGGCGATTCGTCGAATTTCGCCTACAGAATGCTTGCGTGAAGGAATCAGGTTTTGTTAACCATAGCGTCGTTAGTGTGTCGAATCAGTTTGTCCCAAGGCGTTTTCCAGGGGCCGCCGCTGCGGCGTGCCGACCTAAGCCCTCGCGGCGAGGAAGGGGACTGGCATGCGCGTTTTACTGATTGAAGACGATAGCGCTACCGCGCAATCGATCGAGTTGATGCTCAAATCCGAGAGCTTCAACGTCTACACGACCGATCTCGGCGAGGAAGGGATCGATCTTGGCAAGATCTACGACTACGACATCATCCTCCTCGACCTGAATCTCCCAGACATGTCCGGCTTCGAAGTGTTGCGCTCGTTGCGCGTTTCGAAGGTCAAGACGCCGATCCTGATCCTGTCGGGGCTAGCCGGCATCGAGGACAAGGTGCGGGGTCTCGGCTTCGGCGCCGACGACTACATGACCAAGCCGTTCCACAAGGACGAACTGGTCGCCCGCATCCACGCCATCGTGCGGCGCTCCAAAGGCCACGCCCAGTCGGTCATCCAGACCGGCGATCTGGTGGTCAATCTCGACACCAAGACCGTCGAGGTCAGCGCGGCGCGGGTGCATCTGACCGGCAAGGAGTACCAGATGCTGGAGCTCCTTTCCCTGCGCAAGGGTACGACGCTGACTAAGGAGATGTTCCTCAACCATCTCTACGGCGGCATGGACGAGCCCGAGCTGAAGATCATCGACGTCTTCATCTGCAAGCTGCGCAAGAAGCTTGCCAACGCTTCGAGCGGCAAGAACTACATCGAGACGGTCTGGGGCCGCGGCTACGTGCTGCGCGAGCCGTCGGAAGACGAGGCGAAGATACCCGCCTGACGATTTGAGTGGGACCGGGACAATGAAAACCCCGCCGCGAGGCGGGGTTTTTATTTGTGCTTCAGAACGCGATCAAAAACAAAAACCGTTCAGCGTCCGCCGTTCACCACCGCCAGGCGTGGAACGGGTTTTGCCGCAGGCTGCGCAGGTGAGAGCGGCCGGCGCGCGTTCGGTGCGTAGAGGCCGCGGTTGTCGGGCACGACTTTGAAGCTGTCGACCAAGCCAACCACGGTCTCTGCCGCGCCGAGCACCAGATAGCCGTCGCTCGACGTGGCGCGGGCCATGCGGTTGAGCACGTCGATCTTGGTCTGCTGGTCGAAATAGATCAGCACGTTGCGGCAGAAGATCACGTCGAACAGGCCGAGCTGGGTAAATTCGGACAACAGGTTGAACTGCCGGTATTTCACCATGGCGCGCAGCTCCGGCGCGATCTGCCACAGCTCGCCGACTTGGGCAAAGTGCTTGATCAAAAGCTGGATCGGCAGGCCGCGCTGCACCTCGAACTGGCTGTAGAGCCCCTGCCGTGCCTTCTCCAGCACCTCGCCGGAGAGATCGGTCGCCAGGATGTCGATGCGCCAGCCGGCGATCTCGCGCTCCATGGTTTTGAGACACATGGCGAGCGAATACGGCTCCTGGCCGGTGGACGCAGCGGCGCACCAGATGCGGATCGAGCGCGACGCGCGGCGCGACGCGATCAGCGCCGGCATGATGGTGGTGCGAAAATGCTCGAACGGCACCTTGTCGCGGAAGAAGAACGATTCGTTGGTCATCATGGCTTCGACGACCGCGGTCATCAGCGCGTTGTCGTGGCCGAGACGCAGCGCGTGCACGAGATCACCGAGGCCGGTCAGGCCGGCCTTGCGCGCGACCGGCAATAGCCTGCTCTCGACCAGATACTGCTTGTCGGCCGACAGCACGAGGCCGGAGCGTTCCTTCAGGCAGCGGCGCAGATAATCGTAATCAAGCGGCGTCACGCGCGGCCCCCCGCAAATAATCGAAGTATCCGTGGTGCAATCTCGTTGAGCGGCAGCACCGCCGAGCATAATCCGGCCTGCGCCACCGAGCGCGGCATGCCCCAGACGACGCTGGTCGCCTCGTCCTGGGCAATGACGCTGCCGCCGGCAGCGACGATATCGGCGGCGCCGTGGGTGCCGTCGGTGCCCATGCCGGTGAGAACCAGCGCCAGCGCGCTCGCGCCCCACACCGCCGCCGCTGAGGAGAACAACGGATCGACCGACGGTTTGCAGAAATTGATCGGCGGGTCGTCGCCAAGCGCGATCTTGATGCCGCCCTGCTCGCGTATGACACGCATATGCCGACCGCCCGGCGCCACGTAGACGCCGCCGGCGAGCACCGGCTCGCCATGCTCGGCTTCGTGGGCACCACGGCCGCCGACGCGCGACAAATGCTCGGCCAGCACGGTGGTGAAAGTCGGCGGCATGTGCTGCGTGATCAAAACCGGCGCGCGGTCGATCGCGGCGGGAAGCTTTTCGATCAATGCCGTGAGCGCCTGCGGGCCGCCGGTCGAGGAACCGATCAGCAAGGCGCGCGGCGTGATCGGCGAGAACGGCCGTAACGTCAGCGGCGGCGCCTCATGCTTGCTTGGCAGGCTGTCGCGGGACGGCAGCGGCACCAGCGTATGGCGTGGCAGGCGGGCTTCGGCCGGCGCCGGGATCGGCATTGGCTGGCGCAGCAACAGGCGGCGGCGGCGGCCGAGGTTGCGGATTTTCTCGATCAGCTCGCGGCGGTAATCGGCGGAAGTCGTGGCCTCGCGCGTGGTCGCGGGCTTGGGGATATAATCGGCGGCGCCGAGAGAGAGTGCGCGCAATGAGACCTCTGCGCCGCGGCGCGTGATCGCCGACGCCATGATCACCATAAGATCGCGCTTCTTCTTTAGGAGTAGCGGCAGCGCCGAAATGCCGTCGAGCTCGGGCATTTCGATGTCGAGCACGACGACATCGGCGTCGCTGCCTTCGATCCGATCCACGGCCTCACGCCCGGTCCGCAGCGACGCGGCGACCGTCATGTCCGGTTCACCGTCGACCCAGCGCGCCACCAGGCTGCGCGCGACGACGGAATCGTCCACGACCATGACGCGGATCGGTTTGTCGGCGGCAACCGCGCGGTCGGCGGCGGCGAAGGCAATACTCATCGACTCTTACTTTGCACGCTGACTCTACTCAAACTTCCAACGACGCGACGGCAAGGGCCGACCTCAGATCAGCCCAACTTCCTCGAACTTGGCCTGGACGATGTCCTTGTCGAACGGCTTCATGATGTATTCGTTGGCGCCGGCATGGAGCGCCCGCGCGATATGGGCGACGTCGTTCTCGGTGGTGCAGAACACCACTTTCGGCCCGTCGCCGCCGGGCAGCCGGCGCAACACCCGCAGGAAGTCGTAGCCGTCCATTTTCGGCATGTTCCAGTCGAGCAGGATGGCGTCGGGCAATTGCCGCTTGCAGGTTTCGATGGCTTCCTCGCCGTTCTCGGCTTCCATGATCTGGAAATCGAGGCCTTCGAGGATTCGCCGCGCCACCTTGCGGATGACGCTCGAGTCGTCGACAACCAAACAGGTCTTCATAACGTCCTCACTCCACGCTTCGCGGGCGCACCCGCTTTGAATTTGTACGCATCACAAACGCATTCGTCGTCATCACTGGCCCTTATGCCGCCGCGGCTTCAGGGCTGAGATCGAGCACCCGGTCAATGTCGAGAACGACAAGGAGGTGGCCGTCGAGCCGGTACACGCCGGCGGCGACGCGGCCGAGATTGCGGTCGAGATTGATCGGGTTCGGCTCGCGCTCGTCGTCGGGCAGCTTGAGCACTTCGCCGACCGTGTCGACCAGAAGTCCGAACGATTCGCCGCGCGACTCGATGCCGATCGCCATCGGCACCTGGCTCGCGTCGCGCCCGGCCAAACCGAGCCGGCTGCGCAGCTCGATGGCGGTGACGATGCGGCCGCGCAGATTGAGCACGCCCGTGATCTCCGGCCCGGCGAGCGGCACGCGGGTAATGCGCGACGGCTTGAACACGTCCTGCACGCATTCAATCGGCAGGCCGAACATCTGTCCGGCCGTGGTGAAGGTGACATAGTCACTGAGCTTGGCGGTGTCGTTCATGGCCGTCATGCCGCCCGGTCAAGGTCGGCGCCCTGTTCCTTGATCGCCGCAACCAGGCCGGCGCGATCGAACTTGGCGACAAAATCGTGGAAGCCGACGGCGCGGCCGCGCTCCACCGTTTCGGCGGACACCATGGTGGCGAGCGCGATGATGGGGATCGCCGTGGCCGCCGGTATGGCGCGTACCGCTTCGGCGAGTGCAAAACCGTCCATGTCCGGCATGTCGATGTCGGTGACGATGAGATCGAAACGCGCGTCGGATTTGAGCGCCGCCAGCGCGTCGGCGGCCGAGGCCGCCGCGACCACCCGATAACCGGCGGCCTTGATCAATGGCGCCAACAGGTCGCGGAAGAACGCGGAATCGTCGACCAGGAGCACGCAGCGCGTCTGCCGCGCCGCCTTGAGATCGCGGCGGCGGAACCAGTCTTCGAATGCCTGCGGCAGGAAATGACCGACGTCGATGATCTCGGTGGTCGCGCCCTTGATCACGGCATAGCCGAGCAGGCCCGGGCGATTGCTCGACACTTCGATGTCGAGCCGCTCCTCGACGATGTCGATGATCTCGTCGGCGACGAGGCCCATGGAGCGGCCTTGATCGGAGAACACCAGGATCGGCTGCGCGCCTTCCTTCTTGAGGCTCGTCTCGGCGTCGATCCGCAACAGCGGCATGAGCTGGTCGCGATATTGCACCAGATGGCGGCCGTCGGAGATTTCGATCTTGCGGCAATCGATCTCCTCGAGCCGCGTCACCAGCGACAGCGGCACCGCCTTGGGCTGCTGCGAGCCGGCGCGGAACACGAGCAGCGAGACAGTATCCTCGTCGCTCTCTTCCTCGCGGCTCTGCAATTCGGAATTTTCCGCGCGCGCCGCTGCCGCCGCGGCGCGACCGAGCGCCTGCGCCACGCCGTTCGGATCGATGATCATGATCACGGAGCCGTCGCCCAAAATGGTGGTGCCGGAAAATACCGGGATGTGGCGCAGCTTCGAGGACATCGGCTTGATGACGATTTCCTCGGTGTGGAAGACGCCGTCGACGACGACACCGAACACCTGGCTGCCGACCTGCGTCACCACGACGAAGCCGTTCTCGTTGTCGCAGGCGCCGAGGCGGAAGACTTCTTTCAGGCGCACCAGCGGCAATAGCTTGTTGCGCAGCCGCAGCACCGGCGCGTCCTTGATATGCTCGATGCGGTGTTCGCCGTTGTTGCCGGCACGAACCAGCTCGAGCACCGCAAGCTGCGGAATGGCGAAGCGCTCGCCGCCGGCCTCGACGATGAGTGCCGATACGATCGCCAGCGTCAGCGGGATTTTGATGGTAAAGGTAGTGCCGGCGCCGCTTACGGACTTCAAATCCACGGTGCCGCCGATCTGCTCGATGTTGCTGCGCACGACGTCCATGCCGACGCCGCGGCCGGAGATGCTGGTGACTTTCGCTGCGGTGGTGAAGCCCGGCGCAAAGATGAAATTGCAGATTTCCGCTTCCGACCTGGCTGCGAGCTGGGCCTCGCTGGCGAGGCCCTTCTCGATGACCTTAGCCTTGATGCGGTCGAGGTCGAGGCCGCGGCCGTTGTCAGAAATTTCGATGATGATGTGGCCGCCCTCGTGCCAGGCGGACAGGCGGATGGTGCCCTTCGCCGGCTTGCCGGCGGCGATCCGCTCGGCCGGCGCTTCGATGCCGTGATCGGCGCAGTTGCGCACCAGGTGGGTGAGCGGATCCTTGACCAGATCGAGCACTTGGCGGTCGAGCTCGGTTTCGGCGCCGCGCATTGCAAGCTCGATATCCTTGTCGAGCTCGGCGCACAGGTCGCGCACCACGCGCGGCAGTTTCTGCCACGCATTGCCAATCGGCTGCATGCGCGTCTTCATCACGCCTTCCTGCAGCTCGGCGGTGACATTGGAGAGCCGCTGCAGCGGCACCTTGAAATCGGAATCCTCGTGGCGACGGACGATCTCGAGCAGCTGGTTGCGGGTCAGCACCAGCTCCGAGACGGTGGTCATCAGATGATCGAGGGTGTCGACATTGACGCGGATCGAATGGTTGGCGAGCCGGTCGCCGCGCTCTTCTTCAGGCCGCTCGGCCGCCGGCTTGTCTGGCTTCTCGGCTGGCTCGGACGGCTCGGGCTTTTTGAGCTCGACCGGCGCCGGCGGCGGCGGCGCGACCTGCGGCGGCGCTGCCGCCTCCCCCCGCGCCATGCGGCCAAGCGGATCGATAAGATCTCGATCGCCGCCTTCCGGTTCCTGCTCGTTCTTCTCGATGGCGTCGAGAATCGATTTTATCCGATCGATGGTGGAGAGAATGAGCGTGACGGCTTCGGCGGTGACCGGCATGCCGTCGCGGAATTTGCCCATCAGCGTCTCGGCGGCGTGGGTCAGCGTTTCCAGCCGCGGCAGCGCGAGAAAACCGCAGGTGCCTTTGATGGTGTGAACCAGGCGAAAAATATTGCCGAGAATGGCGCCGTTATTCGGTTCCTGCTCGAAGCGGACGAGCTCGGCGTCGACCAGATTGAGACTCTCGTTGGTCTCAGTCAGGAATTCACGCAACAGGTCGTCCATACAGGCGCCCTCGACACCGCGGGTGCTTGCCGGCTGGCACCCGCCCCGCTTGCATACGCATGGAGAGGCGCGCAAGGCGCGCGCCCTTGTCGCCAGGCACGCCGCGCCTGATCGGACGCCCTCAGTCTGTTGCCAAACGGTTTAATTTCAGTTGCGGTTGGCGCCGAAAGACGCTCCGGAAGTCGCAAAATATGCCCGGTGCAACTCTTAGCTTGCGGTCACCACCACGGATTCGCGTTCGGCCGCTGCCGACACCGTGAGCCCGCAATCCCGCGCCAGAATGCCCGTATAGAGCGGCTGAATGCCATGGGCATCGACCGGGTGCGCCGGACTGCCCACCAGAAGGCCGGCGGTGGCCTCGGCCAAGCGGGCATTGAGCCCCGCTGCGGTGAGGCGGAACCCCTTGCCGCCCTCGGTCGGATCGACCGTGATCGTGCCGCCACGCGGAATGGTGCCGACCGCAATCAGCAGCATGTTCAACAAAAGCTTAACGCGGTTCTTCGGCAGCAATTCGCGAGGCAGGTTCCACACGATCGTGGTCTTGTCGTCGCCGAGCAGCCCGCGTGCGACCTTTTCGGCGTCTCCCAGATCGATCTGGGCGCCGGCCGAACCCGCCGCGCCGAAGGCGAGCCGGCAGAATTGCAGCTTGGCCGAAGCCTGTTTTGCGCTCTTTTTGATCAGATCGAGGGCAAAAACCTTAGTTTCCTCGTCCTTATCCTCGTCCATGACTTCGAGGCCGTTGACGATGGCGCCGACCGGGCTGATCAGGTCATGGCAGACGCGGGAGCACAATAGCGCGGCAAGATCGAGGGCGCCGATGGCGATGGGACTGGACGGTGCGGACATGCGCAGCTCCGCTTGGGGAGATTTAGGGCAGTGCCTGTCACAGCGTAGCCGATTCGGCAATCGTGCCCCGCCAATGCAGCCGTGCTAGAGCGGCATCCCTTCATCCGGCTGAGATCCCTAGGAACCGTCCGTGCCAACCCTCGATGCCGCCGCATGCGCCGATCTGGTCGACGAGATCACCAAGATCACCGCGCACGCCGCCGAGACGATCCTGGACTTCGCCAAGAGGCTGGACATCCGGCGCAAGACTGACGGCTCGCCGGTGACCTCCGCCGACTTGGCCGCCGAGGCCATCATTTGCGAGGGTCTGCAACGGCTGGCGCCCGACGTGCCGATCATCTCGGAGGAGCAGGCGTCGCGGGACAAGCCGGCGGCCATCCGAGGCGGCAGCTACTTTCTGGTCGACCCTCTCGACGGCACGCGCGAGTTCATCGCCGGCCGCGACGAATATACGATCAATATCGCGCTGATGACCGAAGGGGTGCCGCTCTTCGGCATCATCTGTGCGCCGGCGCTCGGCGATCTTTGGCGCGGTGTCGTCGGCCGCGGCGCTGAGCGGCTTTCATTTGCGTCCCGACCCGAAGCGCCAACGCCGATCCACACCCGGCCGCGGCCCAAAGGCGAAGCCGTCGTCATGGTCAGCCGCTCGCATCTGGAAGTGCGCACCAAAAGCTATGTCGACGGTTTGCCGGGGGCAAAGCTCGTGCAAAGCGGCTCGTCGATAAAATTCTGCCGGCTGGCCGAAGGCTCAGCCGACGTTTATCCACGGCTGGCGCCGACCCACGACTGGGATATCGCGGCCGGCCACGCCATCCTCAAAGCTGCGGGCGGCAGCGTGACCGCGCCGGATGGCACTCCGCTCGTCTACGGCACCAATGACCTTTTGATCCCGGCTTTCCTCGCCTGGGGCGATCCCGCAAGCGCCGTTTTGCTCAAGGGCTGAGCGCGCGCTTGACGTCGGGCCATTTGCGTTCGGCCTCGGCGCTCAAGCGATCGGCATCGCCGGCGAACTTTTCCAGCCGGGAGCGATCGTAGAACAGGTAGAGCCGTTGCCCGGCGATGAGCCACACATTTGGGTTTCCAGCAACCGCCACACCGCGGGTGACGCCGATCGGGTCGTAGCCGCCGAATTTCGGCATGTAGATGTCCGGCTGCGCGGCAAACGCATCGCGATTGCCGACATTGCGGAAGCGCCAGATCGCGCCGGCATAGCGGAATTCGAAATTGGCGCTGCCGGTCACCGGCCGCCCATCGGTGAAGAAGGCGACCGGGTCATAGCCGCCGATCGCCAAGCCTGTGTGCCAGTCCACCACCAGCCGTTCGGTGGTAGCGGCGACGCCGGCCGGTGGACCGGCCAAAAGCGCCATCAGGAAGCCGGCCAAAGCCGCAACACTGGCCGCAAAACCGGCGCACAATCGCTTCCGTTTTTGCCGTGCTGCGGTCATAGTTCTGGCGAATGGTGAAGTGATTCGGATAGGTGTCACCGAGAGTTAAACGAAAGCGTGTGAGCAAGGGGTTAAGGGGAAACTCGCCATGAATTCGGCCTTGCGGCTTGCCGTAATTGCCCTCCTCTTCGCCGGATTGGGCGTGGCGCCATGCGCCGCGCAAACTGCGCCGGCCGAGCCGCCGACCGGCTCGGTCCCCGCCGGCCCGCCGCAGCAGCAACCGCCGCGGGACGACAGCCGGTTCCAGCCGAACGAGATCATCGATGCCGGGCATCACTTCTTCGGCGGCGTCTCGCGCGGGCTGGCCATGGTGGTCGAGAAAGCCGTGAGCCAATGGGGCTTACCCAACGGCTACGTGCTCGGCGAGGAAGCCGGCGGCGCCTTTGTCGGCGGCCTGCGCTACGGCGACGGCACGCTCTACACCAAGAATGCCGGCGATCTGCGGGTGTTCTGGCAGGGTCCCACGCTTGGCTTCGACGCCGGCGCCGACGGCGCGCGCACCATGATGCTGGTCTACAACCTGCCCCGGACCGCGGCGATCTTCGACCGCTTCGGCGGGTTGGACGGCTCGGCCTATTTCATCGGTGGCTTCGGCATGACCGCGCTCACCGCCAATAATATCGTGCTGGTCCCGATCCGTTCCGGCGTGGGGCTGCGGCTGGGCGCCAATCTCGGCTACCTCAAATTCACGCAGCGGCCGACCTGGAACCCCTTCTAAAGTCCGGCCTGACTTCCGGCGGTACGCAACCGCTACACCAGCTTTCTCAAAGCTGCCCCCGATCACGTCGGGAAGGCGCGCCTTCCAGTGACGGAAACGCGACAGCGCCAAACTCTTTGCAGCAAACATTGGCGCGGCGGCGAAAGTCGGTTTAGGTTAATGGCCGGTGAATGTGGTGCGGTGGGTATCCGCATGGCAGTGTGCCGCGATGCGGACGGAGGCGTAGTCTCATGATCGAACCGGTCATGTATTTCGGCATCGGTTTCCTGGTTGCGGCGTTGCTCGGACTGCTGTTCGTCCCGCTGGTTCATAACCGTGCCGTGCGCCTGACCATGCGCCGCCTCGAAGCGGCGACGCCGCTGTCGATCGCCGAAATCCGCGCCGACAAGGATCAATTGCGCGCCGAATTCGCCATGTCGACCCGCCGCCTCGAAATGAGCGTGGCGCAGATGAAGACCAAGACGACGTCACAGCTTGCCGAGCTCGGCAAGAAGGCCGACGCCATCAATCAGCTCAAGAAAGAGCTCGGCGAGAAGACCGCGACGATTTTCGCGCTCGAGGCCCGCGACAAGACCCAGCGCGAACAATTGCGCACCACCGAAGAGGAATTCCAGCTCAAAAACAGCGCGTTGCGCGAAGTCGAGCGCTCGCTCGCCGACAAGGAAGCCGAGCTGGTCAAGCTGGTCGCGGAACTCGGCGAGCATTCGATCACGTCGGACAGCCAGCGCGTCGAGCTTGCCGCGTTGCGCACCCAAGTCGAGGCGATGAAGGTCAGCGTGACCGACTACGAGCGCACGGTGAAGGACATCGAGCTGCGCCGTAATCGCGAGCGCAGCGAATCCGAAGCGACGGCGGCGGAATTGGCCACGGCCCGCGAAAAGCTCGGCAGCCTCGGCGAGCGCACCACCGAGCTCGAGCGGCAGCTCTTGCTGCAGACCACCGAAGCCGAAGTCCTGCACAAGCGGGTGCAGGAGCTCGAGTCAAAGCTCGGCGACCAGGGCCGCGCACTCGCCGAGCGCGATTACCAAATCGAAAAGCTGCGCATCGACGCCGAAGCCGCGCGCCAGACCGAAGCCGATCTGCGCAGCGAATTGGCGTCTGTCGGCGGCCGCAGCTCCATCGCTTCCGACAAGTTCCGCTCCGACATCAAACAGCTCGAAGCGCAGCTCGCGCTCGCGGTGGAGGAGCGCAACAAGCTGCAGCGCGAGCTTGCGACCATGAAGCGCGACGCGGAATCGACCTGGGCGTCGGAGCGCGTTGAGAATGCGCTCTTGCGCGAGCGCATCAACGACGTCGCCGCCGAAGTCGCCCGCCTCACCGCGGCGCTCGAAGGCCCGGGCTCGACCATCGTCTCGATGCTCGCCGTCGACGCGCCCGCCATGGGCCAAGGCAGCGTTCAAGGTGCCGCACCCGTCGTCGACATCAACGGTAAGCCGCGCGAGGCGCCCGCCGGCGGCATGGATTCGCCGCAGGAAAACAAGACCACGCTCGCCGACCGCATCCGCGCACTGCAATCAACCGCGTCGCGCGTGGCGTCGTCGAACTAAGCTTCGCTTGACACCCTGCCGAGCCGCTCCCTATTAACTCCGACTTGATTGGCCAGGTCTTGTTGGGCCAGGGCGCTTAGCTCAGCGGGAGAGCGTTCCCTTCACACGGGAGAGGTCGTAGGTTCAATCCCTACAGCGCCCACCAGCCTTCGCTCGCGAATCGCGTGAAGTCTGCCGCGCCGAAGCCGAACGGCGAAGGCGGGCTACCATCGCCGCTAAGGCGCATCTCGCTTGCCCATTAATGATCGCTTAATCACCGCGGAAACGAACCCTACCGATACCCGTGGGATTCGAATTCCATTTTAAGTTTTTCTTCTTGGCCCACGCATAGTGTCCGAAAACCAACCCCGTTTGCAGCGCGCTTTAGCAATCGGACGGCTCATCCCTCGCGGCGTCCGCCGCCTTGGAATCGTTGTCGAGTGCGTATGGCGAATCCCGAAATGTCCGATCAAATGCCGGATTCGCCGCCCAATGACGACAGTCCGGTAGCGGAAGCCTCGCCTGCGGCGCTTCCAAACGAGACGGCGCAATTGCAGCGTCTCCTTGCCGAAGCGAAGGACGGCGAGCGAGAAGCGCGCCGCGCGCTCGGCGTCCTCGCATCCATCATCAAGCACCTGCCGGTGGGCGTCACGGTGCAGGCCGAGGACGGCAAGCCGCTGTTTGCCAACGACATGGCCGCCGAATTTTCCGGTCTTGCCCCAGAGCTTGCGCCGGACCAGGCGCCGGCCGGCGCCACGCCAGAGAGCGGCGAAGGCTTCGCGGCGCAAGTGAGCGTGCCCACCGTGACCATGACGGAAGATCGGGTCGCCGGCGCGGGTGGTGAACGCACGCTTTTGAAATATTGCCGCCCGGCGCGCATTCATGACCGCGCCGTGCTGGTCACGGCCGCGATCGACCACACCGAGCGCAAGCAGGCCGAGGTCGAGCTGTCGCGACGCGCCTATTTCGACGACCTGACCGGATTGCCGAACCGCACCTTGATCCAGGAGCACGTCGAGCAATTGCTGACGAGCGCAGAGACGTCGCCGCGTTTCGCGCTGGCGTTTCTCGACATCGACAATTTCAAGCACATCAACGACTATTATACGCACGCCATCGGCGACGCGCTGTTGGTGAAGGTGGCGCAACGGATCGCCAGCAATGTTCGCCCGTCGGATATTCTCAGCCGCATCAGCGGCGACGAGTTCCTGCTGGTCGTGCATCCTCTCGCCCGCGACGAGGATCTCGCCGAACTCATCGACAGCCTGCTGCAGCAGCTCAAGGAGCCGTTCCTGATCGAGGGGTTCGAGATATTCACCTCCGCGTCGATCGGCTTGAGCGTCTATCCCGACCACGGCCGCAATTACGAGATGCTGCGCCGCGCCGCCGATACCGCCATGTATCGCATCAAGGAGGGCGCCAAGGGCGGCGCCGCGCTGTTTGATTCCGACATGGGGCGGGCGATGACCAAGAGAATGGCGCAGGAACAACGGCTGCGCCTCGCCGTTCGCGACGGCCGCTTCTGCTGCGCGTTCCAGCCCAAGGTCGATATCCGCAGCCAGGAAGTGGTCGGCGTCGAAGCGCTGATTCGCCTTCGTGATGAGGACGGCGAGATCCAGGCGCCCGGCGAGTTCATCGGGCTGGCGACCGAGCTCGGCCTGATCGACGATATGGCGCACTTGGCGCTCGATCAGATCGTCCGCTCGATGGATCTGATCGACGAGGCATTCGGCCCGCACGTCACCGTCAGCATCAACATCGCGGCCAAGCAGGCCTGCAACATCCAGTTCATGCGCGACTTCTGCGACGAGCTGAAGTCGACGACCTATGCCGACCGCTTCATCGTCGAAGTCACCGAGGACGCGTTCGTGGCCAAAAGCCTGTTTCAGTCACAGGTGCTGCCGATGCTGCGCGAGATCGGCGCCCGCGTCTCCATCGACGACTTCGGCACCGGCTATTCGTCATTGGCGGCGCTGGCCGACATCACCGCCGATGAGCTCAAGATCGACCGCTCGTTCATCACGGACATCCACAAGCGCTCGCGCAGCCAGAGCATCTTGAAGGCCATCGAGGCGCTCAGCGAGCCTCTCGGCATGACGGTGATCGCCGAAGGCGTCGAGACCCCGGAAGAAGTCGCCTTCCTGCAAGCCGCCACCCGCATCCGCTATGCGCAAGGCTACTATTATTCCCGGCCGATTTTCATGGAAGACTTGACGACGACACGGCATGGCAGTTCCGCCAATTCCCGCTCCCTTGCCAATCAGCGGGAACAATCGCCGCTGCGCGCGCGCCGCTAGTTTCACGGCAGCGCGGCAGCGGGCGCGTAGCGCATCGAACAGACTTGGCTAATTCTTGTTTAAGCGGCGACGCGGCAGGCTTAGCGGTGCGATTCCGGACTGTTCCGGCGCACCGGCAGACTTCCACGGCGATAAAGCCGCATTGATATTGCCGAATTAACGGAATTTCCAGGCCGGTATGTCACTGTCAAACAAAGCTAAGCCGACGTTCGCGGGACTATCCCGGTTAGCAATCAAAAGGTGACAGCCGATGCCGCAGGTCGCTCTCCTGGGTCAAGTCAATTCGGTCCGCGGCTGTCAGGCCAGCGTCGGGCTCACCGGCGCCACGCCCAACGGCCCCGAGGAAACCCGCGCGACGGTCGGCAAATTCCTCGGCGTCTGCGCCAATAAATCGCTGCTCATCGGACTCATCACCGACGTCTCCCTGCAGCCGGGACCGACGCCGCAAGACCAGCACGTCGCGACAGCGCAGCTCGAGCTCATCGGCGAAATCTCCAACTACGATTCCCCGTCGGCGCGCTTCCAGCGCGGTGTCACCACCTATCCGGCGATCGGCGATACGGTGACTTTCATCGCCGCGCGCGAGCTGCGCCTGATCTTCCATTCCAGCAGCTCGCGCATGATCGACATCGGGCATCTGCAGCTCGATGCCGCCATTGCCGCCCGCCTCGACGTCGACGAGATGGTGAGCAAGCATTTTGCCGTGCTCGGCACCACCGGAGTCGGCAAATCGAGCGCGGTTGCGCTGTTGCTGCAGCAGATCGTCGAGGCTCGCCCCGACCTGCGGTTCTTCGTTCTCGACGTCCACAATGAATACAGCCGCTGCTTCGGCGACCGCGCCCAGGTGCTCAATCCGAGCAACCTCAAGCTGCCGTTCTGGCTGTTCAATTTCGACGAAATCGTCGACGTGTTCTTCGGCGGCCGGCCCGGCCTCGATGAAGAGATCGACTTTCTGTCCGAGGTCATTCCGCTGGCGAAATCGCTGTACGCCCAGCAGTTCTCGGCCCAGGGCCGGCTCAGCACCAAGAGCGGCGAGGTCGGCGCGCGCTACACCCTCGACATTCCGGTGCCCTATCGCATTGCCGATCTCATCACGCTGCTCGATTCGCGGATGGGCAAGCTGGAAAACCGCTCCTCGCGCATGATCTATCACAAGCTGATCACGCGCATCGAAAGCGTTTGCGGCGATCCGCGCTATGCCTTCATGTTCGAGAACGCCAATGTCGGCGGCGACACCATGGCGGAAATTCTGGCGACGCTGTTCCGGCTGCCGCCGAACGGCAAGCCGATGACGATCATGCAATTGGCCGGGTTTCCATCCGAAGTGGTCGACGCCGTCGTCTCCGTCACCTGCCGCATGGCTTTTGACCTCGGCCTGTGGAGCGACGGCACCAACCCGGTGCTGCTGGTGTGCGAGGAAGCGCATCGCTATATGGCCGCCGATCACAATATCGGCTTCGCGCCGACCCGGCGCGCCATCTCGCGGATCGCCAAAGAGGGACGCAAATATGGAGTCTTTCTCGGCCTGGTCACGCAGCGGCCCGCCGAGCTCGACCCGACGATCCTGTCGCAATGCAGCACGCTGTTCGCCATGCGCATGACCAACGAGCGCGATCAATCGCTGCTGCGCTCGGCGGTCGCGGATACGGCTGCCAATCTGCTGGCGTTCCTGCCGTCGCTCGGCACTGGCGAAGCCCTGGCGTTCGGCGAAGGCGTCGCACTGCCGACGCGACTGAAATTCAAGCAATTGCCTGACAACCTTTTGCCAAAGAGCGAGACGGTGAATCTGGGCGAGCTCTCGCCGGCAAGCAGCAAAGCTCCGCATTCGCTGGCATCGGTCGTCGAACGCTGGCGCGGCCGCATCGGCGAGCAACCGAGCCTGCAAAGAGCGGGCGGGGAGACGGCATCACCCTCGCTCGCGCCGGTGGAGCCGGGGCAGCCGGCGGCAGCGCTCGATCCGAACCGCTTCAGGCTGCTCAAACGGCCATTGGATCAGCAGGTTCTCAACGCCGGCTGGGACAAAACGATCGAGCCGACGCGGCGGTGAAGAACTCCTCGTCCGGGTTTGCCTTCGCGGTCGGAAGGCGCAGCCTTCGTGATCGCGCCGGACGAACACGATGGAGTCGAGCCGCGCTGCGATTGTGTCGCGCCAGATTGAACGCGACGTGAATCTCGCCTCGGCACTGTGGCGCCAAACCACTCGCCAGACGCAACGAGGGCGGCCCGGCGGCCGCCCTCGCCTTCCGGTCTGCTCGTCGTGAACTACTTGTTGATCGTATTCGCCGCCGCGGTGCAGGTCGCCTCGTCCTGCGAGCCGGTGCCGCCGGAGCAGCCGACGGCGCCGATGATCTTGCCACCCTCGACCAGCGGAATGCCGCCGCGCGAGGCGATGACGTCGTCGAGCGTCAGGATGTAATTCCAGCCGAACTTTTGCACGGCGTCCTCGAATGCGCGCGTCGGCCGGCGATATCGCGCCGCGGTCCGCGCCTTGTGCTGAGATATCGAAACCGATGCGAGCTGGGCGCCGTCCATGCGCGCGAAGGCGACCAGATCGCCGTTAGGGTCGACGACCGTGACATTCATCGCCCAGCCGCGCTTGGTGGCCTCGTCGACCGCCGCCTTGATCAGCCCTTGCGCCCGCTCCATGGTGATCGGCGCGCCAAAAGGAATATTGAACGGCATCTTGTCGGGAATGGCGTTCAGGTCAGGCGGCGCAGGCGGGGCCGCCTGCTGCGCCATGGCTTGACTTGCGGCAAGCAAGCCGGCCGCCAGCGCCAATACAGTCAAAGTACGCGACTTCATTTGGATCTCCTCCCTTATCGGCGGCGTCTTTTCGGCCGCTTTCATAATCTTAGACGAAAAAAAGCGACCCGTGCCAGTGAAGTTCGGGAGCTGGCGCGTCACGCCTTTTGCGGCTCTCCTCCGCTCGGCGGCGGCAGCAAAAACATTCCATCAACCATGCGGGCAAAGAAACGAACGCCCTGCGCCGCGGGCTGGCTGCGACAGCATTGCCGTTTTTGGACGTCGCCTCGCGAGCTTTTACTCCGCGGGCGCGCTCTTGATCTTCGCAGCGGCCACCGGAGCCGGCGCGCGGCGTTCCCGCAAGCCGTTGATGCGACATATAAAAGACGAAGGAGCGAACAGGGCCGCCGCAGCAAGGCTAAGAAAAAACGAACGGCCCGGTCCCGAGGGAGCAGGACCTGGGCCGTTCTGATGCCGGAAGGTGCCCCATCGTACACCCCACCCCGACACTGCCTCGATGATGCCGAACCGAGGTTGACCGATGGTTGACGGGTTTGCGGCGGGTGCCGGAGCGAACGCCGGCTATTTCAGCGACGTCGAGACGGTCGAAAACGTCGTATTCAGGTTGGTGCCGAGTGCCGCGACCACGGCGATGATGGCGACCGCGATGCCTGCTGCCAACAGGCCGTATTCGATCGCGGCCGCGCCTTGCTCATCGGCAAGGAAATTCCACAGCGATGTGCGCACGACTTAGTCCTTTCCCTAGCTGAAGTCGCCCCTCGTGCAAAATGGCCTGCTCGAGTGCGCGCACATGGCGCGCGTCAGTACAAATACTGACGCCGTCAAACCGAACCATTACGCGCGTTGCGAAAATTCTCCGCAAAAAAAATGTAAAAATGCGCGTTGCGCCGGCACGAAGCTGCCGTCAATGTTTTGCCGATGCGCGCGAAAGGCCCTTTTCCGCGAGCTCGTCGATATAGTCCCGCCAATATTTTTCGCGATTTTGACCGAGTTCGAAAAGA
>JBEKKM010000042.1:0-30132 GCA_050010715.1 Xanthobacteraceae bacterium | reverse complement strand
CGAATCCTTGCCCCACACCTGATTTTCCGGATCGAGGTTGGAAACGTCGGCGAATTCCTTGCGCACGCGCAGCTTGGCGTCCTTGCGATGCAGCGCGATCGTGGTTTCGAGCGGCCCGAAATACCGGGCGAAGTCGAGATGCTGGTCCTGCGACAAATGCTGGTCGGGAAAGATCAGCACCGCGTAATTGGCGAACGCGTCCTTGATCGCCTGCAGGTCGGCCGGCGCGAGCGGCGCCGACAGGTCGACGTCGCCGATCTCGGCGGCAAAGCTTTGCGTGACCGGACAGACGGTGATGGCCATGGTCGTTGCCTCCCGGTATCGAGGATTTGGCGGATTGAATCACACTGAGGCAACGCGTGCAATTGCGCCGCGGGCATTACTTGATCGGCGAAAACGGCGCGGGCAGGTAAATATCGACCTGCTGCGATACCAGATGGCCCGGGCCGCCGGGCGGCGGCCAGACGCCCTCGGCGGCCGCCTGGGCGCGCAATCGCGCGCGCTCGTCGAAGCTCTTATAGGGCCAGACGTGCAGGAAGCGCGTCACCGCGCCGGTCACCGACGTCATGGCCACGAGCACCGGCGAGATTTTCATCCGCCCCGGCACCGCCTTGCGCCAAGCTTCGATGGTGGGCGCGAGGCCGGTTGGCTTGAGCATGTAGGTGCGCACTTCGTAGCACGGGCCGAATTCGCCCGGCCGCAGCGGCGCGATGAAGTCGAACGGCACGTATGAATCCATCGCCATGGCGACGACGTATTCGCTGATGCCAAAAGGATCGGCCGCGTTGAGCGCGGCGAAGCGCGCATCGAGCGTTGCGGCGGCATCGGCCGGCTTGCGGATGATCAGGATCTGATTGACGGCGCCGATGTCGGAATACCAGCACGCCAGCAGGCTTTGATCGTCGGCCAGGCTTTTGCCGAGCACGGCGAGCGCCTGCGGATGGGTTCCCGGCCGCACCGTGACGATGGTGACGACGTAGGCTTGGGGCAAGCTCGCCTCCCTTGTTTGCCGCCGCGGCACTTTACCCGCATTGGCGCCAATTGGGCACGAATTGATCTGGCCGGAAACGGCGGCCAATGCCAGACTGCGGCGGTCGAAGTGTGGGCTGGGCGCAGTCAAAAATGGTCGCGGTGCAAGTGATCGTGGGTGGCCTCCTGTTGGGGGCCATTTACGCGTTGTTCTCCTCAGGGCTGACCCTGATCTGGGGCATGATGAATTTCATCAATTTCGCCCATGGCGAATTCGTCATGCTCGGCATGTATGCGGCGCTCATGGTCGTGGTCTGGGTCGGCGGTGGGCCTGCGATCTTCGCCATCGCCGCCGCGGTGGCGCTCGGCGCGCTCGGCGTTGCGATCTACTTCTCGCTGATCCGCGAAGTCATCCGCGGCCCGATGCTGGCGCAGATCCTTTCCACCTTCGGGCTGGCGCTATTGCTGCGCTACACCGCGTTCTGGATTTTTTCGGCGAATTTCGTGTCACTGCCGCAGAACGCGCTGTCCGGCACGGTCAATCTCGCCGGCATCTATCTGCCGATCGCGCAACTCGTCGCCGGTGTCGTCGCCGTCACGTTGACCGTCGCGCTGCATCTTCTGCTCACCCGTACCACGGTCGGCAGCAGGCTGCTCGCGGTCGCCGAGGACCGTACCGCGGCCATGCTGATGGGGATTAGGCCCGACCGCATGCAGGCGCTGGCCTGGGGCCTGTCGGCCGGCGCCGCCGGCATCGCCGGTGCGTTGATGGCGACTTCTTATCCATGGTCGCCATCGGTCGGCGAAACGTTCGGGTTGATCGCTTTCGTCGTGGTGGCGCTCGGCGGCTTCGGCAGCGTGCTCGGCTCACTCTATGCAGGCCTGATTATCGGCTTGATCCAGGCCGCGTCCGCGTTCTGGCTTGGCGCTATCTATAAAGACATCGTCGTCTACGGCCTGTTCGTCGCGCTATTGTGGCTGCGGCCGCAAGGTCTGATGGGGAAAGCGTGAAAAGTATTCTTTCTCCACGCGTGTGCGTCGTTTTGCTTGCCGCCGCGTTGCTGCTTTTTCCTGTCGTTTTCTCCGGCGCATTCGCTCGCGACATTGGCGTTGCGTTTTTGCTCGCGGCGATTTCGGCGTCGGCGTGGAATATCGTCGGCGGCTATGCCGGCCAGGTGTCGGTCGGCCACAGCATGTTCTTCGGCCTCGGCGCCTATGCGCCGCTGTTGTTCTACACGTTGTTCGGCTGGTCGCCGATCGCCGGCATTCCGATCGGCATCGTGCTCAGTATCGCACTCGCCGTTGTCATCGGCCTGCCGACCTTTCGCCTCAGCGGCCACTATTTCAGCATGGCAACCATCGCCGTCGCCGAACTGATCCGGATTTTCGTCGGCACCTGGGATTTCGTCGGCGCCGCGGTCGGCTTGCAGGGCCCGGCGACGGCGCGCGGCTGGTGGGACCTGACGTTCCGCAGCGAATTGCCGTACTACTACATCTTCCTCGCCGTGCTCGGCATCGTGCTCGCGACCACGGCCTTCATCGAGCGCCGCCGCTTCGGCTTCTACCTGCGCGCCATCAAGTCGAGCGAACGCGCCGCGCGCTCGCTCGGCGTGCCGGTGCGGCGAACCAAAATGCAGGCACTGGCGCTGAGCGCCGCATTCACCTCGGTCGCCGGCTCGCTCTATGCCGCCAAGACCGGCTTCATCGATCCGGATTCCGGCTTCGGCATTTTGGTCTCGGTGCAGATGGTGATCGTCGCCGCGCTGGGCGGCGCCGGCATGCTGTTCGGCCCGCTCGTCGGCGCGCTGATCCTGATCCCGCTGCAGATCGCGTCCAATTCCTGGTTCGGCGGCGGCGGCTCGGGACTGACCTATATCCTCTACGGTGGCATCATCGTCCTGATCGCGCGTTTCGAGCCCGGCGGCCTGTTCGAGCTGTGGTATCGCCTCGTGCCGGAGCGCTGGAGGCGCGCCTATGCTGCTTGACGCCAAGAACGTGTCGAAAGCGTTCGGCAGCTTCCTCGCGGTGTCGGGCGCCGATCTCGCCGTGGACGAGCACGAGATCATCGGCCTGATCGGCCCGAACGGCGCCGGCAAATCGACCTTCTTCAATTGCCTCGCCGGCGAGACTTTGCCGACCACCGGCCGCATCGTCTTCAACGGCGAGGACGTGACCCATACCGCGACGGAAGCGCATGCCCGCGCCGGCATCGGCCGCACCTTTCAGGTGCCGATCACGTTCGAGGACATGACGGTGCTGGAGAACGTGATGGTCGGCGCGTTCTTGCGGCATCCGCACCGCAACGACGCCCGCGATCATGCCCGGCGCATCGTCGAGTTGACCGGATTGCAGCCCGAGCAGCGGGCGCGCTCGCTCGGCACGCCGGGACGCAAGCGCCTCGAAATCGCCCGCGTGCTCGCCACCGATCCGCGCCTGTTGCTGCTCGACGAATCGCTCGCCGGCCTCACGCCGACCGAATTGCAGGCGGCGATCGCGCTGGTGCGGCGCATTCACGACATGGGCATCACGATCGTCATCGTCGAGCACATCATGGAAGTAATAATGACTTTGACCAAGCGCGTGCTGGTGTTCAACCAGGGCCATGTCATCGCCAGCGGCACGCCGGACTCCGTAGTCAGGCAGGACGCCGTCATCGAAGCCTATCTCGGCCGCGCCCATCGGCGGCAGCAGGACCAAGCCAGTGGCTGAGATTGCTGACCTCAACGTCGAGCATCTCGAAGTGCGCTACGGCGATCTGGTCGGCGTCGCCGATATTTCGCTGCATGTGCCGGCCGGCAAGGTGGTGGCGCTGCTCGGCTCCAACGGCGCCGGCAAGACCACGACGCTCAACGCCATCGCCGGCGTGGTGCAGCCGGCGCGCGGCAAAGTCGAATGGCGCGGCGAGACGATTTCTGGCCAGCCCGCCTACGCCATCGTCAGCAAAGGCCTGGCGCTGTCGCCTGAGGGCTGGCGGCTGTTCGTGGCGCAGACGGTGGAACAGAATTTGCGGCTTGGCGCCACCGCGCTGGCCGATCGCTCGCGCACCGCGGCGTTGTTCGAGCGCGTCTATGCGCTGTTCCCGCGCTTGGCCGAGCGGCGCAAGCAACTCGCCGGCACGCTGTCCGGCGGCGAGCGGCAGATGCTGGCGCTCGGCCGCGCGCTGATGAGCGAGCCGCGGCTCCTCATGCTCGACGAGCCGAGCCTCGGCCTCGCGCCGACCGTGGTCGAGTCGCTGTACGACACCTTGGCCGAGCTGCACCGGCAAGGGCTCACATTATTACTGGCCGAGCAGTCGATCCCGCTGGCGCTCGGCATCGCCGATTACGCCTATGTGCTGCAGACCGGGCGCATCGCGCTCGAAGGCCCGGCGGCGGAACTGGAAAAGAACGAGCAGGTGCGGGAGATTTATCTGGGGATTTCGACGCCTCGTCATTTCGGGGCCGAGCGAAGCGAGGAGCCCGGAATCCATAACCACGAATCGTGATTATGGATTCCGGACTTGGCGCTTCGCGCCAATCCGGAATGACAGCAGAATTACCTTGCGTGCTCCCACAGCTGTTCCAGCCGTTGGCGGAACGCCTTGGGCTTTTCCGCGAACAGCCGCACCGCGATGCGCGCGGCGCGTTGCGCGAGCTCGGTCGAGCGCTCGGTGCAGGCCGGCGTCAGGCGCGAACGCCAATGCGCCAGCGGCTGGTGCGGCCCGGTGAGCCGTTTGAGCACTTCGAGATCCTGGCAGCGGCCGAGCCGGTCGCGCAGCCGCTCGGCTTCGTCGGTCCACATCCGGCCGAAGCGCGGCCACAACGGCTCGACCAATTCCATCTGGTAGCTCAGGTCAACGACACGCTGGCGTAGCTGATGCAAATTTTCGGCGCTGGCCAGCGACCAGTCGCCGGGAATGTGCCTGCGGGCACTGCGGTAGCTGATGGTCAATTGTCCGGCGATAGAGGAGAAATCGAACGGGTCGAGCGGCCACATTTCGATCGCCGCCGCTGCGGCATCGAGCCAGGCGACGATGATGTCGCGCAAGGTCGGCGTCAGCACCGCCTGCTCCTCGCTGCCGCGCAACGCTTCGATGCGGCCGCGGATGGTGGCGGCGGTGCGTTCCGACAGCACCATGCCTTTGCCGAGGAGGTCGTCGAAGGCATTGAGCGCCGCCGCGCTGTCGCGCGCGTGGGCCAGCGACCGGGCATGATCGCGCGCATCGTGGCGCCAGCGCGGCGCATCGGCGATGAATGGCTCGAGAAGCCGCATCAAGGCGCGCCATTCCTTCATGGCGCGGCGGAAATCGTGCACCGCGTCCTGGCTCGAGCGCTCCGGATCGAGCAGCGCGGAGCGGGCCCCCAACAGGATATGGCCGGCGATGGCGCGCACCGCGGGTCCAATCGCAGCACGGGGCTGCAAGGCGGGTTTGTCGGCCATATCCGCGTCTATGGGGGCATGCATGACGGTTTAAGGGGGCAATCGCGGCCCAGTATGGCGAAATATCGGGCCCAGCGCACTTCCCTTATCGGGGGGCGCTTGCTACATGACCGTCACACAAAATCGCTTCCTTGACGCGGGGTGGAGCAGCCCGGTAGCTCGTCAGGCTCATAACCTGAAGGTCGTAGGTTCAAATCCTACCCCCGCAACCAACCTAATGTATTGAAATATAAAGGTTATTCTTAGGGGGCACTTCAGGATGCTCCTTTGTATATTTGCAGCGAATCGCCACCGGGTCGCCTCCAGAATAAATTTTCGCTTGCAGGCAGAACCTGCGTCGTTTCCACGGCTTTCGGCTCGCACAGCGAAGCTTTGTGGCGTGGCACGACTGGCTGCGTGCCGAAGCGTCTGGATTGTGAAGGCCTTCAACTTTGACGCCGAGACCCTGCTGGCAGCGAGGCCAAAAAGCCGCCGCAACTCAGCCGCCGGTCGCGACAGGTCGAAAAATTTCTTCGCTCATTGCCGCCTTGGTGATGCGCTCGCCATGAATTATTCTGGACTCATGCCGAAGGGGGCGGATGGAGGCTTCTTATTTGTTGTTCCCGGATTTGCCTTCGCCGCGGCACGGCGAAGACGCGTGCTCGATGCCGAAAAAGAGCGCTGATCGCCGAACAGGCTGTTCAGCTCTTGCCAACGTTATTGGCGGCACACCCACGAGGTACCGTGAGGTCCGCCCAAATAGTAGCAAGACTTCGACGTGCTTTCTGCGGCACCAACAGAAGCTGATTGGCGGCACACCCACGAGGTGCCGTGAGGTCCGCCCAAATAGTAGCAAAACTTCGGTGTATTTTCTGCGATGGTCACAACGGCAGCCGTCGGTACTACTCGATGGTCGGTTCGCGCGTAACGCAAATGACTCTTTGTCGAGTGGTCCGCCGCTTGTAGCGGAATCGCTGTGACCAGAAGGAGACCGAAAGCGACACCAATTTTTGCCAACTTCTGCATGGAGATCCCTTTTTGATTTGGTATCACCCGGCATCGCCATAGTCCGCCAGAACGGCATAGCCAATCGATACGCTTTGGAGGGCCTCGCGATATATTAATAATAGCCACGGACGCGCGGTCAGCTTATTCACGGGCGGCAGAACGATCACATTATCAAATGCGGTGCTTGCGATGCGGCGCTCAACGATCACATTGTCGCCGGCTCCGATTTGCGATTGCATATCCAAATAATAATATTTATTGGACGACTCGACGCATTTGCACCAACAATCAGCATTTGCGGCATCTGCAGATCATTCGTGTTACTTCCGATCACGTTCAAAGGGACGAAATGAGGTTAGAACCGGTGAATTGTCCTTCACTACGAGGCATATGTAAAAGGATGCAGCATTTCTGAGTGCGGCACGGGATTTGCTTTGTTGTTCGGGTCGTTGATTGATCCAGGATCATCCGGTTGCTGCGCATGCCACAAACCGACCGAAGAACACGCCAAAGAATATTATGCATTGAAGATGATCGGGAGTCCGCAAGGCTGATCGCTGAAGAGCTTTTCGATTGCGGCTTCGACGTCGACATCGCGTACAACGGTCATGACGGCATTGCCGCGATCGAAAAAGGACGGCCTGACCTGGTGCTCTGCGACATCTGTATGCCGGGCATATCGGGCTTCGAAGTGTTGCAGCGGCTGAGACAGCTCGGGCCGCGACTCGCAAAGACGCACTTTGTATTTCTGACGGCGCTGACGGAGTTGGACAATCAGCTCAAGGGGCGGCAGTTTGGCGCCGACGACTTTATTATCAAACCGATCGACTTCGACGAGCTCGCTACGGCCATCGCGGCCCGGCTGGCGATTGGGAGCAATACCGTCGTCGCGCCGCTGGACGTAATCGGCAAAACCAATCTCAGCCTGTCATTGGGCGAATACGAGAGAGCACCGCAATGACTATCACATCGGATCGCTTGACTTGGATTGCCATTGCCGGCGCCATCGCTTTCCTGGTCTTGACCCGGCACAATCACGTCTCGCATGAGTGGTCGTTTTACCCGCCTAACTACATGGAAACAGATCGGCCAGCCGTGCCGGCTCATGATCGATCTACAGGCGCAGAATACGCGCGCTCGCAACAGCGCCTGCCAAATCACGACGATTGATGCGATCGCGACTTTGAAGGTAACGCGAAAGCGGATTGCCAATATACGGTCATCGCTGTTCGTGGCGATGGCGGTCCGGGTTTGTTAAAAGGCCGCAGCGTCGGCTTCGCCGGTGCGAACGCGTATCGCATGGTCGAGGCCGAATACGAATATCTTGCCGTCGCCGATCTGTCCGGTTTTTGCGGATGCGGTGATCGTCTCGATGACCTTGTCCACTTGAGCGGACAGGCAGGCAATTTCGAGCTTTAGCTTTGGCAGGAAGACCACGGCGTATTCCGCGCCACGATAGACTTCTGAGTGGCCCTTCTGGCGCCCGTAGCCCCTCACCTCGGTGACGGTCAGTCCCTGGATGCCGATTTTGAGGAGCGCGTCGCGCACCTCGTCGAGCTTGAACGGCTTGATGATGGCCATGACCAATTTCATTGGTTCGATCTCCGCGCCGGCCACGCTACCGTTTCGCCGTGTCGTCGCCCGATGGTCTTATGGATTGCCAGGGATCGACCTTGACGGGTGCGGAGTGCGCCTTATCCGACTTAAGCACCTCTTCGTATGCTTTTTCGACCTCGGCATCCTTCTTCTTTTGTGCTTCGGTCCGGGCGAAAGGCGACTGATTCCGCGACGGATCCTGTTGCCGCCCCATTTGCGAATAAGCGGTTGCCGGTAGCAACGTCATCATCGTTGCCGCAATGATGAATGTTCGCATGTCATCCGATCCTTCTTCGGTCGATTGCCTGGCAATTAGGGCGCCTTGCTCGTCGGATCAAATAGCTTTCCATGCCGTGCCAACATCGAAAATGCCGATCAGAACGGAGGACGCCCGAGAAGGGCTTTGACGGTTCCCTCCCGCTCGGAGTATGTGTTTCCTCCCTCCGCTTTGACGTGCTCATTATCGAGCTTCTTGCGGCATTGCACGTAGTCGGATGAACCGGGCTGAAAGCCCTGGGATTGGCATTTGGTGTCGTCGTCAGGCACGGCGGCCGCCGCCTGCATTTGCGGCTGCTGGCTTTGTTCAGAGCTGCTGGTTCCGGCACAGCCGGTCAGCAGCACGGCCGCCATTATCGGCGCATAGCGATACACAAGCGACCTCACGATCAATCAAAAGCGAGGCTAGCGGCCCAAATACAGGGTTCGCAAGGTTATAATTTATATATTCCTCTCAGAGTTGAGATCGCGCGATCAATCATTGCAGAGTAATGCGTGCCGCCTGCGCTGTGGTTCAGTTCGGTGGTGCCGTGTCGATGATTCGGCATATAGCCCGAACAACCAAATCGCTATACTGCCATTTCGTTTATATGCGGCAATCGCCCTTATGCGCAGACACCTACGCAGCGGCCTGATCTTATTTGGCTTGGTCATCCTTGGCGGCGCGGCTGTCGCGGCGCCGCGCAATCCGGTGCCGGCGCGAACTATTCCCGCCCCCGCCATTGACCGGTCAGCGCTCGCTGGATCCTGGAAGGGCACATGGACGGGCGGAAATAGTGTCTACAATGCCGCCATGACGCTTGACGTCGACGCCAACGGTAATATCGACGGTACAATAAATTGGACGCTGCGCTCCACGCCAAGCCCCAACGGCAAGGACAAGATTGGAATGAGAGCGATCGAATATGTTCGCGGAAAATATTACCCGGAAACGGAAGCTGTTGTCCTCGATGGCTATCGCAAGGACGATCCCAATAGCATCTGGGAGGCGGATAAGTATCGCCTGACCGTCGCACCGACGCACCAGACCATGGGCGGCATCACCGAGGAACACGGATCCTGGGCCGGCCAATTTTTTCTCCAGCACGATACTGATACCGCGCGCTGATGGTTGTGCTTGCTGTTGTTCGACGCTGGCCGGGTGCCGCCGCGGACCGGCGATGACAAATCAGGTCAATTCCAAAGCCGGTAATTCAATCCGGCGCGAATGATGTTGGCATTGAGATTGAACGAGATCGGACCGCCGCCGCAGGCCGCGTTGCAACTGAAGCCGTTGAGGTCGACATGCAGGTATTCGACCTTGGCACGCAGCGGACCGGAAATGACGAACTCGACGCCGCCGCCTGCGGTCCAGCCGATATTGGTTGCACCTTGCCCGCCGAGCGGCGCGCCGACGATGTTGGCGTCCAAGTCGCCGATCGCCGCGCCGGCCATCACGTAGGGCATGATGGCGTTAAAGGCGTAGCCGAACCGCAGCCGGGCGGTGCCGAGCCAGGGATTCTTGATCTCGCAACCGGGCGCACAGGACGCCGGCGACGCTGTCCCTTTGACGCCGGACCAGTCGACGTCGGCTTCCAAGCCCACGACGAAGGGATCGCCGGTCTGCAGATTGTAGCCGATGGTGCCGCCGGCGAGCCCGCCCGAAACATTGGAACTCCCGCTGGTGAGGTCTGGGACCGAGGACCACACCGAACGGCCGAATGCGCCGCCGGCGTTGAGGCCGACATAGAAGCCGGTCCAGTCATAGACCTTGGTTTGGGGAAATGCCGGTGGCGGTGAAAACGGCCCGGGAGTCACGATCGGCTCTTTGACTTGAGCTGCCGGGAACGCCGGCGGCGGAGAAAACGGTCCGGGGGTAACGACCGGCTCGTAGTCGGCCGCCAGCGCACCGCTCGCGGCGGCGATGAGCGCGAGGCTTGCCATTAGCACTGTCTTCATCGCAACCCCCTGCCTTAGAACTCAGTCGTTCTTCTCAACCAGCGTGGCCGCCTTGTCTGTGCCGACATCCAGAATTTTTTCAGTCGGCGGTTCGACCCGGTTCCACCAGCCGCCGCCGAGCGCCTGAAACAGCGCCGCGGTGTCGGACAACCGGGCAGCTTGCACCTGCACCACCTGGATGACCGATTGCAGATAAGTCTGCTGGGCATTGAGCAGCAGCAGCACGTTGGCGTTGCCGGTCTGCATTTGCTGGCGCGCCAGATCGAAACTAATTTTTGCGGCCCGCTCAAAATCGCGCGCCGCTTTCAGTGCGTCGGCATCGTTCTGCAGCGCGCGTAGCGAGTCGGTGACGTTTTGTACGGCGTCGACCACCGTGCCCTTGTAGGTCCACGCCGCGGAGTCATAGGTCGCCTGGGCGCCACGCAGCGTATGCAAGAGCGTGCCTGCGTCGAATACGGTCTGCGTGGCATTGCCGGCCAAGTTCCAGAATAAATTCTGCGGCGAGATCAAACCAGCAAGCGCGGTATTGATATAGCCGCCGTTGGCGCTGATCGTGAAATTCGGCAGCATGTTCGCGGTGGCGACGCCGATCAGCGCGCTCGCCGAGTGCAATTGCTCCTCCGCCGCGCGCACGTCCGGGCGTTGTTCGATCAGCTGAGATGGCAGGCTCACCGGCAGATCCGTCGGCAACTGAAAATCCGCGAGCCTGAACGTCTGGCGCGGTCCCTCGCTGGTGTAAGCGCCGGCAAGGGCCGCCAGCAGGTCGCGTTGCTGTGCCAGCGCCTTGCGCAGCGGCGGCAGCGTCGCCTTGACCTGCGCGAGGGAGGCTTCCTGCGCGGCGACATCGCTGCGGTTGGCATAGCCTGTGTCCAATTGGCGCCGCAGGATGTCGAGCATTTGGGTGTTGATCGAAATGAGCTGATTGGTCGCGTCGATCTGGCCGCGCAGCGAAGCCTCCGTGATGGCGGCGAGCGCCACGTTCGCTGCAAGCGAAAGATAGGCCGCCTCGACCTGGAAGCGCTGCGTGTCGGCCAGCGCCCGAAGCGATTCGACGGTGCGCCGATTAAGCCCCCAGACGTCGAAGGTGTACGACACCAGCGCCTGCCCGGTATAGAGGTTGAAAGGATTGGCGGCGGTCGAGAGGACTGGAGATATCGAAGTCGCAGTCAGCGAGCGCGTCGGATTGAAGTTGGCCTGGACCAGCGGGAAGTACTTGCCCTCCTGGGCGTACACCGCTTCCTTCGACGCGCGCAGCGTAGCGATCGCCGATTGCAGGGTGGGATTGTTCTTCAGCGACCGCTCGATCAGGGCATTGAGCGCCGGCGATTTGAACAGCACCCACCACTCCTGCGGAATGTCGCGGCCGGTCTCGAACCGCTGGGTCTGGCCCTTTGGCGTGTCGGTCGAGGAGGTCCGCGGCGCCAGCGGCTCTAACGTGTAACGGGTGATCTCGGGCGCGGCTGGATGGACGAAGTCGGGGCCGACCGCGCAACTCGCCAACAGCGTCCCCGCGACGAGTGCGATGCCGCTTGCAGACAAGCACCTGACTGATTGAACGGACATAGGCGACTGCGACCGAGATACGATTGCAACTGAAAAACGACTGAACGTCGTGCGATTTCCGCGCTCGCACCGCTTCGTACTCTTTCAAATTTGTTTCACGTTGGCTGTGATCATGCAGCCACACTGTGATTTATTCTGCGCTGCAGCGTGACTTATCGCAAAAACTCCCAGGGCAAATGACGGCAAAAGCTTAAGCGCGCTCGGGCGATGGCTTCGGTCGCCGATGATCTATAAAAAGTATCGAATGCGTCCCAAAAAAATATATTGCGAATATATTCCTGTGTGCTTTTAACGGGTCTTCTGTGATTAATCCGAGTTCTGTGATTAATGACAGTGGACCATAAAGATTGCTCATGGCCATGCTGCAGTGAACAATTTAGGGTCCGCTTTATCGATGCCTCTGCGCGCAGCGAACAACCGGGTTATAATCCTGTCCGTCGTCGCGATCGCCGCGGTTGCCATCCTCGTTTACGAGGTGGCGCCTCCCGGCAATCGCGCGAAACCGGACGTCGGCACGACGACAATCGCTGACGCGGCGTTGTCCGATGCGCCGAACGCAGCCCCGAAAGATCCGGATAGCGTCGATCTTGCGGATTCCCAGCTCGCTTCGGTCAAGGTCGAGCCGGTGGCGGAACGAGACTTTCCAATCGAGAAGGAGGCCGTCGGCAGCATCGACTTCAATGAAGACATGGCGGTGCAGGTGTTCACGCCCTATCAGGGGCGGATCATCGGGCTGTTCGCCGAGATCGGCGACGACGTGAAGAAAGGCCAGACGCTGTTCACGATCGATAGCCCTGACCTGCTGCAGGCGTCGTCGACCTTGATCGCCGCGGCGGGCGTGTCAGACCTCACCACCCGCAATTTGGCGCGGCTTCGCGATCTTTATACGACGAGGGCCGTTTCCCAGCACGACTTGGAACAGGCCACCTCCGACCAGCAGACCGCCGAAGGCAATCTGCGAGCGGCGCGCGACGCGGTGCGCATCTTCGGCAAGACCGACGCCGAGATCGATCGCATCGTCGCCGATCGCGTCGCGGATTCGACACTCGTCGTGCCGAGCCCGATCAACGGGCGGATCACGGCGCGCAATGCGGCGCCGGGGCTCTTTGTTCAGCCTGGCAACGCGCCGGCGCCGTACACCGTGGCCGACATCAACACCATGTGGATGCTGGCGAATGTGGCCGAGACCGACAGTCCGGCGTTCCGCGTCGGACAGCCTGTTCAAGTCAAGGTCAGCGCGTTTCCCGGCCGCGTCTTCGACGCCAAAGTCACCACCATCGGCGCGACGGTCGATCCGAACACGCGCCGCGTCCTGGTGCGGTCCGAGGTCAAGGATCCGCAGCACGAGCTGCGCTCGGGCATGTTCGCCAATTTCGTCATCGCCGTCGCCGCGCCCACGAGCTCTCCCGGAGTTCCGATTGACGGCGTGGTGCGCGAGGGCGACGGCACGCAATCGGTTTGGGTCACCGCCGACCGCCGCCGCTTCACCAAGCGGACGGTGAAGATCGGCGATGTGCGCGACGGCTACCGGCAAATTCTCGAAGGCCTGCAGCCCGGCGAGCTGGTCGCCACCGAAGGCGCGATATTCCTGAGCAATGCGCTGGCCACGGCGGCGGACTGAGGCGGATCGGGCGGCGAAGTGCATGATAACGGATCCAGAGGCGACCCGTGCTTAAAGGCTTGCTCACTTTCGGACTGACGCGCCGCCCGCTCGTGCTGCTGGGTCTGTTGGTGTTCATCGGCGCCGGCCTGTTCGCTTTTTCCAAGCTCAATATCGAGGCCTATCCCAATCCGGCGCCGGTGATCCTGGAGATCACCGCGCAATCGCCGGGCCAGTCGGCCGAGGAGATGGAGCGCTACTTCACGATCCCGATCGAGGTTGGCCTTGCCGCCACGCCCGGGGTCGACGTCATTCGCTCGACGTCGTTTTACGGCCTGACCTTCGTGCGCGTCACCTTCCAATACGGGGTCGATTTTTATTTCGCTCTCACGCAAGCGGCGATCAACCTGCAGCAGAACGTCAGCCTGCCGAACAACGTCGTGCCGCAGATCCAGGGCGGCAGTCTGGTCGGCGAAATCTACCGCTATCAACTGGCCGGGCCGCCGCACTTCGGTCTGACCAATCTTCGCACCATCCAGGATTGGGTCTTGCAGCGGCGCCTGCTCACCGTTCCCGGCGTCGTGCAAGTGAATACCTGGGGCGGCACCACCAAGGAATACGACGTCGAGGTCGATCTGCACAAACTGGACGCCTACAACGTGACGCTGCCGCAAGTGATCAGCGCTTTGGGCAACGCCAACGTCAATGTGGGCGGCCGTACCATCAATGTCGGGCAGCAGTCCGTGAATATCCGTGGCGTCGGTCTGATGGACTCGGGCGGCACCACGGATTTGACGCAGGGCTATAAGGTCGAAGACATCGAGAACGTGCCGCTGTCGCAAACCAACGGCGTGCCGGTCTTCGTCAAGGACGTCGCCAAGGTTACGGTCGGCTACGTGCCGCGGCTCGGCAAGGCCGGCCGCGACCATGAAGATGACGTGATTGAGGCGATCGTCATCATGAACCGGACGCTGCACACCAATGACGTCGTGGCGCGGGTGCGGTCGGAGATCGAGAAGATCAACAGCGACGGCAGTCTACCCGCCGGTGTGAAGCTCGTCCCATTCTATGACCGAACCACCCTCGTCAACATCACGACCCATACGGTCCTGCACAATCTCCTCTTCGGCTGCGTGCTGATTTTTCTCATTCAATGGGTATTTCTTGGCGATTTGCGCAGCGCGATCATCGTTGGCGTCAATATTCCGTTCGCGCTGTTCTTCAGCATCATCATCCTGGTGCTGCGCGGCGAGGACGCCAATCTGTTGTCGGTCGGCGCCGTCGATTTCGGCATCATCGTCGATGCCGCGGTGATCCTTGTCGAAAATATTTACCGCAATTTCCAGGCGCCGCCGGCTGCCCGGCAGGCGCTGATTCAGCAATTGGCCGAGGAGCGATGGGGCACCGATCCGACGCGCAGCAGGGACGTGTCCGACCCGCGGGCGTGGAACGACCGGCTGCGGCTCCTCCTCGCCAGCGGCCTGCAAGTCGACCGGGCGATATTCTTCTCGACCGCGATCATCGTCGCGGCCTTCATCCCGTTGTTCACCATGCAGGGGGTCGAAGGCCAGATTTTCGGGCCGATGGCGCGAACCTACGCCTATGCGCTGGTCGGCGCGCTGATCGCGACATTCACGGTGACGCCGTGTCTTGCCTCGTTGTTGCTCCCGGAGCAAATCAGGGAAGTCGAGACCGTCGTGGTGCGCGGGTTGCGCTTTGTCTACACGCCGGTGCTGCGCTGGTCGCTGACCAACAGGCGAGTCACCATTGGGATCGGTTTGGCCTTTCTGGTCATCAGCGGCTTCCTCGGCTCGCGGCTCGGCAGTGAATTTCTGCCGACGCTGGAAGAGGGCAATCTGTGGATTCGCGCTTCGATGCCGCCGACCATATCGCTGGAAGCCGGCATGCCAATCGTCAATAGAATGCGGGAAATCCTGCTGAGCCATCCCGAGGTCATTACCGTGGTTTCGCAGCACGGCCGCCCCGACGACGGCAGCGATGCGGCGGGGTTCTACAATGCGGAATTTTTTGTGCCGCTCAAGCCATTCGACGAGTGGCAGCCGGGAATGGACAAGCCGAGGCTGATCAACGAGCTGCAGGCGCAATTCGAAAAGGAATTCGTCGGCATCGACATGAATTTCTCGCAATACATCCAGGACAATGTCGAGGAAGGGTTGTCGGGCGTCAAAGGCGCAAATTCGCTCAAAATCATGGGCCCCGATCTGCCGACGCTGGAAAAGCTTGCCAAAGTCGCCATGCGCGAAATGGCCCAGGTGCAGGGCATTACCGATCTCGGCGCGTTCTGGGTGCTCGGACAGCCCAATCTGAATATCAAGATCGATCGCAAAAAAGCGGCGCGATACGGCCTGAACGTCAGTGACGTCAACAACGTCGTTCAAGCTGCCCTGGGCGGGAGCGTGGCGACCACGCTGTTGGAAGCGGATCGCCAATTCGGCGTGGTGGTGCGGCTGGCGCCTGAATATCGCGCAGACATGGACGCGGTGCGCAATCTCAAGATCGGCGTGCAGACTGCCGCCGGCAATGCCTATATTCCGTTGAGCGAGCTCGCGGATATTTCGGTCGATTCGGGAGCTTCCTATATCTATCATGAGCGCAATCAGCGCTTCATGCCGATCAAATTCAGCGTGCGTGGCCGCGATCTCGCCGGCGCCGTGTCCGAGGCGCAGGAACGCATCGCCCGCAACGTCAAGCTGCCGACCGGCTATCACATCGAATGGGCCGGCGAGTTCGACTGGCTGCAACAAGCCAAAAAGCGGCTTTTGGTCATCATGCCGATCACACTCGCCTTCATTCTTATCCTGCTCTACGGATTGTTTAATTCCTGGCGCGACGCGCTCCTGGCATTGCTCGGACTGCCGTTTGCGGTGTGCGGCGGCATTGTGGGGCTATACGTCTCCGGATTGGATTTCAGCATCTCGGCGGCGATTGGTTTCATCTCGCTGTTCGGCGTGTCGGTGATGAGTGGCATCCTCATCATCAACGGCTACTATCGTGTCGCGGCCGGCGGCATGGCGCCGCTCGAAGCCATGTTCCATGCCGTCCAGGAGCAAATGCGGCCGATCCTGATGATGTGCCTGTCCGCTTGCATCGGCCTGTTCCCGGCGGCAGTCTCGACCGGCATCGGCAGCCAGGTGCAGCGCCCGCTCGCCACCGTGATTGTGGCCGGCATGCTGATCGGGCCGATCATGTTGCTCGTGGTGGTGCCGGCGTTGCAGACGCTGTTCCTGGGCAGAGTGGCTCCTTCAGCGCCCGCGGCCGAGCCGAACGCGGCGGAGGCAGCCTTCGATTGATGGCCCGCGCCGGCGTCCGGCGCGAACGAAAGCGAAAGAGACCATAAATGAAGGCCGGTCCTTTTATTCTCGCAGTCGTCCTGCTCGGTGCTGTGGCGATGCCGGCAAGCTTCGCCGAGGATGCGGCTTCAACGGCCGGCCATCCCGAGGGCTCGAATCCATCCGCGGAGCCGCATGGCTCGCCGCCGCCGGCTGGTGATGCCGGTGGGTTGGCAGCAAAGCCCGACAATCACGCTCCCGCCGAAAATGCAAGCGGCCCCAAATCGGAAGGCAATGCCGGCCCGCAGCAGGAGCGCAACACGAGTGACAAGCCAAATCTGAAGGCAGGCGTGGACGGCGGTCCCAAAGGCGGCGACGTCAAGACCGGGGAGGGATCTCACACGACCGCGAAAGGCGGCAATTCGCTTGATACCCATGCCGGTGGCGCCGACGCGATCGATACCCACATCACGGCGCCGTCCCGCCGCACACAAAACACATCCGACAAAACTCGCCATCCGAAGTCCAATTTCAAGATCGTCACTCCCGGAAATATTTACCCGCGCCGGCCGCCCGCGCGTGGAGCGGTGAACCCAGCTGCACGGAATGCGATTGGTGTGCCTGTCACGCGACATGAGGGCATGCAGGAACGCAGCACTGAGTCGCACGGCGTTCCTGGGCAGGGTCCCCCTCACGAAGTTCCCGGTAACGCCGCAAGCGGAGCCGGCAGCCCCTCCAGGAGCGACGGCGCACTCGAGCGACCGACGATCGCGCGTCCGAGCGTGGGCCCGATTACGACCGTGCACGCGCCGCAGCGTGGAACAATCAATGGGACCGGTTTGGTCCGTCGAAATTCCGCACCATCCGGCCTGGGCGGGCCCGCGAAAGCGGTCGCGGGCATCAGTGGCAGCGGCATCCGGCCCAAGCACCCGTGAGTGAAATCGTTTTGCAATGACACTTCACGGCTTGATCAGGCCGCTGGTTGCAGCTTTGATCACGGCCTCGGTCCGTGTCGCCGCACGCAGTTTTATGCGGGCGTTGTCGATGTGAAAATCGATCGTCCGCTTGGACAAGCGGAGCTTGCTGGCAATTTCGGCGGACTTTTTACCGCGCGCCGCCCAGGTCAGGACTTCGACCTCGCGATTGTTTAGGTTCGCCAACTTTGGCGACAGCTTGGTGCGCGCGACGCCGGCAAGCCGGGCATTGATGATGAGTTCAAGCCGTTCGAAATCGATCGGCTTGGTGATGTAGTCGTCGGCTCCGAGCCGGCGCCCCTTGAGTTCGTTGTCCCGGTCGGCCAGCGCGGTCAGGAACACGAAAGGTATCCGCCCCAGGCGCGGGGCGAATTCCTTCAGGCGCTCGAGCACCTCGAACCCCGTCATCCCCGGCATGCTGATGTCGCACAAGACCAGGTCCGGCGTGGCCTTCATGATGGCCAGCAGGCCCTCCTGACCGCCATGGGCGATCGTGACCTTGAAGCCGCGGTCGCGCAGCTCTTCCGCGACCAAGGCCGCCGTCTCGCGATCATCTTCGATGCACAGGATATTCTTGTGCATGCGCCATCCGGCTCCTCACCCGAGCAGATGGCATTGCCACGCGACTCAAATTGCCATCGTCGGACGAAAGTAGCCAATCGCCATGCCCGCAATAAACTGTGAGAAATCGCACGGCGCATTGTGATTAATGACAATAGTTGGCGGCTCAATTGGACCGCTAATAATATTTTATATCTATTATATAGCAGTTGCTCATCCATCCAGTGCGGCGGATGTACTGTGATCAATCACAGTAACAAACGATATTTCTCACAGTTTACTGTGATTGGGCCTAGCGGCATTGATCAAAGCGATTGTTGCGTTCGCGAAATGTCCGCAAGGCAAGGCCCATCGATGGATTTCCGTACGACGAAGAAACGGACGAGAGCGGCGCTCGCCGGTGCGGCCATTGCCGTAGCAGCCGTCGTCTACTGGGCATGGCCCGGCAGCGACCGCTCGCAATCGGAAGACGGCGTCACGACCTCCGCCCACGCTGCGCTGGGCGACGCGGCCAACGCAGTCCCGCAAGATCAGGACAGCGTGGAACTGTCGGACTCCCAGCTCGTCTCGGTCAAGGTCGAGCCGGCGCAAGTGCGCGAATTCCCGGTCGAGAAGGGGGCCGTCGGCAGCATCGACTTCAATGAGGACCTGGAGGTGCAGGTGTTCACGCCCTATCAGGGGCGGATCATCGCGCTGTTCGCCGAGATCGGCGACGATGTGAAAAAGGGCCAGACGCTCTTCACCATCGATAGTCCTGACCTTCTGAACGCGGAGTCCACTTTAATCGCCGCCGCCGGCGTGTTGGAGCTGACCACCCACAATTTAGCGCGGCTTCGCGATCTCTATACGACGCGGGCCGTTTCCCAGCACGATGTGGAACAGGCCACCTCCGACCAGCAGACCGCCGAAGGTAATCTGCGGGCGGCACGCGACGCGGTGCGCATCTTCGGCAAGACCGACGCCGACATCGACCGCATCGTCGCCGACCGCATGGCGGATCCGACGCTCATCGTGCCGAGCCCGATCGACGGCCGGATCACGGCGCGCAACGCGGCGCCCGGGCTGTTCGTCCAGCCGGGCAACGCGCCGGCCCCGTACACCGTGGCCGACATCAACACCATGTGGATGCTGGCGAACGTGGCCGAGGACGACAGTCCGGCGTTCCGTCTCGGGCAACCGGTTCAAGTCAGCCTCAGCGCGTTTCCCGGCCGCAAGTTCGACGGCAAGATCACCACCATCGGCGCGACGGTCGACCCGAATACGCGGCGCGTCCTGGTGCGCTCCGAAATCAAGGATCCGCAGCACGAGCTGCGTTCCGGCATGTTCGGTTACTTCATTATCGAAATTGGCGCTCCGCTGCGGTCGCCGGCCGTTCCGCTCGACGGCGTGGTGCGCGAGGGCGACGGCACGATGACGGTGTGGGTCACCGCCGACCGCCGCCGCTTCATCAAGCGCACGGTCAAGATCGGCGATGCCCGCGGCGGCTACCGGCAGATTCTCCAAGGTCTGCAGCCCGGCGAACTGGTCGCCACCGACGGCGCCATCTTCCTCAGCAACATGCTGGCAATAGCAGCGGGCCAATGAAGGCACCTGACGTCAGCAGCGCTCAAAACAGAGATCAGCCGTGCTAAAGGGCATTCTGACTTTCGGCCTCACCCGGCGCGCGATCGTGCTGTTGGGCCTATT
This sequence comes from Xanthobacteraceae bacterium, assembly GCA_050010715.1. Lineage (GTDB taxonomy): Bacteria > Pseudomonadota > Alphaproteobacteria > Rhizobiales > Xanthobacteraceae > BOG-931. The sequence continues at coordinate 10,273 of JBEKKM010000042.1, read as the reverse complement.
GGTCTTCATCGGCGCCGGCCTCGTTGCCTTCAGCAAACTGAACATCGAGGCTTACCCCAATCCCGCGCCGGTTATTCTCGAGATCACCGCCCAGGCGGCCGGACTCTCGGCCGAAGAGATGGAGCGTTATTACACGATCCCGATGGAGGTCGGCCTCTACGTCACGCCCGGCGTCGACAATATCCGCTCGACGTCTTTCTACGGCCTGTCATTCGTCCGCGTCACCTTCAAATACGGCGTCGATTATTTCTTCGCCTATGAGCAGGCGGCATTGAGCCTGCAGCAGAACGTCACGCTGCCGGGTGGGCAGGTCCCGCAGATTCAGCAATCGAGCCTGGTCGGCGAGGTGTTTCGCTATCAGGTGGTTGGTCCTCTGCACTTCGGCCTCACCAACCTGCGCACCGTGCAGGACTGGATCATCACACGGCGGCTCTATACCGTGACGGGAGTCGTCGCGGTGAACTCGTGGGGTGGCACCACCAAGCAGTACGACGTCGACGTCGATCTGCACAAACTCGACGCCTACAGCGTCACGATCCCGCAAATCATCGCGGCGCTCGGCAATGCCAATATCAATGTCGGCGGCCGCGAGATCACGGTCGGCCAGCAGTCGGTGAACATTCGCGGCATCGGGCTGATCGATTCGGGCGGCGATGCGGATTTGACCAAGGGCTGGCATGTCGAGGACATCGAGAATGTCGTGCTCACCCAGGTCAACGGTGTCCCGATCCAGATCAAGGATGTCGCCAAGGTCTCGCTTGGCTACGTGCCGCGGCTCGGCATTGGCGGCAAGGATCACGACAGCGACGTCGCCTTGGCGATCGTGGTCATGGGCCGTACCTTTCACACCAATGACGTCATCCCGCGCATCAAGGCCAAGATCGATCAGATCAACAACGACGGCACGTTACCCCCCGGGGTAAAAATCGTTCCTTACTACGACCGCTCGACGCTGGTGGCGGTGACCACGCACACGGTGCTGCACAATCTGATCTTCGGTTGCGCCCTGGTCTTCGTCATCCAGTGGGTTTTTCTCGGCAATATCCGCAGCGCCATTATCGTCGGGGCGAATATCCCCTTCGCGCTGTTTTTCGCGGTCATCATCATGGTCATGATGGGCCAGGATGCCAACCTGCTCTCTGTCGGCGCCGTCGATTTCGGCATCATCGTCGATTCGGCGGTGATCCTGATCGAAAACGTTTTCCGCAACTTGCAGGGCAGTCCGGGAGATCGCCAATCGCTGCTGGCGCAACTGGCGGAGGAGAAGTGGGGGGACGACCCGACGCGTGGCAGAGACTCGGCGCATCCGCTGGCCTGGAACGACCGGTTGCGACTCATCCTCATCAGCGCCTTGCAGGTGGACAAGGCGATTTTCTTCTCCGCCCTGATCACGGTCGCGGCGTTCGTGCCCTTGTTCACCATGCAAGGCGTCGAAGGCCAGATTTTCAGCCCGATGGCGCGAACTTATGGATTGGCCCTGCTCGGCGCGCTGCTTTCGACCTTCACGATCACGCCGGTGCTGGCCTCCTTCCTGTTGCCTGAGCACGTCGAGGAGGCCGAAACCATCGTCGTGCGCGCGCTGCGCGCTATTTACGTGCCGATCCTGCACTGGTCGCTGATCCATCGCAAAGTCATGGTGGCGATCGCGCTGGCATTTCTCGCCATCGTTACACTGTTGGCGACGCGGCTCGGCAGCGAATTCCTGCCGGCGCTCGAGGAAGGCAATCTGTGGATTCGGGCGTCACTGCCGCCGACGATCGGGCTGGAGGCCGGCGAGCCGGCGACGGCGAAGATGCGCGAGATCCTGCTCCGTCACCCCGAAGTGCTCACGGTCGTCTCCCAGCACGGCCGGCCCGATAACGGCAGCGATGCTTCGCCGTTCGCCAATGTCGAGTTGTTCGTGCCATTGAAGCCGTTTGACGAATGGGCGCCGGGTTTGACGAAAGACAAGCTCGTCGAGCAATTGCAGCAAGAGTTCAACGACAGTCTGCCGGGGATAAGCTTCAATTTTTCGCAGTACATCCAGGACAACATCGAGGAAGCGCTGTCTGGCGTCAAAGGCGCCAATTCGGTCAAGATCATCGGCCACGATCAGAATATCCTGGAAGACTTGGCCAACAAGGTCCAACATGAAATGGCGCAGGTCAGGGGCATTGCCGACCTGGGCATTTTCCACGTCCAGGGACAACCGAACCTGAATATCAAGGTGGATCGCGAAAAAGCCGCCCGCTACGGTCTCAATACCGGCGACGTCAACAATACGGTGCAGGCGGCGCTGGGCGGCACCGTCGCGACCACGGTGCTGGAAGGCGACCGCCAGTTCGCCGTTACGGTTCGGCTTCCGCAAGAGTATCGCGACTCGCTGGAATCGATACCCGATCTCAAAATTGCCGGCGGCAACGGCGGCAACGCGTATATTCCGCTGCGCGAGCTCGCCACCATCACGCTGGATACCGGCGCCTCCTATATCTATCATGAGGCCGGCGAGCGCTATATCCCGGTCAAGTTCAGCGTTCGCGACCGCGATCTCGGCAGCGCGGTTGCCGAATCGCAGCAGCGCATTGCTAAGAACGTAAAGCTGCCGCCCGGCTACCGCATCGTCTGGGCCGGCGAGTTCGAAGACTTGCAGAACGCGCAGGCGCGCCTCGCGGTGATCGTCCCAATCAGCCTGCTCCTGATCGTCGTCTTGCTCTACAGCCTGTTCAATTCGCTGGGCGACAGCCTAATGGTGCTCGCCGGCATTCCGTTCGCGGTCGGCGGCGGCATTATTGCGCTGTATTTTTCCGGCCTGAATTTCAGCGTCTCCGCGGCGGTCGGCTTCATTTCCTTGTTCGGCGTGTCGGTGATGAATGGCATTTTGATCATGACCTATTACAATGAGGTCAAGGCCGGCGGCATGGGCACCATCGACGCCATGTTCCATGCCGCTTCGCAGCGGATGCGGCCGATGCTGATGACGGCGCTGTCCGCCTGCATCGGGCTATGGCCGGCGGCGGTCTCGACCGGTATCGGCAGCCAGGTGCAGCGCCCGCTCGCCACCGTGGTGGTCGGCGGCATGTTCATCGGACCGATCATTTTGCTCGTGGTCGTGCCGGCGCTGCAGACACTGTTCCTTGATCGAGCGGCGCGTCCTGGGCCCACGGCTGAGCCGAACGCGGCGGGAGCGGCAGCCTTCGATTGATGTCTGCGCCGGGGCTCCGGCGCTAACGACGGCGAAAGAGGCGTCAATGAGGATCGGTCCTTTTATTGTCGCGGTCGTCCTGATCGGTGCTTCGCCGATACCGGCAAGTTTCGCCGAGGATGCGGTGCCAACGGCTGGCCACCCGGCGAGCTCAAATCCATCCACTGAGCCAAGCGGTTCGCCACCACCTGCCGGCAATGCTGGCGGTTTGGTACTAAAGCCTGCCAATCATGCTCCGGCCGAAAACGCCGCCGCGCCCAAATCGGACGGCAATGCAGGGCCGCAAGAGGTGCGCGGCGCGAGTGATAAGCAAAATCTGAAGGCAAGTGAGGACGACGGACCCAAAGGCCGCGGTGTCAATGCCCCCGCCGGGGAGGGACCTCATTCGGTCGCGAAGGGCGTCAATTCAACTGATACCCGTGGCGGCAACACTGGCGGCAACACTGACGCGATCGATACGCGCATCACGGCGCCGTCCCACCGTGCGCGCAACGCCTCTGGCAAAGCTCACGATGCAAAGTCCAACTTCAAGATCGTCGCCCCTGGAAACAATCACACGCGCCCGTCGCCCGGTTCGCTAAAACCTATTCAGCGCAATGCGATTGGCCAGTCGGTTGCCGGCCATGACGGGGTGCGCGGCCGCATTAACGACAGTCACGTTTCGTCGGCGCATGCTCCAAGCCCAACCGTCGCGGGCACTTCTGCCGCGGGCGGGGTGAGCGGCCCAACCGATGTCAAAACCGGGCTGGAGCGACCGGCAATCGCGCGTCCAAGCCCCAGCCCGATCGTGAGCGCGCCGGTGGTGCAGCGCGGCACGATCACAGGCACTGGCCTGGTTCATCGAAATTCCGCTGCATCGGGCATAGGCGGGCCGGCGAAAGTGTCCGGCGGCATCAACGGAACCGGCACCCGGCCTATACACTGAGCTCGGCTGGGTCGAATCTTTCTGCCCGATTTTAGAACAGCCGCCGCCGCAGGCCGCGAATCTGAGCGGGCCTAAATAACGAAACGTCCGTTTTCGCTGACTTTATTTTAGGCAAGAACAGGTGCAAATGCCTGGTTCTACACCAATTTTTATAGAAACAGCCTTGAATCCACTGAGGGTCTTTATAAGATGGGTCCTATACTTATATACAATCTATATTTCTGCGGCGGAAAAGCGTATGATTGCCAAAAGCGGCTCTGGAATAAGGCCCGCAATAAAAAAATTGGAGAGAAACGATGTCATGGATGCCGATGAGAGCGAGTGAATGGTCGCGGCGGGCGATTGCTCCTAACGCGCAAATGGCGGCGTCCGATGTCCCGGCCCTCCTGCACTACTCGGGCGTTGTTTTACGGGCGCTGTTCATGGTCGTAATGATGCTGATCACTTGGCGCGTGAGCATGCCCCAGAGCGAAACAATCTGGACGGTGTACGAGACCCCAGGCGATCTCATGCGGATGGTCCTGGGCCTGGCCGTCTGCGCTGGGATCGGGATCCAGCTTTTTAGGGCGCCCTATGATGACCAACGCTATCGGACCTGGCGCTACTTAGGCCTTGTCGCGGTGCCCTTCGCCTTGATCTGCCTCGTCGCCGTTTGGTGACCCTCCAAAGCTAGATAGGCGGAAGGTCGCTACCTTTGGCGGGCGCCAAGACCCCGGCCACCCGGTGGCAGACTGGTTGATCCACAAGCCAAAATTACCACCTGCGTTTGGTCGGTCGACAGGCATTTTCGCCCGAGGGCGCCTCAAAATATATTAAATGTATATTTCTCCGGGGAATCCGCGTATCTTGGCTCTGCCGGGCTCAGTGACATGGATTCCTATGGAGCGAAGCTTTGGGTGCAGCAGGAGAATCCTCTGAAAAGGGGTCGCGGGCTTCCGACGTTCCAGCCTGGCTTTACGTAGTCGGCGTGCTAACGCGAATCGTATTCATCATCACCTTGGTCGTGGTGATCCTGCTCGTCAGCAGGCCCCAGAGCGAAACAATCTGGACGGCTTATGAAACACCGGCTGATCTCATTCGGATGATCTCCGGTTATGTCGTTTGCGTCTGCCTAATGATCTACCTTTTCACGAGGCCGAAGGACGCCGCAAGCCATCGCGTTTTGCTCTATGTCGGGGCTGCCGTCGTGCCTTTCGCGCTGATCTGTCTCCTCGCCAATTGGTGATTCGGCGAAACGCGACGCCAATTACTGCGGCAATCGACAAATAGGATTCGCTTTCGTCAATGCGCACGCGCCTCGCGCGCGATGGGGACGGGGAGGCGAATGCGAACCGTGGTTCCAAGCCCGGGGCCCTCGCTTGTAACGTCGAGCCGGCCGCCATTCGTCGTAATAAACGTGCTGGCGATCCAAAGTCCGAGACCGGATCCGGCGGCCGCGGCTGCGTGGCGCGTGCCGCGAAACGACCGTTGACCGGCGAGCTGCCGCTCGTCTGGCGTCAATCCGATGCCCTGATCGGAAACCGACAATACCACCCAATCCTGATCGACGCGTCCGTCGATCTTGATCGTCGAGCCGGAGGGCGAGTATTTTGCGGCATTTTCGAGCAATTGGCTCACCGCATTCTCGACGAGAGCAGATTGCACCTTGACCAAGGGAAGGCTGGGCGCCAGCGAAACGTCGAGTTGATGCGCGGCGAGTTGCGTGCGTTTCTGCTCGATCGCTCCGCGAACGATGTCCACGGGATCGGTCAATTCCGCGCTCGCTTGCTTAACGCCGGTCGTAATGCGCGCGGCCGCGATGATGTTTTGTATGTTGCTGTCGAGCCGCGCCGCCTCATCATAGACCATCGTTACCAGCGATCGCGCTCGATGATCCTCCCTGATGGCAACCATCTGCGCCAATACGCTTGCCGCGCCCAGGATCGACACCAATGGATTGCGCAAATCATGGGATATCGTCGTGACGAGTGCGTTTTTCAAAGAGTCGGCCTGGATCTGCAGCTGGAACTCTTCGACTGCTTTCACGAGGTCGAGACGCGCCAGAGTTTCGGTCGCCTCCGTGAGAGCTTCGTCGACGCGATGATTGAATATCCGTTTGGCGTCGACGACACCGGTTCCGAGGTCGGCGAAGGCGAGATATTCCAGCGTCCCAAGCGGCACCCGGCGCACCAGCCAGGTATGACGCGTGGCCTCATCCATGATCGTGTGCGGCTCGATGTCGTCGAGCGGCGCCATCGCTGCTGCGTCACGCCGGACCGCCGTCGGCAAAGCCGGATCCGCGGATCGATCGTCTTCGACGTATCTTGCCTCGATCAGCAGAGTCGGACGGCCGAGACGTCGCGAAAGATAGTTCTGCGTTGCGCGGATCAAATCCGCCGTCGTGAAACAGACCGCCAGTTGTCTTGAATAGCCGTAGAGATCGTAAATTTCCCTCTCGCGCTTGCGGAGGTCCGCCGCAAGACCGCCGCCCACCAGCGCAACGATCAAGAAAACAATCAAATCGGCGATGTTCTGCGTGTCGGAAATCCAAAAACTGTAAAGCGGCGGATAAAAAAAGAAATCGGCCGAAAGCGCCCCAGCGACTGCCGCCAGGATTGCCGGGCCCGTGCCCCACCAAACCGCCGCTAGCAGCACCGGAATCAAAAAGATGACGGTGACCAGATTTACGGTGCCCAGGATCCCGGTAAAAAGAAAAGTGGCGAGGGTGGCACACGCGACCAGCAACAGCGTTCCGCCTGCTTGAACGGTGACGGCGCGCGCCGAACTAAAAGCGAAACGTTCGCGCTCGTCATCGTCGGAGTGGCGCTCCGCGGCCAGCCGCCAATGTCCGGTGGCCAAGTCTCGAATCTTCCGAAGTACAAACCTCAATTTGTCAGGTCTCCGACCCGCGGGAGGAAGGCTCGAGCGTGAAAGAGCCGCACTCGAATTGGAAATCATGCGTGCCGTTCAAATCGTTCTCGACCAAGCAGTGCCGGCATATCGGCAAACCGTGAAAGACGTTATCTGCATGCGTAGACGGCACGCGGTTCGGCCGGCGGAAGCCAGCCGCAGGTTCGATGCGGCAACGTCGTGTCTTGCGTGACGACGAGTGGCTGCGGCGTCGCCTCGACCGTCGTGCAGCGGTAGACCGCGCGGCCTCCCGGTCCGATCCAGTCGCAGACTCGATGCGGCGCATTGTTTTGTTTGGCGAGTGCTGCCAGCGGCGGCGATTTGACGTTGCAGCCATGCTCGCAGTTGATTTTTGTTTGCTGATGCACTGCATAGGCTGGCACTGCGAATAACGCCATGCCGAACGCGATGCTGATTGACGTTGTCAGGCGCATTTTTTCTTATTCCCACAGACTTTTGATTGGCGACCCAGCAATTCATTATGAGAAGCCGGCGTGCGACGATAAAGCTCAATATCTTTTGGTAATTGAGCGATAACTATGCAGTAGCTTAAAAACTAAACTTCGGGCTGCGCGACGTCGGGGACCCTGGCGATTTAACATAGCCTAGTCCACAGCAGCAGAATGTCGCGAAAGAAATGCGGTCCAATCGAGCTTTGGCGGCTCGTGAACCTATGCCCGGCCGTTTTTACGGCTTCATTTCGGCACTAGCGCCTCTGAAAAAATATCTTTAAAATATCTTTGGTTGTTGGGGCGTCGCATGGCTCAGTGGCTGGCGGGTGAGTTCACGTTTTTGGGCGTCCATTTCCAGAATTGGATGCCGCTGGCGTTGGCTATTATCGTATTGTGGGTGGTTTTCATGTGGTGGAAAGGCTCGTTTGACGCTCGCCATTGACGCGCACCGCACTCACCGGACAGTTCCGGTGAAGCGAAGCCCTCCGCTATGTCAGTTTAAATTCTCAGGCCCAAAAAAAGGGCGGGGTCGGATTGGCGATCCGACCCCCTTTTCACCACGAACTGCAATCGGGGCAAACACCGGTAGCAGCAAGTTCAGATTATTCAGTTATTGCACTGCGTCAAATAGAAAAAAAATATTGTGCCGCAATCGCTCGCATCATTCATCGTCGGCGGGGCTTGCGCCGCAACGGATCAACAAGGCACGACAAGCTAATTCGAAAACGCGGCCGGTGTAGCTGGGGACGGCGCGAGGGCGTTGGCGGCCTCGCGCTGGAGATTGAGCGACGGGTAAAGATACTTGTCCATGAACCAGTTGCGCTGCCGCGCCGCAAAGTCGGCGAACTTCGCTTCGGCTTCACGCTTTGCCGCGGGAAAACGCCTGCCCCAGCCGGAATAATCTCGCGCCAACACTTCCAATGACACGATGGCTGTTGCAATCAGCAGAAACGAATCGTTCGCGCGTTTCGCACATCTCGACTTTGACGCGTTTCTGAAGACCTGCATCAGGTCGCGATGGCACTCGATAATGTCGCGCGCATCCGAATGCCAAAGCATATCGGGCAGGCGGGCATAGCCATGTATTGCGTGATAGCTCTCGACCAATTTGCGGCACTTGAGCGCCAGCTCTTTTGGTACAAAGCGAAAATTGGAATCGGCGTTGATATCGCCGTCCGCCCGTTCGGCCGGGTCATTGGCTTCGATAGTTGTATGGTCGATCAACGACATCGCACAACCCGGAGCGGCGAAAATTGCGCCTGCACGGATTGTAACCGCAGCGGTCATATACATTCGAGATCAATTCCCGGCTTCCAAAGTAGAGATAAAATAGCAGTTCGGGTGGCCAATAGGCACACACCATAGCGCACGCCGCCAACGTTTCACGCGATCGCTGAGCCTGCCCAGATGCTAAGCAAATTAGCCAGGCCGGCTGATACTTGGTTGAGCCGACGAGACGAAAACCCCAATCCACAGCGTGCCTTCTAAACTTGGCTACTGTGACCGAATAGTAACATTTCCATATGGCGCCCAATCGTAACGATCACTGCCACGTTGTAATCCATTGATACAAAGGCATTATTTTTGATTCACCCGGCTGAATGCCGGCAATCCTGCGTCAACGCGGAGTTTGATGAGCGCTGCAAGCCTCTTGAGCTTCGACCAAGCTGTCTGGTGAGGCTTTACGCAAAAGGCCCCAAAGGCGGCTGATGAGATATTTTTTAGATATTAAACGTCGGTTCCAAACAATATCGACTCTTCTGCCCAATCCTAAAAATATGACCATCACTGATTTCGCAGTTGCGAAGCGCTCTAACCGGATGCCGCTTCTAAATTGCGAAGATAAAACGGGGTGGGGTCATGAAATCACTGCTTTTGGGCAACAACAGCTCCGGCTCATATACGTTCAATTTGCCGGATCGCGTTTTCAAAGGCCTCGGCGCTGTCGCGATCGCGGCGGCGCTGGCGACGCCCGCCCTGGCGGCCGACATGCCGATGCCGGTCAAGGCTCCGGCGGCGCCGATCGTGTGGAGCTGGACCGAATTCTACTTCGGTGTCCACATCGGCTACGCCGACGCCAATACATCGTGGTGTACCGATGCCTTCGCGGTGAATTGCGCCACCACCAAGGCCGATACCATCACTCAAAACCCCTACGGTTACGCCGTCGGCGGTCAGTTTGGTTACCGCTGGCAGGCGACCAACAATATCGTCATCGGCGCCGAATACATGCTCGACGGAGCGCAGATCAATGTCACCAGTCATAGCGCCTTGGATCCTACCGGCACGCGCTATTCGTCCTTCAACAACATTGAAAGCGCAACCGGCCAGCTCGGCTTCGCCTTCGACCGGACGTTGATCTACGGCAAAGGTGGCTGGGCCTTGACCAACGTCAATTTCGACGCCGCCGACACGGTCACGGGCGCCGATCTGAGTAATCCAAGTTGGCGATGGGTGCAGGGTTGGACCGCGGGAGCGGGCCTCGAATACATGCTGTGGACGCACCTGAGCATTGGCGTCGAATACAACTACTACCAGTTCAACGTCGGCAACTTCACCAATCTTCGAGACAATACCGGAGCAACGATCGGCTGTTCGTTCTGTAATTTCGGAAAAACGAGCATGCAGACCGTACTCGCGCGCATCAACGTAAAGCTTTGGCCCTGGGGGCCGTAAAAAATCGCAAATGCTGGGGACTAAAGCCGGGAGCGTATGTCGCGTTGGCGTGTGGTGCTCTCAGACAAAACGGGGTGGGTCATGAAACGGCTTCTTCTACTTAGCGTGTCGCTTTTAGCCGTCGCGGCATCGACAAATATCTCGATGGCA
>JBEKKM010000041.1:0-30841 GCA_050010715.1 Xanthobacteraceae bacterium | reverse complement strand
ACAATCAGCATCCCAACCTCGGCTTCCATAATCATGGAAGCCAGTGTGGACCCTCAGCCCCGGGGTCCCGATTGGATGCCGATCACCCCGAAAACGGGGTCCTTATTCCACGCCTGTTCACAATATAACGCTAGTTACGGTCGTTGCGTCGGTGGTCAGCTTGAGCGGGATGATGTGACTGCCCAAAAGGTCTTCGATCTTTTGAGTCCAATTCACAATATCCGGCGCATTGATTCGTTCTCCAAATGGACTTGTACTGGCGAGTTTCTTCAGTGTTCCGCGGTGTAGAAGGCCTCCACATTTATTGTAGAGATCGAGAAGCTCGCTTTTCTTAAGCGCGTTTGGCTTAGTGTTTGCCTTAATGGAACCTGGTGCAAACTCAGCCTGTTGTGGGAAAAAATGAGGATTGAGGGCTTCCAGTTGCTTGATGATCTTGTCGGCAGACCATTCCCTCTCGAACCTTCTTGTGTGGGCTTCTGCGATGTCGCCATGGGCGACCAGACATGCGAGAGCAATTGCTTCGCACAGCATCCGCAGTTGAAGATAGCAAAGTTCCCGAATAATACCTTCCGATAGCCTTGTGCCGCCTGCTAGGATAAAGTTCATCGCCTCGATACGTCGTGCAGATTCGAACATCAGCACTTTGTAGAGATCAAGAGAGGTCAGTTTCTGATCTTTGGCCATGAGCGAAACCAAAAAATCCAAAAGCGAAGAATTTCGCACCGATGCTTGGGAGCGCTTTGAACGCGCCATTGATGTTGTGGCGAAAAGTCCGCCACAACATCGGGCAGAGAAAAAGCCAAGGCCAAAGAAAGTCCCTAAGCGCCGCGCTTCTTCCTCCAAGCCATAAAGCGTTTTGCTTCGGCTTTAATTCGCGTCCAATTGCGCGACTTTGTGAGGCCGTCGGTATGTCAGGCGCTTGCTTTTGATACCAGCCGCCGCGATTTCGGCGCGCATTAGATCGTTGAAGCCCAACGCAGTGCGCGTGTTGTAGCGAAAATCAAACTCGGCAAGGTAGCGATGAAGGTGCTTTTCGTCGCAATGCTGATAAACGCCTTTCATTCCGCGCTTAAAGATTGAGAAATAGCCTTCCACCGTGTTCGTGGTCACGTCGCCGCGCGCATATTCCTTGGCCGAATGCTTCACAGACTCATGCTTCGCGAACAGCCACGGCGCTAGCCTGTAAAGGTGGCTTTCGTCCGTGTAGATATTAGACTCGTGGTCGATGTTGGCCTTCATGATCGAATGCACAGTATTCTGGTCGGCTTGCGCGATATGGAAGGTACGGGCTTTGCCGCTGCGCTCGACCAGCGCCAGCACGGCGCGGTAAGCCGGGCGACGGATGCCAGCGCGCTTGCCGACTTTCTTTTTGCCGTGGCCGATAGCACGCGGCATGATTTCGTCTTTCGGGATCATGCCGAAATAGGTTTCATCGGCTTCGACGACTTTGCCTTCGCCACCGATCGGTGGAAGCAAGCCACCGGAGCGCATAGCTTCGCGTAGCCTGTGCATCATGAACCAGCTCGACTTGTAGGAAACGCCTAACGAACGATGCACTTGGTGAGCGCTCACGCCCTTCTTAGAAGCCGTAAGCAAGAACAGGGCGGCAAGCCATTTTGACAACGGAATCTTGCTGCGCTCGAATACCGTCTTGACCGTGACCGTGAATTGCTCGCGGCAACCGCTGCACTGGTAAAGGCCAGGGCGGTGGGCCTTCCCCTGGAGGGCGGTCACGTCATCGCCTGTAGAGCCACAGTGAGGGCAAACCGGGCCATTTGGCCAAACCCGAGCCTCTAACCACTCCCTAGCCTTCATTTCGTCAGTGAAAATGGGGTTTTGGAGGTTCGCGGTCATGGTCAGGTCCTTTCCTACCCTATTTACTATGCCTTGCGTTCTGCTTTGTCAAGGTTATAATCCCCTTAAAAGAGTTGTTGGCAATCGCTCGCGGCGAGTGCTAAAAAATTTTCAGGTACCTCTTGTGGGCAAAAATTCGCGCCCCATGTCGTTGCCAGGGGCATGAAAGTGCTCGCCATCAAGCGTTTGCTCGCGGTTTTCTGTGGGCCATCGCTTCAACCACAACCGTCGTAGTTTCAATAACTTAGGAGGACACCATGAAGTTTCGTCCGCTTCACGACCGCGTCGTCGTAAGGCGCCTCGATGCCGAAGAGAAGACTGCCGGAGGCATCATCATCCCGGATACCGCCAAGGAGAAACCCTCCCAGGGCGAAATCGTCGCCGTCGGCCCCGGTGGCCGCGACGAAGCCGGCAAGCTCATCCCCATCGATCTGAAGGTCGGCGACCGCGTGCTGTTCGGCAAATGGTCGGGCACCGAGGTCAAGATCGACGGCAAGGACCTCCTGATCATGAAGGAGTCCGACATCATGGGCGTGCTCGACGAGCCGCTGGCCAAGAAGAAGGCCGCGTAACCTCTTTGTTCGTCATGCCCGCGCTGGTCGGGGGCATCCACGTCTTAGCTCTTCGCGGCAAAGACGTGGATGGCCGGAACAAGTCCGGCCATGACGCGTGGAAAAGCAAAAGCAAACCAAATTCAGGAGTGAATTGAAATGTCTGCCAAGGAAGTCAGATTCTCAGTCGATGCACGCGACAAGATGTTGCGCGGCGTCGACATCCTCGCCAACGCGGTGAGGGTGACGTTGGGCCCGAAAGGCCGCAACGTCGTGCTCGACAAATCGTTCGGCGCTCCCCGCATCACCAAGGACGGCGTCACCGTCGCCAAGGAAATCGAACTCGAAGACAAGTTCGAGAACATGGGCGCCCAGATGGTACGCGAGGTCGCGTCGAAGACCTCCGACATCGCCGGTGACGGCACGACGACCGCGACCGTGCTCGCGGCCGCGATCGTCAAGGAAGGTTCCAAGGCGGTTGCCGCCGGCATGAACCCGATGGACCTCAAGCGCGGCATCGATCTCGCGGTCGAGCACGTGGTCGAGGAGTTGAAGAAGAACTCCAAGAAGGTCACCTCGAACGCCGAGATTGCCCAGGTCGGCACCATCTCCGCCAACGGCGACAAGGAGATCGGCGACTATCTGGCCAGGGCGATGGAAAAGGTCGGCAACGAAGGCGTCATCACGGTGGAAGAGGCCAAGAGCCTCGAGACCGAGCTCGACGTCGTCGAAGGCATGCAGTTCGACCGCGGCTACATCTCGCCCTACTTCATCACCAACGCCGACAAGATGCGCGTTGAGATGGAGGACCCTTACATCCTGATCAACGAGAAGAAGCTGTCCGCGCTCAACGAGCTGTTGCCGCTCCTTGAAGCCGTGGTGCAGACCGGCAAGCCGCTCCTCATCGTCGCCGAAGACGTCGAGGGCGAGGCGCTGGCCACGCTCGTGGTCAACAAGCTGCGCGGTGGCCTGAAAGTCGCTGCCGTGAAGGCGCCCGGCTTCGGCGATCGCCGCAAGGCCATGCTGCAGGACATCGCCGTCCTGACCGGCGGCCAGGCGATCAGCGAGGATCTTGGCATCAAGCTCGAGAACGTCACGCTGGCGATGCTCGGCAAGGCCAAGAAGGTGATGATCGACAAGGAGAACACCACGATCGTCAACGGCGCCGGCAAGAAGAGCGATATCCAGGACCGCATCACGCAGATCAAGGCACAGATCGAGGAGACCACCTCCGACTACGACCGCGAGAAGCTGCAAGAACGTCTTGCCAAGCTCGCGGGCGGCGTTGCAGTGATCCGCGTCGGCGGCGCCACCGAGGTCGAGGTCAAGGAGCGCAAGGATCGCGTCGACGACGCGATGCATGCGACCCGCGCCGCGGTCGAGGAAGGCGTGCTGCCCGGCGGCGGCGTGGCGCTGTTGCGCGCCACCGAGGCGCTCAAGAAAGTGCGCACCGCGAACGACGACCAGAAGACCGGCGTCGAGATCGTGCGCAAGGCGCTGCAATCTCCGGCCCGGCAGATCGCCCAGAATGCCGGTGAGGATGGTTCCGTCATCGTCGGCAAGATCCTCGAGAACTCGAACTACGGTTTTGGCTTCGACGCCCAGGCCGGCGAGTATGTCGACATGATCAAGAAGGGCATCATCGACCCGACCAAGGTCGTGCGCCAGGCGCTGCAGGGCGCTTCCTCGGTTGCCGGCTTGCTCATCACCACCGAGGCGATGGTTGCCGAGCTGCCGAAGAAGCAGAACCAGATGCCCCCGATGCCAGGTGGCGGCGGCGGCATGGACTTCTAAGGACATCCACATGACGCGATAGCGTCATCCCGGGCGCAGCGCAGCACGAAGTGGTGCGCTGCAGACCCGGGATCCATTTTCAAGCGACGTGTGAGTGCGAAGGCCCGGGAGCAATCCCGGGCCTTTTGCTTTCCTCCACCGCTATCGCGGGGGCGGATGTCAGGCCAGTCCGAGAATCATCCGCGCATCGTTCGGCGTCGCGACGTGGTCGCCCAGAACTTCGATGATTTTTGCCGCCTTCTCGACCAGCGCCGCGTTGCTTGGCGCCATCTTGCCCTTCTCCAGATAAATATTGTCCTCGAGGCCGACGCGCGGGTGGCCGCCGAGCAGCACGGTTTGCGCCACCATCGGAAACTGATGCAGCGAAATGCCGAAGGCGAACCACGGTGCATCGGGCGGCAACAGGTTGCGCATATAGGTCATGGCCTCGGGCGTCGCCGGCTGGCCCCAGGATATGCCGAGGCAGATCTGGAACATGCCCGGCGGCTTGACGAAGCCGTTCTCGATGAAGCGCTTGGCGAGCAGCAGATGGCCGGTCTCGAACACTTCAAGCTCGGGCGTCACGCCGGCAGCCGTGATCGCCGCCGCCATGGCTTGCAGGTGTTTTGGCGTGTTGACGAAGACGCGGTCGCCCATGTTGAGGCTGCCCATGTCGAGACTGCAAATGTCCGGCTTGAGCTCGACCACGTGGCGCACCCGGTCCTCCGGCGATCGCAGCACGCTGTCGGGACCGGGCTTTGTTGGATCGCTCTCGTCGTGCGAAAACCGCGCGCCCGGGCCGGTGGTCAGGTTGATGAGCACATCGGTACCGCTTGCCCTGATCCGCTCGACCACCTCGCGATAAAGCGCGGTGTCCATGCTTGGCTTGGTGGTCTGCGGATTGCGTACGTGGATGTGCACGATGGCCGCGCCGGCCTTGGCGGCATCGATCGACGAACGGGCGATCTGCTCCGGCGTCACCGGCACCGCCGGGTTGCGGCCGGGCGTGTCGGCCGAGCCGGTCACCGCGCAGGAAATGATGACTTTGCGTTGCATGGGAAAGACAGACGACGGAGGACAGACGACGGACGATAGAATAAGGATAAAGCATTGAAGAGGCGGGGCAACCCCCTGCAAATCCGTCGTCTGTCCTCCGTCGTCTGAAACGGCAACGACCACGAACGAGAGGCGCGCGTTCATCCGGCGTCGCCTGATCGTCGTGGCCGTCAGGGCGATGGGGGCTTACTCTCACAGACCATCGCCGGTAACAATCAAACTCTAGCAGGGCCCGGTGACAACCATATGACTCCAAAATCCGGTCAAATCCGCATCGGCATCGGCGGCTGGACGTTTGAGCCGTGGCGCGGCGTGTTTTATCCAAAGGGTTTGCCGCACGCGAAGGAGCTCAGCTATGCCGCCGAACGGCTGACCTCGATCGAGGTCAACGGCACGTTCTATCGCTCGCAAACGCCGGCGACGTTCCGCAAATGGGCGAGCGAGGTGCCGCAAAATTTCGTGTTCGCGCTAAAAGGCCCGCGCTTTGCCGTCAACCGGCGCGTGCTCAAGGAGGCGGGCGACTCGATCAAGCGCTTTGTCGATTCCGGCATCACCGAGCTCGGCGAGCATCTCGGCCCCCTGCTCTGGCAATTCGCGCCGACCAAAAAATTCGACGCTGCCGATTTTGGCGGCTTCCTCGAACTGTTGCCGGACAAATTCGACGGCCGCGCGCTACGTCACGTCATCGAAGTCCGCCATGACAGCTTTTGCACGGCCGAATTCATCGCGCTGCTGCGCCAACACAAAATGCCGGTCGTCTTCACCGACCACGCCACATATCCCAATATCGCCGACGTCACCGGCGACTTCATCTATGCCCGCCTGCAGCGCGGCAAGGACACCGTCCCGACCGCCTATCCGCCGAAGGACATCGCCGCCTGGGCCGGTCGTCTGCAATCGTGGGCCCAAGGCGCGGCGCCGGCTGATCTGCCGCATATCGAAGCGGCGAAGAAAACAAAGGCCGCGCCGCGCGATGTCTATGCCTATGTCATCCATGAAGGCAAAGTGCGCGCGCCGGCGGCGGCGATGGCGCTGATCGAGCGGTTGGGAAAGAACGCGTAATACCCGCGCTGGGCGAGAGCCGCCCTGAATTAATTCAAGATCGGGGTACAATTCCCCGATAGCGCCCCTACTTAAACATTTGCGCCGCCTTGTCGTACTTTGCCCGGACGTGCCGGCAACGTTGCAATCGGCCGCGCAGCCTTGATTTAAGGCGTGCAAACTGGAGCTTTCGATGGACGACCCGGATCGGGATCCGATTGACGGCTTGGATCCGCGGTATTTTCAGATCGGCGACGTTGTCGAGCGGCCGCTCGCCGAGCGGCGCCAGCACGACACCATCGAGGCGATCATCGATTGGCTGGCGGGCCCGGCGCAGCATATTCCGACGCTGTCACACGAGTTCGACGAATTCGCGTGGCGGATGCTGGCGGCAGGTTTTCCGCTGTTGCGGGCGACCTTGCAGCTGCGCACGCTGCACCCGCAATATCTCGGCGCCAACTTTGTCTGGTGGCGCACCACGGGCCGGACCGTGCTCAGGCTCGTCACCCATGAAGTGCAGGATCTGTACGGCCACGAAGATAACCCGGTTCGCAGGGTGCTGGTGGCCGGTGAAACGGTGCGGCGCCGGCTCGAGGTTGCCGATGACGCGCTCGATTTTCCGATCTTGCATGATCTCAAGGCGCAAGGCGCTACCGACTATTTTGCCTTGCCGCTCAAGAGCTCGTTCGGCACCAATCACATGGCGACCTATGTCACCGACCGCCCCGGCGGCTTCACCGCGCAGGAAATTGCCGATCTGACGCGGGTGTCGCAACGCCTGGCGCTGCTCGCCGATTTGCGCAGCCAGCGCCGCATCGCCAGCAACATCCTTGACGCCTATCTCGGTCCCAAGACCGGTCCAAAAGTTCTCGCCGGCCAGATTCGCCGCGGCACCGGCGAGGAAATCACCGCGGTGCTGTGGTCGTCGGATCTGCGCGGTTTCACCACGCGCTCCGACCGCCTCGACGGGCCGCAGGTGATCGCGATGCTCAATGCGCTGTTTGACGCGCAAGCCACGGCCATCGCGGGTCACGGCGGTGAAATCCTGAAATTCATCGGCGATGGTCTGCTCGCAATTTTTCCGTTTGAGCAGGCCGACAAGGCCGCCGGTGCCGCGCGCTGCGCGCTCGATGCGGCGATACAGGCCGTCGAGGCCGCGCGTGGGCTCATGCATGATCCGACACTTGTGGACGAGCCGCCGCTCGAGATCGTCGTCGCCCTTCACGTCGGCACGGCGATCTACGGCAATATCGGCGCCGCCGACCGGCTTGATTTCACCGTGATCGGCCCTGCCGTCAATCTCGTCAGCCGGATCGAAGCCGTGGCCAAGGCGCTGGACCAGCCGATCGTGGTCAGTGACGATTTCGCGCGCGCCTATGGCGGGCCGCTGCATCCGCTCGGCCGTCATGAGCTTCGCGGGCTCACGACACCCCACGATCTGTTTGCGCCGCTTCCATCCGCCGCGCTCACATAGGGCGGCACGGAACGGTCGAGCCCATTGTGGGACCATGGCGGGCGCGGTTCGAACCGGCCGAGCTTGGCGCAGAAGCCTAGCGAAATTGGCCACTTCTCTCGTTCGCTTATCGAGTATGATCGCGGGGCTTGCGATGCAGCTTGGAGTATCCGGATGACGAGCCTCGCCAAAACCTTGATTCCCGCGACGGCCTTGGCGTTGGTCGCGCAATTGACCGTCGCTGTTGCCGACGGCGTCCCCCGCTACGATCTCAAGCCGCTGTGCCGCGGCATCGCCCAACAGGGCGGCATGAGCCTGTTGCCGAGCCAGAGAGCGCCGAAGGATTATAAGACCTGCATAAGCAGCGAAATGGCCGTCCGCCGTCAGCTCGCGAAACTGTGGCCGACTTTCAAAGCCTCGAACAAGGCAAATTGCATCGGTGAAAACAGCGCCGGCGGCCTGTCGAGCTATACCGGGCTCTTGTCATGCCTGCAGGCGGCCCAAGAGGCGAGCAAGATGTTCGGCCAGTAGGCGCGGCGTTTGTCGGCCGCGGATTGCCTCATCCTACCGCTTTGACTTTGCGTGATTGCGATTTGCTCGGTCGTTTCACCAAGTCGGCTTCGATCTGGCGCTGCCGCTTCGCCTCGCCCTGCAGCCAGTCGCGAAATGCCACGAGCGCCGGGTCGTCGGCGCGGCCGGGACGATATTCCAGATACCAGGCTTCCTTTTTTGTGGCGACGATCGGGAACGGCGCGACCAACCGGCCGGTTGCCAGCGCGTCGGTGATGTAGAGCGGCTGCGCCGCCGCTATCCCGACGCCGGCGAGAACGGCTTGCATGGCCATGGCATTGTTGTCGAAGAAAACCTCGGCGCCCGGCCGCACCGGCGCCCGCAAGCCCGCCGCCTCGAACCAGATTGGCCAATCATTGGCCAGATGCGGCACGATGATCAACGTCGCCTTGTGCAGATCGGCGGGCTGGCGCAATCCCGCCGCCAGCTCAGGCGTGCAAACCGGCACCAGCGTGCTCGGGAACATTTCCTCGGCGGTGTAGCCGGGCCACGCGCCGATATCGCGGCGTATGGTGCAGGTCCAGTCGTCGCGGACCGGACGCATCGCGCCGCCGGTCGCCATGCGGACTTCGACCTCGGGGTGGCTGCGATAAAAACTGGTCAGGCGCGGGATCAGCCAGTTCATCGCCAGCGTCGGTCCGACGCCTACGGTCAGCACCGGACCTGACCGCATCGCTGCAACCTGTTCGGCAAGCCGCGCGATCGAATCGAAGGAATCGGTGAGGCCCGCTAAGAATGTCTGGCCCTGCACCGTGAGCTCCAAGGCATTGGCATGGCGCCGAAACAGCGCGAAGCCGAGGCGCTGCTCCAGTAGCCGTACCATGCGGCTTACCGCCGTTTGGGTGACGTTGAGCTCGTTCGCTGCGGCGGTGAAGCTGCCGTGGCGGCCAGCGGCCTCAAACGCGCGCAATCCATTCAATGACGGTAACCGCCGCGCCATGGTCTGTTACCCCAAGCTTTCCTTGGGCTAAGAGCGAGCTAAGAACGTTTGCTCAGCAACCAAGAATACCGAAAATATCGCTCTAGATTCAATTCTAACAGACCATCAGGCGGGCGTCGATGGCCGAGAAATACGTGGCCTCATTGGGCGGCCGCGGCTGCCGCCGTACGATCATGTCAGCCGCCGCGTGAACATTTCCGAACCTTTCATCCGCCGACCGGTGGCGACGTCCCTGCTGATGGCGGCGGTGGCGTTTCTCGGCATCGTGGCGTTCCGGCTGTTGCCGGTCGCCCCGCTGCCCCAGGTCGACTTCCCGACGGTGCAGGTCACGGCGACGCTCGCAGGCGCCAGCGCGGAAACCATGGCGGCCTCGGTGGCGACACCGCTGGAGCGGCAAATCGGCCAGATTGCCGGCGTCAGCCAATTGACCTCTTTCAGCACGCTCGGCGCCACGTCGATCACGATTCAATTCGACCTCAATCGCAACATCGATTTGGCGGCACAAGACGTGCAAGCGGCGATCACGGCGGCGAGCAAGACGCTGCCGCAAACCATGACGGCGCCGCCGACGTATAAGAAACTCAATCCCGCCGACGCACCCATCCTCATTCTTTCGGCGCGCTCCGATACGATGCCGCTCACCGTCGTCGACCAATACGCCGATAGCTATCTCGCCCAGCAAATCTCGCAGGTTGCCGGCGTCGCTCAGGTGGCGCTTGGCGGCGAACAGCGGCCGTCGATCCGGGTGCAAGTCGATCCTGCGAAGGTCGCTTCGCTCGGGCTGACGCTCGAAGACCTCCGTGGCGCACTGGTGACGGCAACCACCGACGCCCCGAAGGGTTCGCTGACGACGGCGCGGTTAAGTTTCACCATCGACGCTAATGACCAGATCACCGATGCCGATCAATTCAAGGACGTGATCGTTTCCTACCGCAACGGCGCGCCGATACGAGTCCGCGACATCGGCACCGCAGTTGCCGCCGCGACCGATCGTTTCTCCGCGGCCTATCACAATAACGACCCCGCGATCCTGCTCTCGGTCTACAAACAACCCGGCGCCAATGTCGTCGACACGGTCGAGCAGATCAAAAAGCTATTACCGAAAGTCACCGCCGTCATTCCGCCCGCCATCGAGGTCGCTACTGTGCTCGACCGCACCACCACCATTCGCGCCTCGGTCCGCGACGTCGAGTTCACGTTGGTCCTGACGGTGGTTCTTGTCGTTCTCGTCGTCTTGCTGTTCCTGCGCCACACCTGGGCAACGCTGGTGCCGGCCCTGACCATCGCGCTGTCGCTGTTCGGCGCGTTTGCGACGATGTATCTGTTCGGCTTCAGTCTCGATAATCTCTCATTGATGGCACTTACGATTGCCATCGGCTTCGTGGTCGACGATGCCATCGTCGAGGTCGAGAACGTCTACCGCCATATCGAGGCAGGCACGCCACCATTCGAGGCGGCGCTGATCGGCTCAGCTGAGATCCGCTTCACGGTGCTGTCAATCAGCGCGTCGCTGATTGCGGTGTTCATCCCGCTCTTGATGATGGGCGGGATCGTCGGCCGCCTGTTCCGCGAATTCGCCGTGACCGTCATGGCTGCGGTCGCGGTGTCGGCGTTCGTGTCGCTGTCGCTCGCGCCGATGCTGTGCGCGCGTTTCCTGCACCGTGGCGAGCGAAAGCACGGCCGGCTGTATCTCGCGATCGAGTCCGGCTTCGACGCCATGCTGGCGGGTTATCGGCGCACGCTCGATATCGTGCTGCGGCATCAGGCGATCACGCTTGCGGTGTTCTTCGCGACCTTGGCGCTGACCATCGCCCTGGCCGTTGAAATCCCCAAAGGCTTCTTTCCGATCCAGGACACCGGAATGATCGGCGGGCTTGCCGAAGCGGCGCAGGATGTCTCGCCCGCGGAAATGATGCGCCTGCAGCGTGACTTGGGCAAAGTCCTGCTGCGCGATCCCGATATCGCCGGATTTGCGTCGCAGACCGGAAGCACCGGGGGCAACGGCAACGCGCAAACGGCGAACACCGCGCGCTTTTTCATTGCATTGAAGCCGCGCGAGCAACGAAAACTCTCGGCAACGCAGATTATCGATCGGTTGCGGCCGCAGATTGCCAAGGTCAAAGGCGCGAACCTGTTTCTCCAGGCGACCCAGGACATCACCGTGGGGGGACGGTCCGCGCGCGCCAGCTTCCAGTATACGCTGCAAGACCCCGATATCCCGGAATTGATCGTGTGGTCGCAGAAACTCTTGGAAAAGCTACAGACGCTCAGCCAGCTCACCGACGTCGCGACCGATCTCTTGGCGAACGCACCGCATATCAAGGTGACGATCAACCGCGACCAGGCCGCGCGGTTCGGCATAACGCCTCAGGCAATCGACGACACGCTCAACGACGCCTACGGCCAGCGGCAGATCACTCAGTATTTCACCCAGCTCGACACCTATTGGGTCATCTTGGAAGTGGCGCCGCAGCTGCAGGAAAGCTTCGACTCGCTCGATCGCATCTATGTCAAATCGCCGCTGACCGGCCAGGCGGTCCCGCTCTCAGTCCTGGTCGACATCGACAGCAGCCGGGTCGGGCCGCTCTCGGTTGCGCATCAGGGACAATTTCCCGCGATCACGCTGTCGTTCAACCTTAGCCCCGGCGTCGCGCTCGGCCAAGCGGTCGATGCCATCGATGAGGCGGCGCGGCAGATCGGCCTGCCGGAAACGGTGATCGGCAGTTTTCAGGGCAACGCCCAGGCGTTCCAAAATTCGCTTGCAACCGAGCCGGCATTGATCGGCTCGGCCCTCGTCGCGGTCTATATCATTCTCGGCATGCTGTATGAGAGCTACATTCACCCTCTCACTATATTGTCAACGCTGCCGTCGGCCGGTATAGGCGCCTTGCTGGCGCTTCGCATCGGCCGCATGGACCTTTCGGTGATGGGCATGATCGCCATCATCCTCTTGATCGGCATCGTCAAGAAAAACGGCATCATCCTGGTCGACTTCGCCATTGCCGCGGAGCGCGACCGCGGCATGACGGCGACCGAAGCGATCCGGCAGGCGTGCCTGCAGCGCTTTCGGCCGATCATGATGACGACGGCCGCGGCCATGATGGCGGGCGTGCCGCTGGCGCTCGGCCACGGCACCGGAGCGGAACTGCGGCAACCGCTCGGCTACGCCATGGTTGGCGGCTTGGCGCTCAGTCAACTGCTGACGCTCTACACCACCCCGGTCATTTATCTGTATCTCGATCGCCTTCAGGGTTGGCTGCGGAGAATTGGTCTCGCCCCTATTCGTGTTGAGGAGGCAGGGACTGCGGCCACACCCTAGACCGCGCTGTTCTGCGCGCGCAGGCGCCGCGCCAGCACCCGCATGATGTTGAGCGCGAAATGCGGCGTGCGACTGACCAGGAACAAAAACTGCTTCTCGCCGACCGGAACGATCTTGACGTCGGTTGCCGCGATCGCGGTGGCGCTGCGCGGCGCGGCATCGATCAGCGCCATCTCGCCGAAGATGTCGCGGTCAGACAAAGTGCCAAGAAGCCGATTGCCCAAGCGAATGTCGACCTTGCCGGTCTGAATGACAAAGAACTCCGACGCCGGATCGCCTTGCTTGAAAATGATCTCGCCGGCCTTGAATTCGCGCACCGGCGCGCCGGCTCCCGCCAAAATGCCGAAATCGACGGACGTCTCGGCCATATCGCTCCCCCCGAGGTTGCTGCAATGCCGCTAGCGATTATTGCAGTTCCAAGACGGCGCGCGATCACAATTTTATGACAGCGCGACCCGGCCAGGCCGCGTCATATACTGAACGGCGCGGCGAGCGCCGCAGATGAATAAATTCAGGCTGGGAAAATGCTAACGCCACGAGACGACAGGGTGCGCGTACATCCGGCGTCACCCGTCGAAACCGTGGCCGTCCCATAGCGGAGCCCTTTAAGGCATCAACGCTACGCAAATACAGATAGGCGCGGTTTGTGGTTTATGCAAGACTATCCGCCGGGAACTTTGAAAATCCCCTCTAAGTGTTGCATTTTTCCGACACATCCGGGTCGCCGCCAAATGTTAGCGACAGGTGACCGATCTAAAGGGAGCGGACAATGGCCATGTACCCCAACGACGCAGCCGGCATGGAACGCGCGGTGGCGAACGCAATCCACGAGCACTGGAAGCTGTTTCTGATCGAAGGCATCATTCTGATCATTCTCGGCATCGCCGCGATCATCGTGCCGCCGATCGCGACGCTGGCCTTCACCATCATCATCGGCTGGCTGTTCCTGATCAGCGGCATCGTCGGCCTCTTCACCACGTTCTGGATGCGCAATGCACCGGGCTTCTGGTGGTCGCTGTTCTCGGCCGTCATCGCCATCCTCGCCGGCGGCGTGCTGCTGGCCCGGCCGATCACCGGCACATTGTCGCTCACCTTCGTGCTGATCGCCTTCTTCGTGATCGAAGGCATCGTCACCATCATGTACGCCATCGATCACCGCGCGCAGCTGTCCAGCCGCTGGGGCTGGATGCTGGCGAGCGGCATCGTCGATCTGATCCTGGCCGGCATCATCTTCGCCGGCCTGCCGGGCACCGCGGCCTGGGCGCTCGGCCTCCTCGTCGGCATCAACATGGTGTTCGGCGGCACCGCCATGATCGGCATGGCGCTGGCGGCGAAGGAGCCGGCGTAAGCTTTATTTCCTGGGCGCAGCGCAGCACCATAAGCGCGTTCACGCGCGTCTGCGACGCGCTATGGTGATGCGCTGCAGACCCGGGATCGTCCCAAACTCTGAGTGTGTAACGATCCCGGATCAGCGGTGCACCGCTTCGCTGCGCTACGCGCTGCACCGCGTCCGGGAAACGCAGCCGTGAAGTTCACTCCGCCGGCTGCTGCACCACGCGCGTCTTTTCCACGCCGTTGGCGATCAGCGCGATCAGCAGCACCGCGACCAGGAAGCCCAGCGCGATGACGGCGGTGGCATCGAGCACCAGGTCGAAGCCGCCGCGGGCATAGAGCAAGGCGATCATCGACACCGCGACGCCCGACACCATGAAGGTGAGGAAATAGCGCACCGCATAGACGCGGCCGCGCCAGGCGTCCGCGGTGTAGCGGGCGATGACCAGATCGTTGAGCGTGATCTGGCCGTAGATCGCCGCCATGGTGAAGGCGAGCGCGAACAACAGCGACGTGCCGGCGGCATAGGCCGCCCAGACCACGCCGGCGAATTGCATGACGGCGCTGATGGCAAAGAGAATATGCAGCGGAAAGCGCTCGACCAGGCGGCCGACGGTGAGCTGGGCGACCGCGCCGCACAGGAACACCGCCGTGGTCAGGCCGCCGACCATGACCAGCGAGATGCCGTTGCCGACGCGCTCGTCGACGATTTTCGGCAGCGAGATCGAAATGGTGTTGAAGACCAGACCGGCGCTGAGCGCGACCACGATGAACAGGCCGAAGATCATCGCCGCGGAGGTATTGGAGAGCGACACGTCGGGCGAGGTGCTGCGCGCCGCCGCGCGCCGCGTCTCACTGGGCACGAGCCAGAAATAGACCGCACCGGTGATAACGCAGATCAGCCCCGGCACCAGGAAGGCGCCGCGCCAGGTGAAGGCCGCGGTCAGCGCCGCGGTAATGCCGGCGGCGAGCGAGACGCCGAGATTGCCGCACACGCCGTTGAAGGCAAGCGTTCGGCCACGCTGGGTGGCGTTTTCCAGAATCATCGCGGTGCCGACCGGATGATAGATCGCCGCGAACACGCCGAGCATGAAGAGCGCGATCGCCAAACCTACCAGCGACGGCGCCAGCGCCGCGCCGATCAGTGACAGGCCGCAGCCGACATAGAAACCGACCATCATGTTGCGGCGGCTCCAACGGTCGGCAAGCCAGCCCGCCGGCAGCGAGAACAGCCCGAAGGCGACGAAGGATGCGGTCGCGAGCGCGATCAGCGACGCATAGGTGCGGCCGTAGATCACGGTCAGCTCGATCACCACCGTGGGATAAATCAGGATCACAAAGTGATCGAGCGCGTGCGCCCAATTCATGAAGCCGATCGCAAGCCGCCGCCGCGAGCGGTCGGAAGCGGTTTCGTGCACAAGGCGGCCGGACGGCAAAACTTCGGCGGTCATCGAATAATTCCCGGTCATCGACGCGCAAGTATTGGACGCGCAGGTATAGCGCGCGGTCGCGCTTCGACATACCCCAATCTTGCAAGGCAGGCCGGCTGTTGAGGGTCAGGCATCCTCCTCCAGCGGCTCGAACTTCGGCTGAAACCAGATTTGCGCGATCAGGGTCGGCACCACGGCGCTGCCGATCACCGCGGTCAACAGCACGGTATATTGGCTCTGATCGATGATGTGATTGGTGAGCCCGAACAGCGCCGAGATCGAGCCGAAGGTCAGCCCCGTCGACATCATCAGGGTCGTGTACATGCCCTCGCGCGGATCGAACTTGAAATACCGCGTCAGCGGCAAAATGCCGACGAATTTGGTGAACATTTTCATCGCCAGGAACGCGCCGATCAGCGCGAGACCGGCGACAAGGGCGTGCCATTCGATCAGCGAGCCGGCTTTAAGAAAGTAGAACGGGGTGAGGAAGGCAAAGCAGATCGCGCGCAGGCGGAGCTGCAGCTCGCGATTCCCCATGAAGAACGGCGCCAGCGCCATGCCGACCAGATAGGCCGGCAACACGGCTTCGCTCTTGCCGAGATTGGCCAGGCCGCCCAGCGCGAACAGCACCAGGAACAGAAATTTGATCTCGGGCTCGCTGGCGCGGCCGCCAATCTTTTTGAACAGCCATGGCACGATGAACGGCAGCACCGCGACGACGACGACGGTCGCGACCGCGAACAGCACCAGATAAAGATTGTAGTTCGCAAAAATCAGACCGAGCGCCAGCACGGTGCCGATGTCGTTGATGAAGCAGGCGGCGAGGATGATCTTGCCGAGCTCGGTGCGGTTGTAGCCGGTCTCGACCATCACCGCGTAGACCACCGCGACCGAGGTGGTGGACAGAGATATTCCGGCGATCTGTGCCTGCGGCCACGGCCAGCCGAGGCCGTAACGGGCGAGCAGCAGGCAGCCGATATAGGGAGCGAAAAATCCCATCAGCCCGATGGTGACGCTGGAGCCGAAATTGCGCTTGACCACGTGCGGATCGATGTCGGTGCCGGCGAGGAAGGTCAGCACCACGGCGCCGACGCCGGCGATGTAATTGATCCAGGGCGTGAGCGGCATGCCGATGGTGTTGCCGGCAATGGCGCCGACCACGATCTCGAACAGAGCGGCCGAAATCGTGATGTAAAGCGAGCCCATGGCGGCGGCGAGCGCCAGCGCCATCCACAGTGCCGATTGAAACCAGATATTGTCCATTTCCCTTGTCCTTTCCGTCGTGCTCCCGGCACGAAAAAACCCGCTCTCCGGCGGGTCACGAAAGGACCCCACCGCAGCGCATTGCGGCAGGGGTCATCAGCTCTGCTGAGCGGTTTTGGGGAACCCCATCCCCGTAAGGTCGGTAGCGATTCCTATATACAGAATTCCGCGCGAGCTTCAACTTAGGGCGACGCGGCCGTGTCAGATGTGCAACGCGGCATGCCAGCGGCTGGCATGGATTTTGCCCAAGCCTGCCGTGACAAATACCGGGAGACGGCATTGAGCTGTGGTGAACTGCTTGTTTCGGCCGCGGCGTGGGCCGCCGGTGGCATTATGCTGCGTCCGGCCCCTTGGTTTGCCACGAGGGTGCATCATTTCCGCAAATGGCCGGCTGTCATCGTCACCGCGACGGCTATCATGGTCGCCGGCACGATGAGTTGCACGGCGCAGGCCGAAAATGCCGAAGTCGGCAAACGGCGCGCCGCCGAACGAACGAGCTTTAGCGACGACGAAATCAAGGACGGCTTCTTCAAGATCGCGTTCCGCGCGGAATTGCAATTCGATCGACGGGTCGAGCGCATCCGTAAATTCGACGCGCCGGTCCGCGTATTCGTCGTCGATCACGGCGCGCCCGATCGCCGCGCGCAAATCGCGGCGATCGTCGCCGACATTCAAGCTCATGTGGATCACCTCGATTTGGCGATGACGCAAGACCGCGAAACCGCGAATTTCGTCGTGACCCTGGTGCGCAAGCGCGATCTGGCGCGGACGATCCGTTCCCATTACGGCCGCGCCAAAGCGAAGCAAATTGAGCGGTCGCTCCGCCCACAGTGCCTGTCCGGCATCGCCAAGGATGAGCGCTATCGCATCCTGCGCGCAGAGGCGATCCTGCCGGTCGACGCCGGGGACTTTGGCTTTTACGACTGTGCCTACGAGGAATTGCTGCAAGCGCTGGGCGTCATCAATGACGATAGTTCGGTGCCGTGGACCATGTTCAATGACGAGGTCCAGATGGGATTCTTCGATGTTTACGATCAGTATCTTGTCAATATTCTCTACGACCCGCGCATGCGACCGGGAATGACGAAAGCCGAGGTCGACAAGCTTTGGCCCGAGGTTTTGCCGACAGTGCGGACTTGGCTTGCCAATGCGCATTAGACGGCAACAGCCGCCAAGCGACCGGCAGCGAACAAACAATTAGCCTCCCGCGGTCCCGGGCTCAGGCATTGCCGTCAGCAATTGAAACTCAGAACGCCGGCCTTGCGGCGCCTGTCCAGCTTTACACGTTAGATCTGCGATCGCTCGCGATCTCTCTTACATCAGCGGTGCGGCACGGAGCTTTTCGTCTGGGCGGACGAGGACGAGAATTCCGTAATGGCCGCGGAATGGACCGCACGGTATTTTGACGGCGCGCTCACCGCCGATCCGGCCTGCGCGTGATCGGATACAAACGATGTCAGCGACACGAGCGCGAGTGCTGCGGTGATCGTAACGAGGCTTTTGCACATTGTTTCCTCCATTGGGTTCAAAAAAGTCTCGACGCTTCCCCTGTGAGGTCTTAATGCCTCTACAGCCAATATGATCCGCAATCGTAAATTGCGCAATAATCAATCAGCGTCTGCTCATTATATGAGCAATCAGCGATCTCGCTGAAAAAACAATCATGACCGGAGACTCTAATCCAACGTGCGCCGGAACCGCGTCACCGCGATGATCATGGCCACCGCCATCAGGCCGGCGAGCGCCAGCGTGTCGTATTGCAATTGGCCGAGCGTCGAGCCCTTGAGCATGATGGCGCGCGCGATGCGCATGAAATGGGTGAGCGGCAGCCACTCGCCGATCACTTGCGCCCAGCGCGGCATGCCGAGGAACGGGAAGATAAAGCCGGACAGCAGCATGTTGGGCAGGAAGAACATCATCGACATCTGCACCGCCTGCAACTGGTTCTGCGCCAGCGTCGAAAACGTGTAGCCGAACGACAGATTGGTGGCGATGAACAGCGTGGTGAGCGCCGCGAGCAGCGCGAGATTGCCGACGATCGGCACGCCGAACAGCAAGACACCGGCGCCGACGATCAACGCCGCCTGCAAAAAGCCGACCAGCACATAGGGCGCGATCTTGCCGAGCATGATCTCGAGCGGCGTGATTGGCATGGCGAGCAGGCTCTCCATGGTGCCGCGCTCGATCTCGCGCGTCACCGACAGCGCCGTGAAGATCAGCATGGTCAACGTCAAAATGGTGCCGAGCAGGCCCGGCACCACGTTGAGCGCGGTGACGGCGGCCGGGTTGTAGCGCTGGTGGGTGCGGATCTCGAACAGCGGCTGGCCGGTGTCGGGCAAGCCGTGATCGTTGGCGAGCGCGGTGTTGACCAGCTGAGACAGCGCGGCGACCGCGGTGCCGGTCGCCACCGGATCGGTGGCGTCGGCGGCGACCAGGAGCGCCGGCATGTCGCCGCGGCGCACGGCGCGCTCGAAATTGGCCGGGATTTCGATCGCGAACAGCACCTTGCCTGAGGCGAGCGCCTGATCAAGCTCGGCATCGCTGTGCAACAGTTCCGTCACCGTGAAGAATTTGGTGTTCTGCAGCGCCGCCAGAATGGAGCGGCCGACGTCGCTCGATTCCTGCAACAGCACCGCGGTCGGCAGATTGCGCGGCGTGGTGTTGATGGCATAGCCGAACAGCACGAGCTGCAACAGCGGGATGCTGATCATGGTCGCAAACGTGACGCGGTCGCGGCGCAGCTGCAGAAATTCCTTGAGCAGCATGGCGCCGACGCGGCGCCAGAAACCGTCGGCGCCGATGACTGCGGCAAGACTGGTGAACGCGCTCATGGAGATTTGTCCCTGGCGTGGCCCATCAGGTCGATGAACACGTCTTCCAGCGATGGCGAAGCGGGCTCCCAATCGAGCCCGGGCCGGTCGCGATAGGGCGCAATCGCCGCTTCAAGCGCGGCGCCATCGCGGCCGGATACGTGCAGGCTGGTTCCGAACGTCGCCACCATGTCGACGCCCGGACGCGCCTTGATCTCTTTGGCAAGCGCCGAAAGGTTCGCACCGTTGGTGGTGCTCACCGTGACCGTCGTGAGGTGAGCATTGGCGATCACCTCGTTGACCGTGCCGCGCGTGAGCACCTCCCCGAGGTCGATATAGGCTATCTCGTTACACTGCTCCGCTTCGTCCATGTAGTGAGTAGAGACGAGGACGGTGAGCCCGCCCGCCGCGAGCTCATGAATCTCGCCCCAAAAATCGCGCCGCGCCTTGGGATCGACGCCGGCGGTCGGCTCATCGAGCAACAGCAGCTGCGGGTTCGGCAAGGTGCAGGCGCCGAGCGCCAGCCGCTGTTTCCAGCCGCCCGACAGCTGGCCCGCCACCTGCTCTTCGCGGCCTTGCAGGCCGAGCCGCTCGATCATCGCTTTCGCCGCGGCGGCTGGCTGCGGCAGGCCGTAGATGCGCGCGACGAATTCCAAATTCTCGCGCACCGACAGGTCGTCATAGAGGCTGAAGCGCTGCGTCATGTAGCCGACGCGGGTTTTGATCTTGGCCGCTTCGGTGCGGATGTCGTAGCCGAGGCAGGTGCCGCTGCCCTCGTCGGGCGTGAGCAGGCCGCACAGCATGCGGATGGTGGTGGTCTTCCCGGAACCGTTGGGGCCGAGAAAGCCGAAAATCGTGCCGCGTTTGACCTGCATCGACAGGTCGCGCACCACGGTGCGGCCGCCGAATGTTTTGGTGAGCCCATGCACGTCGATGACGATATCGGGGTTTGCCGGCCGCGCTGCTGCGGCGGCCGCGCTCATCGCGACGCCTCCGGCCGCGACGTTTGCGCCGTCGGCACTGCCGGCGGAACGAGCGACACGTCGACCGGCTGGCCGACGCGCAACGCGCCCGGCTTGTCCGGCAGCGCCTCGATCAAGAACACGAGCTTCGAGCGCTCTTCGAGGCTGTAGATCACCGGCGGGGTGAACTCGGACTGCTTGGCGATGAAGCTTACATGCGCGGTGAGATCGTTGGCGCAGCCGTCGCAGCCGACCCTGATCGTGTCGCCATAGGCGACGTTTTGCAGCGCCGTCTCCGGCACGTAGAAGCGCACCTTGATATTGCCGGGCGGCAATAGCGACACCACCGGCCGGCCGGCCGGCACCAACTCGCCGGGGCGGTAGTAGACTTCTTGCACGGTGCCGTCGACCGGACTGAAGATGTTGCGGCGCGT
The DNA here is from genome assembly GCA_050010715.1 of Xanthobacteraceae bacterium. Classification (GTDB taxonomy): domain Bacteria; phylum Pseudomonadota; class Alphaproteobacteria; order Rhizobiales; family Xanthobacteraceae; genus BOG-931. The sequence goes on along the minus strand of JBEKKM010000041.1, from coordinate 10,053 downwards.
CAGCCGCGTCTGCGAGGAGTTGAGGCGCGCTTGCGCGTCGCGCAGCGCCGCGGTCGCGTCATCGAGATCCTTTTGCGTGCTGGCGCCGATCTTCGCCAGCCGGCTGGTGCGGTCGAAAGTCTGCTGCGCATTGGTCAGCGAGGCTTTGACCTGGGCTATGTCGGCCTGCTGCAGATCGTCATCGACCGTGTACAGCGGCTCGCCGGTCTTGACCGTGTCGCCTTCCTGCACCGAGAGCGTCTGCACCCGCCCCACTTCGTCGGGCGCGACGAAAATCAGATTGGCTTCGATCCAGCCTTGATAGGTGGTGTCGACTTTGTTGCAGGCGGCGAGCGTAAGCAAACATACGGCCACGGCAAGGCAATGCGCTTTCATGTCGCCCTCCCCGTGCCGAACAAGTTTTCAAAATAGGCGCGCATCATGGCGCGCACGTCGAGCGGCTCGAAGCGATCGAACAGGCCGCTCCAGACGATGGCGATGATGCCGGGCGCGCCAAGCAGCATCGGAAAGCGCACCAGTGCATCGGAGGGAAGCTCGCCGCGCTCATGGGCCTGGCGCAGCATGCCGCGCAGCGCCTTGAGCAGCCGCGACAGCACCTCGCGGTAATAAAACTCAGCCAGCGCCGGGAAGCGCGGCCCCTCGCTGATCATGAGACGGATGACCTGCTTGCGGCGGGTGCCAAAAACCTCGCGCACGAAAATCTCGACCGCCTCTTCGACGATCGTGCGCAGCGGCAGGCCGGTCGCGAACGCAAGCTCGAGCGAGCCGACCACGGGCACCATTTTGGCGCGGATCAGCTCCTGGAACAGGCTCTCCTTGTCGGCGAAGTACAGATAGATGGTGCCCTTGGCGATGCCGGCGCGCTTGGCGACGTCGTCGAGCCGCGCCGAAGCAAATCCCTTCGCCGAGAACTCGTCGAGCGCCGCTTCGAGGATGGCATCGCGCCGCGCCGCCGCCTTGGCGGTGCGCGCATCCCGGCGCGTCGCCGCAATGGTCCGCCCGGCGCTGCCGCCAGATTGACCCGGACCGAATTTGTCCGGGCGAGCCAAGGCCGCCTTGGCCGGCCGTTTTGCTGCTTTTGCCATGCTTTAAAATATGACTGACTGGTCAGTCAGTGTCAAGAAGGTGGTCTGGTAGCCTCTAAAACGGCGACGTTGCGCCTTCGGCGCAGCATTCGCGGTGGCGCGCTGAACTCTGCTACGCTTGAGACGACAGCGACTTGAGGCAGATCAAATCATGGCCGAAGTGACGGACGAGGTGCCGATCAGTCACCTGCAGCGGCGCCGAATCGAAGGCCGCGTGCTGATCCCGTTCATCGCGGCGTGCCGGGAAAAATTCGGCGATGCCGCGACCAGGGAACTGGTCGTCGCCACCATCCGGCGTCTCGCCATTGAAGACGGCGCGCGATGGGCCGAAGCTTATGGCCGTGACCTGAATTCGCTCAAAAGTGTCGCGGAGAAAGTGTGGGCCGGCGGCGGTAGCCTTGATATCGACATGGTCGCGGCCGGCGACGACCGGCTCGACTTCAATGTCACGCGCTGCCGCTATGCCGAGTTCTACAAGGACCTCGGTCTTGCCGATTTGGGCTACCTCGTGCACTGCAATCGCGACCACGCCATGATCGACGGCTTCAATCCGGATCTGAAACTCACGCGCACGCAAACCGTCATGGAAGGCGCCAGCCATTGCGACTTCCGCTTCACCAAGAAAACTTGAACGTCAGTACAGGGAAGACCATGCACAGCATACGGCGCTGCATTATCGCGGCGATTTTTGTTTTCGGCGGCATCGCCACAGCGGCGCGGGCGCAAGACTACCCGACCCATCCGGTGCGGCTGATTTCCGATTCCGCACCGGGCAGCGCCATCGACGTCGCCATGCGCATCATCGCCGACGGCTTGAGCCGGGTGTGGGGCCAGCAGGCGGTGCTGGTCAATCAGCCGGGCGCCGGCGGCGCCATTGCGGCGCGCGCCGTCGCAAGCGCCGCGCCCGACGGCTACACCTTCGGCATGATGGCGCTGTCGGCTTTCGTCGCGCTGCCCGGCGCGGCCGACAATCTGCCGATCGAAGTGCCGCGCGACTTCGTCGTCGTCGGCCCCCTTGGCGGCGCGCCGCTGTTCATCACCGCGGCGAAATGGCTCGCCGTGAAGACGCTGCCGGACTTGATCGCGCTGGCAAAAAAGCGGCCGGGCGAACTCGCCTACGGCGCCAACGGCCGCGGCCGGCTCACCAACCTGACCGGCGAACTGCTGCAAGCCAAAGCCGGCATCAAGCTCCTGATGGTGCCGTATTCCGGCGGCACCACGCAGGTGCTCAACGACATGATGGGCGGGCGCATCGCGCTGACCTTCGATTCCTATTCCGGCATCGCCGGTGCGGTCGAAGCCGGCAACGTGCATCCGCTCGCGGTCGGCTCGCCGAAGCGCGTCGCGCTGTTTCCCGATCTACCGACGGTGGCGGAAACGCTGCCCGGTTTCGAAGCCGGTGGCTGGCAGGTGCTGCTGGCGCCGCTCGGCGCGCCGGAGGCGCTCGTGCAGAAGGCCAACGCCGATCTCAACAAGGCGATCAGCGATCCGGAAGTCTTGGAGCGGCTTGGCCGGCTCGGCCGCGAGGCGCACCCAATGTCGCCGCAGGAGACGCAGGCCTTCATTCAGACCGAGCAGCAGAAGTGGGCGCCGATCCTGGCGCAGCTCGGCGCCGCGCACTGAAGTCAGCAGCCTAGCCCTTCTCGTCGCAGGCCCAGGCGCGCACCACGCATTCGCGGCCGCCGAATTCGGAGCAGCGGCGCATCGAGGTGTTTTCCGCCCGGCCGAGATGGGACTCGATGGCCCAGCCGAAGCTGCCGCACGGGTTCTTGGCGTCGATCGCGATCGCCGCGCAGCCCTTGCGCATCTCGCCGACCAGCTTGCAGGTCCCGCCGGTGCACTTCTTTATCGCCGCGGCGCGGGCCTCGGTGACGTTGCGAAAGTCGAAGCCGTAGCCGTAGGCGCCGCAGACGCCGACCGCAAAGGCGCCGGCCGCCTCGGCGGCGCCGATCATAGTGATCAAGAAACACGCCGCGGCAATCGTAAGCACGGAATTGCGCTGAAAACCGAACATGGAAGCCCCTCCCCTGAGGAACCTTGGAACGCTAGCGGGGAAGAGTTTCCAGACGGTGAATAAGGTTAACCGGCGGCCGGATTTTCTAGGTTCTTTCCAGCTCCGCCCGCACCGCTTCCAGCGCTTCCGGCGTATCGACGTCGGTTAGCGCCGCGGTGTCGGTGAGCGGCACTTCGGCCACGGCTTCGGTGTAGCGGCCGATCAGGTAGCGGGCGCCGACGTCGCCTTCGACCGCCATCAGGTCGGGGAAGAAGCGGCGCGACCACACCACCGGATTACCGCGCTTGCCGTCGATGGTCGGCAGCACGACCAGCGCGCCGTGGTCGGGATCGAAGGCGCCGATCAGGCGGTCGATCAAGGCGGCATCGACCTGTGGCATGTCGCCGAGGCAGACGATGGCGCCATCCGCTTCCGCCGGCAGCGCGGCGATGCCGGCTTTCAGCGAGGTGCCAAGTCCGTCGGCAAAATGCGGATTGTGCACGAATTTGACCGGCAAGCCGGCGAGCGCCGCCTCGACCTTGTCGCGCTGGTGGCCGGTGACGACGATCACCGGCCGCGCCCGCGACGCGAGCACGGCGTCGACCACGATACGGACCAGCGGCTTGCCGCCGATCTCGGCCAACAATTTGTTCGGCCCGCCCATGCGGCTGGAGCGCCCGGCGGCGAGCACGACGGCGGCAATGGCGCGGCCTTTTTCCGGCGCCGGCTCGGTGCGCGGCTGCGGCCGCGTGACGATTTCCATCAACAGGCCGCCGACGCCGAGCCCGGTGATGTCTTCGCGCGGCACCGGCAAGCCGGCGAGGAGCCGCATCAGCACCCAATCGAAGCCGTTCTCCTTGGGGCTGCGCGCGCAGCCCGGTGCGCCGAGCACCGGACGGCCGTCGGCGTCGCCGATCATCAACAGGTTGCCTGGATCGACCGGCATGCCGAAATGCTCGACCTTGCCGCCAATCAATTCCAGCGCGGCGGGGATCACGTCGCGGCGATCGGCGATAGCCGAAGCGCCGAACACGATGGCGAGCTCGGCGCCGGCTTTGAGCACTTCGTCGAGCGCGCGCGCCAAGGCTGCGCGCTCGTGCGGCACACGGCGCTCGGCGACGATCGTGGCGCCGGCCGGCGCCAAGCGCTCGGCGGTAATCTTCAAAGTTTTCTCTATCACTTTCGGCGCCAGTCCCGGCAGCAGCGTCGACACCACGCCGACCTTGCGGATGCGATAGGGCGCGACCCGCAGCAGCGGTTGCTTGACGCCGGCCAGCGCCGCATCGCGCGCGGATTTGGCGACCGCGAACGGAATGATCTTCACCGTCGCGATCATCTCGCCGGCGACCACCGGCTTGAAGGCCGCCAGCGTCGCGAACGTGATCGCCTCGTCGACCCGGTTGAGCCGGTCGATGGCGTCCTTGTCGACGACCAGCACGCCCGGGACTTGCGCGAACAGATTGGCGCGGCCGGTGAAGGCGCGATCGATATGCACGCCGGGGCCGGCGACTTTTTTGGCGATCTCGGCGGCGGCAACGTCCTCGGAGACGTCGTCCGGCTCGAGCTGCGCCACCACGACGTCCTTGATGCCGGCGGCTTCGAGGGCCGCGATCTCGGCGGGCCCGATCAGCGTGCCCTTCTTGAGCACTAGGTCGCCTTGCCGGATGGTGTGCACGGCGGTCGCGCCGCGCGCATCCTTCGGCGCCACCGCCCCGAATTTCATGACGCGGCCTTTATGGCCGGCTCGGCGTCCGCCTCTTCACGGAGCTTCTCGGTGATCTGCGCCATGATGGCGACGGCAATCTCGGCCGGCGACACCGCGCCGATGTCGAGCCCGATTGGCGCGTGGATGCGCGATAGATCGGCGTCGGTCAGCCCCTGCTGCTTGAGCCGCTCGATGCGGCGCGCATGGGTTTTTCGCGAGCCGAGCGCGCCGATGTAGAAGCAATCGCGCTTGAGCGCGTGCGTCAGCGCCGGATCGTCGATCTTCGGATCATGCGTGAGCGCGACGAACGCCGTGTAGCGATCGACATTGAGCGGCGGCAGCGCCTGGTCCGGCCACTCGGCGACCACTTTCACGTCGGGAAAGCGCTCGGGCGACGCGAACGCCGTGCGCGGATCGACGATGGTGACGTCGTAGCCGAGCAGTTTGCCGATCGGCGCCAGCGCCTGGCTGATATGCACGGCGCCGGTGATGACGAGTTGCGGCGCCGGCACATAGACAGTGAGAAAGGCGCGGCCTTCGGCGGTGTCTTCCATGCCGCTCTTGCCGGTGCGCAAGTGCTCGGCGAGCATGGCGCGCAGAGGGTCCTTACCGATGTCGGCGGCTTTCACGAGGCGCTGCTTGCCGCTCGTTATGTCAGTGATGACGATGGCGGCGCGGCGTGCTTCGCGCTCGGCGTTTAGCGTGGCGAGGATGTCGAGTTTCATGGCGGACTGATTACTCCACCTTCTCGACGAATACCCGGATGGTGCCGCCGCAGGACAGGCCAACCTTCCAGGCGGTCTCGTCGGCGACGCCGAATTCCAGCATTTTCGGCTTACCGCTCTCGATCACGTCGAGCGCCTCGGTGACCACGGCGCCTTCGACGCAGCCGCCGGACACCGAGCCGAGGAAATTACCTTCCTCGTCGATGACCAGGTTGGAGCCGACCGGCCGCGGCGCCGAGCCCCAGGTCTCGACCACAGTGGCGAGCGCCACCGCCCTGCCCTTTTTGCGCCAGTCCTCGGCGGCTTTGAGAATGTCGTTATCGGTTGAGAGCATGGTGGAGTCTCCGTCGGTTCAGACAGCCAGCAGCGAATAGGTATTCCCTATCCGCCCTCTTTGCCACTCGCCAGGTTCGCCATCCGTTATATTCGTTCGAATATAACGCGTCACGCAACCTTTTGCATCCAGGCTTTGGGGTCGCCGGCGCGGTCGCCACCGCGCCGCAGCGCCGCCACCAAGCCGGCCATCGACTCCAGGTTATGGATCGGCCGGAATTCATCGACATGGGGCAGCATGGTCTTGATGCCGCGCGCCCTGGCCTCAAAACCTTCGAAGCGCAATAGTGGGTTGAGCCAGATCAGGCGCCGGCAGGAGCGGTGCAGCCGGTCGATCTCGAAGGCCAGCGTATCGTCGGCGTCGCGCTCGAGCCCGTCGGTGATGAGGAGCACGATCGCTCCTTGCGTGAGCACGCGGCGCGCCCAAAACTTGTTGAAGGCATGCAGCGACGAGGCGATCCGCGTGCCGCCGGACCAGTCGGGCACGCTCGCCGAGCAGGCCGACAGCGCATCGTCGGGGTCGCGCTCGCGCAGCGCGCGGGTGACATTGGTCAGCCGCGTGCCGAACAGGAACGTGCTGACTCTTTTGCGCGCATCGGTGAGGTCGTGCAGGAAATGCAAAAAGATGCGGCTGTACTGGCTCATCGAGCCGGAGATATCGAGCAGCGCCACGATCGGCGGCGGTTTTGTCTTCGGCCCGATGAAGCGCAGATCGATGAAATCGCCGCCGCCTTTCATGCTGGCGCGCAAGGTGCGGCGGATGTCGATCAGATGGCCGCGCGGATGCGGCGCCAATCGCCGGGTGCGTATTTCGGCGAGCGGCAGCACCAGGCGTTTCATCGCCTCCTTGGCGGCGGCGATTTCGGCGCTGGTCATTTGCGCGAAATCTTTCTTCTGCAGAATTTCGCGGTCGGACACGGTCATGCGGGTGTCGAGCTCGATCTCGCGCTCTTTCTTGAGCTTGTCGTCGAGGCCGGAGAACAGCGCCTCGTGCACGCGGGTGGCGCCGGCCTGCGGCGGCTGCGGCGGCCCCGACGGCGCCTGCGGCAGCATCATCGCCAACAGCTGATCGATGTAGCCGCGGCGGCGGAAGAAGATGCGGAACGCCTGGTCGAACAGCACCGAATGCTCGTGGCGTTTCACGAACACCGCGTGCAGCGTCCAGTAAAAATCATCGCGGGTGCCAACGCCGGCGGCCTTGACCGCTTCCAGCGCATCGAGCACCGCGCCCGGCCCGACCGGAATGCCCGCAGCGCGCAATGCGCGGGCGAAGTAGACGATGTTCTCCGCGAGGCGGCCAGACTCCTCCCTCTCCCCGGCGGGGAGAGGGATGGGGTGAGGGGGTTCCGGCCTATCGGTCATGGCAACTATTCCGCCGCGCGCAAATCCGACTTCACCTCGTCAAGCATTTCCTTGACCTTGGAGCCTTCGAGCTTGGCGATGTCGTCCTGGTATTTGAGCAGCACGCCGAGCGTGTCGGAGACGGTCGCCGGATCGAGCGCGACCACGTCGAGCTCGGACAGAGCCGCGGCCCAGTCCAGCGTCTCGGCGACGCCCGGCGATTTGAACAGATCCTGCTTGCGCAGCGCCTGCACGAAGGCGACTACCTGCTCGGACAGTTTCTTGCTCACCCCCGGCACCTTGGTGCGCACGATGGCGAGCTCGCGCTCGGCGCTCGGATAGCCGACCCAGTGATAGAGGCAGCGGCGCTTGAGCGCGTCGTGCACCTCGCGGGTGCGGTTCGAGGTGATGACCACGATCGGCGGGTGCTCGGCCTTGACCGTGCCCATTTCCGGAATGGTGATCTGGAAGTCGGCCAGCACTTCGAGGAGGAACGCCTCGAACGCCTCGTCGGTGCGGTCGATCTCGTCGATCAACAGCACCGGCGCGCCGGCGGTGTCAGGCTCGAGCGCCTGCAGCAGCGGGCGTTTGATCAAAAAGCGCTCGGAGAACACGTCGTGTTCGAGCGATTGGCGGTCGCGCGCGCCCTCGGCCTCGGCGACCCGGATGGCGATCATCTGCGCGGCGTAATTCCACTCGTAGACCGCCGCGGCGACGTCGAGGCCTTCGTAGCATTGCAGCCGGATCAGCCGGCGGCCGAGCGTTTGCGAGAGCACCTTGGCGATCTCGGTCTTGCCGACGCCGGCTTCGCCCTCAAGAAAAATGGGCCGGCCCATCTTGAGCGCGAGATAGAGCACGGTGCCGAGCGAGCGGTCGGCGAGGTAATCGGCCCCGGCGAGGAGATCGACGGTGGCGTCGATCGAGGCCGGCAGGTTTTTTGCGGTCATAAGGGACTTTATCCTGACAGGCGCGTGTCTTACATCTGGAGATCGAAGCCGTCGATAGCCAGGATTGTTTGGCCCAAATTTTGGGCCCGCGGATAAGGCCCGAGGATTTGACCATGAACAAGCCGGAAACGTTCGAAAATGCGGCCCTGCACTTTCCCACCATCGACGACGGGGTCAAGATCGGCCATGTCCATCTCAAGGTCGCCGACCTGCAGCGGGCGCTCGATTTCTATTGCGGCGTGCTGGGATTCACGCTCACCACCAGCCGGCCCGGCGCCGCCTTCATTTCGGCCGGCGGCTATCACCACCATATCGGGCTCAACACCTGGGAGAGCCGCGGCGGCTCGCCGCCGGCGCCGGGCGCTACCGGGCTTTATCATACCGCCATCCTCTACCCGACCCGGCGGCTGCTCGCCGACGCGCTGCGCCGGCTGATCGTGGCGAAAATCCCGCTCGAAGGCGCGTCCGACCACGGCGTCAGCGAAGCGCTCTATCTGCGCGATCCCGACGACAACGGCGTCGAGCTTTACTGGGACCGGCCCAAGGAGATGTGGCCGAAGCGCGAGGACGGCGGCTTGCGGATGTATACCAATCCGCTCGATTTGCGCGATCTGTTGGCGGAGCTGGACAAGGCGCCGGCCTGATTGCTACGGCGAGCCGCTATATTTCGCCCCGAGGTCGCGCTGGATCATCAAGCGGATGAATGGATCGGGATTGTCGCCGAGATAATCGAGGCCATTGTAGATCGGCCCGCAGTGAAACAGGTTGGCGCAGCGGCAGCGCACCGTGCTTTCAGGCGCGGCTCGTGGCGCGATTGGCTTGGCTTTATTCTTGGCGTCGGCGGTCGATATCAGTCAGAATGACTGTCGTCGCGTGCCGTAACGGTCGCACGGACAATCTCAATGAATCATCAAGACCGGCAACGGCGCCTGCGTGAGCATCGAGTCGGTGCAACCGCCGAAGATAGTCTCCCGCAGCGGCTTCTTGCTGTAACCGCCCATGACCAGAAGATCGGCGCCACATTTTTGCGCAGCCGCAAGCAGCGCCTGCTGCACTGAAAGCCCGTTCGTCGCGACGACCTCGGCAGTGGCTCGGACATGGTGCCACGCCAATTGTTGCGCTACCGCAGCCGCGGAACCGGCGGTCGCCTTGTCGCCCTCGTCGACGGCAACGACGACGACACGATCCGCTCTGGCCAAAATCGGCATGGCGACGCTGACCGCCCGAGCCGGTCCGGGCGCATCCTTCCAGCAAACCATCACCGTGCCAGTCAGGCTATGCGGGGCTTTATCCGCCGCGATCAGGAGGGGCCGGCCGCATTCGATCAGCATGAGTTGCAACAAATCCGCCGGCAGGCCATTCGGTTCGGTGAAGCGCCCCATGACGACGAGATCGTGGCTGCGGGCCTTGGCAATGAGCCGGTATTCGTTGCCAAAATCGCCGCCGCGCCAGCTGGCGGTGACGGCTTCGACGGCAAGGGGCGTGTCGGTCACCCTGATCTGAGATCGCGCACAAAAGTCCCTGACATGATGTTCGGCGAGCAGCGCGCGGCGATCCTGGGTCTCGGCCAGATCGTCGAGAAGGTCCCGTAGCGCTTTGCCGAGCGCAAATCCGGCATGCGGCTCGTGGACCAGCGCATCGCCGACGCCGGGATGCAGGTGATAGAAGGCCAAATGGGCCTGATCAATTTGCGCCGCCTGCAGCGCCGTGCCGAAAACGACCAAATCCTTATCGCTGCCACTCGCGGGAACGAGAATGGTTTTGAACATGGCGAGCTTCCCTCAGCGAACTCTTGTCCAGCTCGGTATCGCACCGATGGCGCCGGACTCGCCGCCGAAAAAAACGATGACTTGAAACCTTGGCCGCCACTTTCGGGAGCCTAAACCTGTGAGGTCCATTTTGCCGGCCATCTTTGATCATCGTT
>JBEKKM010000040.1:0-31012 GCA_050010715.1 Xanthobacteraceae bacterium | reverse complement strand
GTGATCGCGCGGCTGGCGACGCATCCGCGCATCCGCTACATCAAGGACGCCTCGACCAATACCGGGCGACTGTTGTCGATCATGAACCGCTGCGACGGGCTCAAAGTGTTCTCGGCATCGGCGCATATTCCCGCCTGCGTCATGCTGATCGGCGGCGTCGGCTGGATGGCGGGTCCCGCCTGCATCGTCCCTCGGCAAAGCGTGCGGCTCTACGATTTATGCCGCGCCGGACATTGGGCGGAGGCGATGGATCTGCAGCGCGGGCTGTGGCGCATCAACGAAGTCTTTGCGCGCTTCAATCTCGCCGCCTGCATCAAGGCGGCGTTGCAGGTGCAAGGCTACGACGTCGGCGATCCGGTTCCGCCGCAGCCCGCGCTCGGCGCCGAAGAACGCCGTATCGTTGCGGCGGCTCTGGAAAAAATCGCGGAATTGACGCCGGCCTGAATAGCGGTTCGAGGTCGGAAGCAATTGTTAATTTCCCCCAACCGATTCTTAACGCATCGTTGCTAAAGATGCCGTTTCCTCAAGTTCCGCCGCCAGTCGCGGCGCAGAGGTCGTTGTGGCATCGATCGGTTCCGAGCAAGCGCCGCGTTTGCGTTGGGTGACCTTACGGCAAGCGGAGCTTAACGGCGCGATCGCCCGCGGGCGCGCGCTGTTTGCCGGCGGGGGCGATTCTTCGCTGATGCGGCGTCTCGCCGGTGCCGCCTTCATCATCCGCATCGTCTCGGCGTTCCTGGCTTTCGTGTCGCAGATCATGCTGGCGCGCTGGCTTGGCGGTTCTGAATTCGGCATTTACGTCTATGCCTGGACTTGGCTGCTTTTGATCGGCGGCGTCAGCGATCTCGGTCTGGGCTCGGCGGCGCAGCGCTTCATCCCGGAATATACCGAGCACAAAGAGCTCGCTTTGCTGCGCGGTTTTCTCGTCGGCGGCCGCGGGCTCGCGTTTGTCATTGCGGTGGCGATCGCCGCCGCGGCGATCGGCTTCGTCACGCTGTCGCCCCTTGTCGACAAAATGACCGTCCTGCCTCTCGGTCTCGCCTGCGCCACCGTGCCGGCTTTCGCCATCGCAACGGTGCAGAGCGGAATTTCGCGGTCGTACAATTGGATCAGTCTGGCGCTGCTGCCCACCTACGTGCTGCGCCAGTTCGTGCTGATCGTATTGATGGCCTTAGCTTACGTTGCCGGCCTGCCCATGGATGCGGTGACGACCATGCTGGCCTGCTTGGTCACGGTGTGGGGCTGCACGCTGGGGCAGACGCTGTTCCTCGATCGGCGGCTGACGACGGCGGTCGAGCCCGGACCGAGAGCCTATGCGCCGCGCGCCTGGCTCACCACCTCGACGCCGATCTCGCTGGTGGAAGGCTTCTACCTGCTGCTCACTTACTCCGACGTCATCATCCTCACCCAGTTCCGTCCGCCGCAGGAGGTCGCGATCTATTACGCCGCGGCCAAGATCATGGCGCTGGTCGCCTTCATCTATTTCGCCGTGTCGCAGACGGTCGCGCATAAATTCTCCGAATATCACGTCACCGGCAACCACAAGCGCCTCGCCGATTTCCTGGCGCAGACCATCCGCATGACGTTCTGGCCGTCGCTCGCCTTGATCGCGATCCTGTTGCTGCTCGGCGAGCCGCTGTTGCGCATGTTCGGCAAGGACTTCGTCGCCGGCTACCATTTGATGTTCATCATCGCCGTCGGCTTATTGGCGCGCGCCGCGGTCGGGCCGGCCGAGCGGCTCCTCAACATGCTCGGCGAACGGCGCAGCTGCGCCCACGCCTATGCCGGCGCCTTCCTGCTCAATGTCGCGCTGTGCTTCGCGCTGATCCCGCATTTTGGCGCCACCGGCGCGGCGATCGCCAGCGCCACCGCGCTGGTCTTCGAGTCGGTCTGGCTGTTCCTGATCGCGAAAATCAGCTTGCGCTTGCACTGCCTGATTTTCGGCCGGCCTAAAGGTCGCTGAGGCGCGGTGATGACGGCCAAGACCTCGACAGTCTCGGCGATCGCCAGCGCGCGCCGCGCCGCCGTCGCCGACCGCTATGCCGCCAACGCGCTCGCGGTCGAATGGCGCAGCCTGTCCGAGCTCGAACCGATCGCGGACGAATGGCGGGACTTGGCCGCCCGCGCGCTCGAGCCCAACGTGTTCTACGAGCCGGCCTTCGCGCAGCCGGCGGCAAAAATCTTCGGCCGCGATGCCGGCGCGCTCTTGGTGTGGTCGGGCACCAGTCCGCGCAAGCTGCTCGGCTTCTTCCCGGCGCGCATCGAGCCGCGGCGTTACGGGCTCAAACTGCCGGTGCTCGCCGGCTGGAGCCACGCTTACGCGCCGCTCGGCACGCCGCTCATCGAGCGCGACGCGGCGGAGCCGGTCATCGCCGCCTGGCTCGCGCACCTCGCCGACGATCCGGAGCTGCCGGGATTGGTGCTGTTGCCGTTTTTGCCCGTGGACGGACCGTTCGCGACCGCGCTCGATGCCATCGTCAGGCGCGCGCAGATGCCGGTTGCCGATTTTAATCTCCATCAGCGGGCGCAGCTGGTACCGGACGGCGATCGGCTGTTCTATGTCGAGCGCACCGTCGGCCAGCACAAGCATAAGGAGCTGCGTCGCTACGTGCGGCGCTTGGGTGACATCGGCGCGCTGTTGTTCACCACCGCGACCGAGCCGGAAACCGTCGCCGGGGCGATTGCGGATTTCTTCAAGCTCGAGACGCGCGGCTGGAAGGGCAAAGCCGGTACCGCTGCATCCTTGCACGACGATATCCGCAACTTCATCACCGCGGCGGTCAACGGCCTGGCCGCGGAAGGCAAGGTCGCAATCAATCGTATTTTCATCGATGGCAGCGCCATTGCGGTCACGATCATGCTGCGCAGCGCCGATACCGCGTGGTTCTGGAAGATCGTCTATGACGAGAAATTCGCCCACTATTCGCCCGGCGTCGTGCTCACCTTTGCGGTGACCGAAGACCTGGTCGAGGACACTACGCTGGTCCGCACCGATTCCTGCGCCGTCGCCGATCACCCGATGATCGACCACATTTGGCGCGAGCGCCTGACGCTGTGCGACCGCCTGATCGCGGTGCGGCCGTTAGCTTCGTTCTCAACCATCCGTCGCCTCGAAATGTTGCGCAACGCGGCGTTCGCCGCCGCCAAAGCCGTCCGCAACCAGATGCACCCCTGACAGCGGTTATTTGCGCGGGCTCTTCCCTTAACGGGCTTTTTCAGTCATGAGACCGGCGCCGCCGCGAACCTGGCAGCCGTCGACGGGAAACCAATTCATGACCGATCCGATCACCATCCGCATGGGCGGCTACGGACCGCCGACGACCGGCTTTTCGCGCGCGCTCAAGCTGATCGGCGACACGCTCGTGGCCGAGTTCGGCGACCGGATCGACGTGAAGTATGTCTGGAACATCATGGATTTCGGCTATCGCGCCGAGGACATCCTCTGGCTGGTCGAGGACGGCGTGCTCACGCTCGGCTACCAGTCGTCGAGCTATCTGACCGATCGCGTGCCGGAGCTCGGCTTCGTCGATCTGCCGTTCCTGTTCGAGAAGCGCGACCAGGCGCGCGCCGCCATGGACGGCGCGCTCGGCCGCTGTCTCGGCGGCAAGATCGAAGAGCGTGTGAATTATCGCATCCTCGGCTGGTTCGAGAACGGTTTTCGGCAGATTTCGAACCGGCTGAACCCGGTGCACACGCCGATGGACCTTAAGGGCATGCGCATCCGTGTGCTGCCGAGCGAGGTCCAGGCGCGCACCTTCGCGCTCCTTGGCTGCGTGCCGCTGCGCATGGATCTGACCGAGGCGATCGATCGGATCAAGGCCGGCACCATCGATGCCCAGGAGAACCCGTTCGCCAATACCGTGACCTACGGCGTGCACAAGTTTCACCGTTTCCACACCGTGACCAACCACTTCTACATTTCGCGGCCGATTTTTTTGCATCGCCCGGCCTTCGAGGGCTGGCCGCAAGACTTGCAGCGCGCCATGCGCGCGGCCATCAAGCGCGCCGTCGCTTTCCAGCGCGAGTTAGCAATCGAGGAAGACCGCACGGCGCGCGCCGCGATCCTCGCCGAAGGCTGCGAGATTACCGAGCTGAAGCCGGACGAACACGCCCAATTCCGTGCCGCCGTGACGCCGCTGCTAACCGAAGCGCGCGGCACTTACGGGCAAACGATGTTCGATATGATTTAGCCGCGCTTGTCGTCGGGCTTGGCCAGGATCAGCGACCAGAACACCTTATATTTCGACTTCGGCGCGTAGACCGCGGCGATGCCCATCTTGGTGACGTTGCTGTTGAGCATGTTGGCGCGGTGCGGCGGCGAATCGCGCCAGCCGGAAAACGCCTCCGCCATGGTGTGATAGCCGGCGGAAATGTTCTCCACCGCCACGGCCGCGTCGAAGCCGGATTTGCGGATGCGCTCCTGGAACGGCCGGCCGACGTCGTGGTCGAGCTTGTCGTGCGCCGCCATGACGCGCGCCTGCTCGCCGGCAAGCCGCATCAGCTCGGGATCGAGCGTGACCGCGTTAAGCCCGTTGTTGGAGCGATAGCCCGAGATCATCGATTGCGCCGCGTTGGCGTCGAGCGCGGCGTCCGTGGTCGCGAGATCGATATAAAAGCTCGGCTGCCCCGGCGGCGGGCCGCTGTCGGCGCAGCCGCCCAGCGCTGCAATGCCGATGAGCGCGCCGCAGACTAGCAGCGCCGTGGCTCCCCGTAGCATCCGAGAATTCCCCCGCATCCGCCGCGACATTGCCTTTAAAAAAGTGTCGGAACAATGAAAGCGCCCACGGCCCGCAGGCCCTGGTATCTCCAGCCGCGCTTAAATACGATCCCGCGCAATCGGCGGGAGGATACATGAACAGCGATCGAACGCTTCCGGCATACCCCATCGTCGTCGACAAGGACGTCGACGTCACCATGCGCGACGGCGCGCGGCTCAAGGCCGACGTGTTCCGCCCTTATGACGACGGCAAATTTCCTGCCATCATCAATCTCGGGCCGTACCAGAAGGACAAGCTCTGGATCGTGCCGGACAATCTGGCAGAGGCGCCGAACGAATGGATGAACTGGGAGACTGTCAATCCGCAATGGTGGGTGCCGCGCGGCTATGCCGCCGTGCGGGTCGACGGCCGCGGCACCGGCAAATCGCCGGGGCAGTACGATCCGTGGTCGCTTGCCGAAGCGGTCGATCTCTACGACGCTATCGAATGGGCGGCGGCGCAGCCGTGGTGCAACGGCAAGGTGGGGCTTCTCGGCATTTCATACTTCGCCATCAATCAGTGGTTTGCCGCCAATCTGCAGCCGCCGTCGCTCAAGGCAATCATTCCCTGGGAGGGTTTTGCCGACCTCTATCGCGACGCGCTCTACCACGGCGGCCTGCTGAGCCTGTTCATGACCAACTGGTACACCGCGCACCTGTTGCATCATAAGCTCGGCCGCGCCTCGCAAAACCTGCCGGACGCCTGGCAGATCAACACGCTGTATTTCTGGCTGCACAACAGCCTCGACAGCGGCGCGTTCCGTGGTTCGCAGGCGCAGTGGGACAAGATCAACATCCCGATGTTCAGCGTCGGCAACTGGTCGGGCATGGGCTTGCATCTGCGTGGCAACACCGAAGCGTTCATGCATGCGGCGACGCCGCACAAGAAATTGCGCATGCATCTCGGTTCGCACGTGCATCCGTTCTACACCGAGGACGGCCGGCAGGATCAGATCCGCTTCTTCGATTACTGGCTCAAGGGCATCGACAACGGCGTGATGGACGAGCCGCCGGTAAAACTCGCCATTCGCAAAGGCGCCGACGCCTTCGACTGGCGGTTCGAGAACGAATGGCCGCTCGCTCGCACGCGCTGGACCAAGCTCTATCTCGATCTGTCGCAGCCGGCGGCGGAGAAGTCCGAAACATCCGGCACGCTCGAGGTGAAGAACCCGACGGCGGTCGGCTCGCGCAGCTATGCCGCATCGAGCCTCGGCTCGATGGGCTCGACCTCGGCCGCCGCGTCACAGGTGATGGGCGGCGGCATCAGGCCGGGCATGGGGATTGCGCTGGAGACGGCGAAGCTCTCGGTCGACACCGAGATCACCGGGCCGATTGCCGCGGTGTTGTGGGTGTCGAGCTCGAGCGAGGACATGGATTTGTTTCTCACGCTGCGCAACATCGATGCCGACGGCAAGGACGTCATGGAGACCGGCCAGCAGGGCTTGCCAGTGCCGGTGGCCAAGGGCTGGCTGCGGGTGTCGCATCGCGAGCTCGATGCCGAGCGCTCGCTGCCGTATCGGCCATATCACCGCCACCAGCGGCGGCTTTATCTGAAACCCGGCGAGATCGTGAAGGTCGAGGTCGAAATCTGGCCGACCTCCATGGTGTTCAAGAAAGGCCACCGCAT
This sequence comes from Xanthobacteraceae bacterium, assembly GCA_050010715.1. Taxonomy (GTDB): domain Bacteria; phylum Pseudomonadota; class Alphaproteobacteria; order Rhizobiales; family Xanthobacteraceae; genus BOG-931. Next base: position 24,632 of record JBEKKM010000040.1, on the reverse strand, counting down.
CCGCCTCGACGTGCAGCCGCGCGACGGCCTGGGCAGTAGCCACTACATGCACTACCACGCCGACTACAATTCCGGCGCCACCAACACGGTCTATGCCGGCGGCGACATGGCGTCGTATCTGCTGCTGCCGGTCATTCCGGCGAATTCGTAGGGTGGACATCGCGCTCTCGCGTTTCACTGCCGGATATTGGCGGCCGTCGCGACGTCGGTCGCCTTCTTCACTTCGGCGTCGATGTAGCGCGCGAAATCCGCCGATGTGCCGCCGATGATCTCCATGCCGATCTTGTGCAGCGGCTCGACGACGTCGGGCGATTTGAGCGCGTCGTTGGCAATCGTGTTGAGCTTGTCGACGATCGGCTGCGGCGTGCCGGCCGGCGCCATCAGGCCGAACCACAGGCCGAGGTCGTAGCCGGGCAGGCCGGCTTCCGCCACGGTCGGCACGTCGGGCGCGATACTGGCGCGTTGCGCCGTGGTCACGGCGATGGCCTTGAGCTTGCCTTCGGCAACCTGCTGGATCACCGCCGACGCCGGCGCGATCCACAATTGCACGCGGCCGGTGACGACGTCGGTCAACGCCTGCGCGCTGCCCGGATAGGGCACGTGGACGAGCTTGATCCCCGCTGTCATGTTAATCAGTTCGACGGCGACGTGGGTGGTGGTGCCGACGCCCGACGAGGCATAGAAAATCTGGCCCGGCTTTGCCTTGGCGAGCGCGATCAGCTCTTGCAGATTGCTGACGCCGAGCGAGGGATTGGCGACCAGGATCGTTGGCACCGCGGCGACGCGGACGATCGGGGCAAAATCCTTCACCACGTCGTAGGTTGGTTTGATCGTCATGCCGGCGTAATTGGTCTGCGCCGCCGTCGCCATAAAAATGGTGTAGCCGTCGTTCGGGGCGCGGGCGACATAGTCCGCCGCGACGTTGCTGCCGGCGCCCGGCTTGTTCTCGACGATGAACTGCTGGCCGAGCGCGCCGGAAAATTTCTGCGCCAACAGCCGCGCCGGCGTATCGGCCGACGCGCCGGCGCCGAAGCCGATGATGATGCGCACCGGATGCGTCGGGTAGTCCTCGGCGCGGCTCGCGCCCGCGCCCACAATCGCAATGACGAATAGGGCGCAGCATGCAAGCTTCGGTGCAAATCTCATCGCTCTTCCTCCCTCGAGCGCGTCGGTCCGCGTCCCGGCGCAGCCACGCTCAGCCTTTGTTAATGATTTCTCTACCACTCCTTAACCTCAAAACAACGGGTTGGCGCATACCGTCCCTCGATCACAGCCCGGCGCACAGCGAATGGTTGTCGCTCAAACCCTTTCCAAGGCGATCCGCAGTTGGCCACTCGTGGTTTTGACGGGTGCGATCGGCTTTGTCGCCGGCTTCCTGGTGTTCCTCAGCTTCGGACCGGGCTGGATCGTGCGGTTGCTGGCGGATGATTCAGTCGCGGTTGCCGGCACCGTCATGGCGCTGCCGTTTGCGCTCGGAGCTGCCGCCCTCGCCGGCCTGTTCGCGACCGCCCGGCGGCGGGCGCAAAGCCGGTTGCTGCGCGCGGCGTTGAACAACATGACGCAAGGGCTGTGCATGTTCGACGGCGCGGCGCGGCTGGTTTTGTGCAACGACCGCTATCTCGAAATGTACAGCTTGCGGCCCGAGCTCGGCCGCGCCGGCACGCCATTGCTCGAACTGCTCGACTGCCGCGCCGCCGCCGGCACGTTCTCCGGCGATGCGGACCGCTACGTCGCCGATTGTCTGCGCCAGGTGGCGGAGGGACGCACCGAGACCAAAACCAATCACATCAACGGCCGCGTCATCATGCTGGTCAGCCGGCCGATGCAGGGCGGCGGCTGGGTCGCCACCCATAACGACGTCACCGAGCAACTGTCGGCGGAGACCGAGCGCGATCTGTTGCGGCAGCGCGAAGACCGCCGCCGCGTCGTCGACGCGGCCATCGCTTCGTTCCGCGCCCGGGTCGAGAGCGTGCTGAAGACCGTCGGTCAAAGCTCGACGGCGATGAAAGCGGCGGCGAAGACGCTGCTCGGCACGTCCGATCATACGCTCACGCGCACCCAGGGCGCCGTGCACGGCTCCAACGAGGCGTCGATCAACGTCGAGACCGCGGCCGCTGCCGCCACGGAGCTATCGGTATCGATCAAGGAGATCAGCCGGCAGCTGATGCAGGCCAACGAGGTGGTGCGCTCCGCCGTGGCCGATGCCGGCGCCACTAATGACGACATCGCCGCGCTGGCGCGGGTGGCGCAAAAGATTGGCGACGTGGTCAAGCTCATTCAGGACATCGCCGGCCAGACCAATCTCTTGGCGCTCAACGCCACCATCGAGGCGGCGCGCGCCGGCGACACCGGGCGCGGCTTCGCGGTGGTTGCCTCGGAAGTCAAATCGCTCGCGGTGCAGACCGCCAAGGCGACCGAGGAGATCACCCGCGAGATCCTCTCGGTGCAAAGCTCGACGACGAGCGCCGTGGCGGCGATCCGCGACATTACCCAGCGGATGCAGGACATCAATCAATACACCTCCGCGGTCGCCGGCTCGGTCGAGCAGCAGGAAGCGGCGACCGGCGAGATTTCGCATAACGTTGCCAGCGCCGCCGCCGGCGCCAAGGCGATCTCGGCCGCGCTCGACGAAGTCGCCAGCGGCGTCACCCAGACCCGCAGCTCCGCGGAAACCATGCTCGCCGCCACCGAAGAAGTCGAAACCGCGACCGCCAAGCTGCGTAGCGAGTTCGAGGAGTTTCTGAGCACCGTGGCGGCGTAAGATCGTGTGCTCCGTCGTCCCCGCGGAAGCGGGGACCCATAACCCCGGTGCTGTAAATCGAATCTCGGTCGCGATGATTATGGATTCCCGCTTGCGCGGGAATGACAATAAGATTTGCTCCATGGCAAGAATCCAAATCGGCAATCTCGCCGTTGCCATCAGCGATACCGGTGACGGCCCGCCGGTGCTGCTGCTGCACGGTCTCGCCTGCGGCAAGCGCATGTGGTTTCACCAGATCAGGGCGCTGCGCCGGCGCTTCCGCATCATCGCTTACGATCTGCGCGGTCACGGCCAAACCGATGCGCCGCAGCGCGCCACGGACTATTCCTCCGCGCATCTGGCGCGCGATCTCGTCGGCGTGCTCGATGCCCTCGACATAAAGCAGGCGGCGATCGTCGGCTTCTCGCTGGGCGGCGGTCCGGCCTTGGCGCTTGCCGCCAGCAAGCCGGAGCGGGTGTCGCGTCTGGTGCTCGCCGACGTCGGCGCCGGCGCCGACGATCCGGTGAAGATCGAGGGCATGGCGCGGCGCTGGGGTGCGCTGATCGGGCAAGGCGACATCGACGAGCTTGTCTGCGACATGCTGCGCAGCGAGCTGTTCAAGGTCTATGCCAGACGCAGCCCCCGCCGCCGCGAGCACATGGCCGCGCTGATCCGCGCCACCCCGATCGATGGCTTGCGCTTCACGCTGTCCGAGATTTTGGCAAAGCGGAAATCATTGTTCCGGCTGAGCGGCGTGCTGAAATCCGTGCGGGCGCCGACACTCGTCATGGTCGGCGAGCTTGATTACGTGTGCAGCAAGGCGTCGCGGTTGATGGCGGAGGCAATACCCGGCGCCACGCTGAAGATCATCAAAAATTCCGGACACATGTCGCCGATCGAGCAACCCGCGGCGTTTACCGCCGCGCTGCTGGAGTTTTTGGCTCCGGCGTAGACATACGTCGTCCCCGCGCAAGCGGGGACCCGTAACCCCAGTCTTTCGGACCGTTCGGCAGCGCCGGGATTATGGATTCCCGCTTTCGCGGGAATGACGGAATGTTATCGCCCAGCAGCATAACCCTGCATGCCGCGCGCATTGGCGGCGGCGCGGCGGCGCGGGCCGACACGAGAAGCAGCCGTGAGCCGGCCTTCCGACCAGTCGGGGCCGACCTCGACCTTGTGGCCGCGGCGCTTGAGCTCGTCGACGGTCTTTTGCGGCACGCGGCCTTCGACTACCAGCAGGCCGGGATGCGCGGTGCGCGGCCAGAACGAGCTCGGGAAATGCTCGGAATGCCAGGCCGGTGCGTCGATCGCCTCCTGCATATTCATGCCGGCGTGGACATGACGCAAAAAGAATTGCGTGATCCACTGGTCCTGCCCATCGCCGCCCGGCGAGCCCCAGGCGAGGTAGGGCTCGCCGTCACGCAGCGCCATGGTGGGCGACAGCGTGGTGCGCGGCCGCCGGCCGGGGCCGAGCGCTGCCGGGTGGCCTTCCTCGAGGTAGAACATTTGCGCACGGGTGCCGAGACAGAAGCCGAGTTCGGGAATGACCGGCGAGGACTGCAGCCAGCCGCCCGACGGCGTCGACGAAATCATATTGCCGGCGGAATCGACGATGTCGAAATGCACGGTGTCGCCGCGCGTGTTGCCCATCCGGCCGACGGTCGGTTCGCCTGCGCCGAGCCGGCCGACGGTCGGTTCGCCTGCGCCGAGCCGGCCCACGGTCGGCTCGCCGGCGCCGGCCGCGTGCGGCGCCGTATCGCGGCGTAGCTTCACCACCGCGCCAAAACCTTCGATCGAGCCGGGGCATTGTTCCAGCGAAGCCTTGTCGGTGACCAGCTTGCGGCGCTCGGCGTTGTAAGCGTCGGACAACAGCGTCGCCATCGGCACATCGACGAAATCGGGATCGCCGTAGAATACTTCGCGGTCGGCATAGGCGAGCTTCGAGCATTCGACGATGAGATGGATGAAATCAGGCCCGGTCGGATCGAGCCCGTCGAGATCGAAGCCTTTGAGCAATGCCAGCTGCTGTAATGTCACCGGGCCTTGTCCCCACGGCCCGGTCTTGCACACCGTGTAGCCGCGATAGTCGTAGGTGAGCGGCGCCTCGACATGCGGCGTCCAGCGCGCCATGTCGTCGGCGGTCAAAACGCCGCGATGTTTGTGGCCGCTGACGTCCATGATGTCCTGGGTACGGCAGAAGCGGTCGATCGCTTCGGCGACAAAACCGTGCGACCAGGATTTCCGCGCACGTTCGATCTGCGCGACGCGGTCGCCGCCGGCACTCTCGGCTTCCTTGACGATGCGGCTATAGGTGGCGGCAAGCGTCTTGTTGGTGAACAGCGAGCCGGTCGCCGGCACCTTGTTGTCCGGCAGATACACCGCGGCCGAGGTCGGCCAATATTGGCGGAACAGGTCGGCGACCATCGAGATGGTGGAATTGGTGCGCTCGAGCAGCGGATGGCCGTTCTGGGCGTAACCGATCGCCGGCTTAAGCACCTCGGCGACCGACATGGTGCCGTAGTCGCGCAGCAGCATCATCCAGGTCTCGAAAGTGCCGGGCACGCAGGCGGCAAGAAGGCCGGTGCCGGGCACGAGGTCGAGGCCTTGGCTGCGATAATATTCGATGGTGGCGCCGGCCGGCGCCACGCCCTGGCCGCAGATCACCTCGGGCTTGTTGCGTTTGACGTCATAGACGATGACCGGCACGTCGCCGCCCGGCCCGTTGAGATGCGGCTCGACCACTTGCAGCGTGAAGGCCGCGGCGACGCCGGCGTCGAAGGCATTGCCGCCTTTTTCGAGGATGCTCATGCCGACGGCGGTGGCGATCCAATGCGTCGTGGTCACCACGCCGAATGTGCCTTCGATCTCCGGCCGCGTGGTGAAGGTGTTTGGATTGATATTGGTCATGAAATGTCTCTTGTCGGCCATGGGGACGCGGCATCCGGGACTGTTGCGTGGCGCCTGGACGGCGCATAGACACGCAATGTATCGGGCCGGGCGGATGGCCGCCAGGGTAGGGGCGCGGGGAACAGGACGTGGCGCGAGAGGCTCTCAAGGTCGGACTGGGCGGGCTCGGCGCGGTTGGCCTCGACGTGGCGCGGCGGATTGAGGCCGGCATTCCCGGCCTGGTTCTGACCGCTGTCTCGGTGCGCGATCAGGACAAGGCGCGGCGCAATCTGCCGCAAGTCGGCGGCCGCATTCCAGTCGTTGCCGCCGAGGCGCTCGCGGAAACCTGCGACCTGGTGGTCGAATGCCTGCCGCCGGCCATGTTCCGCGCGGTGGCGCTGTCGGTCATCGAGCGCGGCAAGCTGTTCATGCCGCTCAGCGTCGGCCAGCTTCTGGACAGTTGGGATCTGGTGGCACGGGCGAAGGAGACGGGCGCGCGCATCCTGGTGCCGACCGGCGGCCTGATCGGGCTCGACGCGGTGCGCGCCGCCGCCGAAGGCACGATCCATTCGGTCACCATGATCACGCGCAAGCCGCCGAACGGCCTCGACGGCGCGCCTTATCTGGTCGAGCGCGGCATATCGCTCAAAGGTTTGAACACCGCGCGCAAGGTGTTCGACGGCACGGCGGGCGAGGGCGCGCGCGGCTTTCCTGCTAACGTCAATGTCGCCGCCGCGCTCAGCCTCGCCGGCATCGGCCCTGAACGAACACGGCTCGAAATCTGGGCCGATCCGGCGCTCGACCGCAACACCCACCGCATCGAAGTCGACGCCGACACCGCGCGCTTTGCCATGTCGATCGAGAACGTGCCGTCGGAGGAGAACCCGCGCACCGGCCGCATCGTGGCGCTGAGCACGGTGGCGGCGCTACGCGGCTTGGTTTCGGAGCTGAAGGTCGGGACCTGAGCGGGCTACGCGGTCAGCGCGCTACCACTTTTGCTGCCAGTTTTTGCGTGACGACGGGATCGAGGACTGGTTCTGCGTTCCAGGCCGATATGTGGTGTTTTGCTGGCAGGTGCCGCCGATGCCGCTGATGGTCGCCATGCATTGCTCGAAGGTGGTGAAACCGCAATTGCGGCCGCCGCCGGCGCTGCCGCCGCCGTAGATCGCGCACCACGGATAATTTTGCGCCTGTGCATGCGTGCCGATCGCGGCGATGGCAACGAGAATTCCCAGCATCAAAAGCAAGATTGGCATGGCCGGCTCCCTTCGCGTTGCAGCGCTTGTCCCGTTACTAACGCCGGACCCGCCTAATTATTGCATCAGCTGCATCAACTCGCCCCGGAGGGGGCCGGCGCGAATTTCAGCGCCACGCCGTTCATGCAATAGCGCAAGCCGGTCGGCTTCGGCCCGTCGTTGAAGACGTGGCCGAGATGGCCGCCGCAGCGATGGCACGACACCGCGGTGCGCGTCATGCCGAACGAGCGGTCGGTGGTCTCGTCGACCGCCTTGTCGAGCGGCGCCCAAAAGCTCGGCCAGCCGGTGCCGCTTTCGAACTTGGTCTTCGACGAGAACAGCGGCAGGTCGCAGCCGGCGCAGGCGAACGTGCCGTCGCGATGCTCGTTGAGCAGCGCGCTGGTGAACGGCCGCTCGGTGCCTTCCTGGCGCAGTACGTCATATTGCGCCGGCGTCAAAAGCTTGCGCCATTCCGCGTCGGTGTGGGTGACTTCGTAATTGGTCGTCGCCTTCGCGGCATGGGGGCTCGCCAGGCGGCCGATGGCGAGCGCAGCGAGGCCGGCGCCGCCGGCGTATAGGGCTTGTCGGCGTGTGAACATGTGTCCCTCCGGGGCCGTGGTCGGCGATTCTTCTCGGTAGCGATAATGTGGCGGTGTTGTACGGCACTTGCATAGAGGCAGTTACGGGCCGGCGTGGGATTTGATCTGGGAAGGTGGGGATTTCACACGAAGTTGATGGCCGCCATGCGCTCAGAGGATCGGCTGCGGAGGGAGGCCTATCGGAGCGGTAGTTTGGCCTCTATGGTGCGGCCCCAATCAGCCTTCAGTCTCCCGGAAACGCCAACAGGACCGAGCGATGCTTAATCCCGAATCCCAGGATATTTCCGCGCAGGCCTACTTGGCGCGGCTCGCCGAGCGCGGCATCGATTATGTGTTCGCCAATGCCGGGACGGATTTCGCGCCAGTGATCGAATCGCTCGCCATGAACGCCAATGGCAGGCGCAAATTTCCCCGCGTCATCACCGTGCCGCACGAGAACGTCGCCATGGCCATGGCGCACGGCTACTACAAGATCGCCGGCAAGCCGGCCGCCGTCATGGTCCATGTCACCGTCGGGACCGGCAATACGGTCAACGGCCTGATGAATGCCGCGCGCGATAATATTCCGATCCTGCTCGCCGCCGGCCGCACGCCGATCACCGAGACCGGGCATCACGCCTCGCGCAATCGGCCGATCCATTGGGGCCAAGAATCGTTCGACCAGGGCGGCATGGTGCGCGAATTCACTAAATGGGACTACGAACTGCGCTCCGGCCAGCCGGTCGCGGCGATCGTCGACCGCGCGCTGGATATCGCCATGAGCGAGCCGCGCGGCCCGGTCTATCTCACCTTGCCGCGCGAAGTGCTTTCGGATGCCGCGATCACGCCGCGCCGCGTTGAAGAGCGTCCGCTCGGCGCCATGGCGGCGGTGCCGTCGCGTGAGGCGATCGATGCAGCGGCCGATCTGCTCGCCGGTGCGCAGTTTCCGCTGATCCTGACGTCTGCACTGGGCCGTTCGCCCGAAGCCTTCGCCGCGTTCGCGGCGCTGACCGAAGAGTTCGCATTGCCGGTGGTGCAGGGCGAGCCAAACGACCTCAACCTGCCGTCCAATCACCCGATGAATCTCGGCTTCGACGTCAAGGCGCTGTTGCCGCGCGCCGACGTCGTGCTGGTGCTCGATGCGCCGGTGCCGTGGGTTCCCAAAGCGGTATCGCCGGGCCGCGACGCCAAGATCATCCACCTCGCGCCCGATCCGCTGCAGACGCAATATCCGTTCCGCGATTTCGAGGCCGATCTGTTGATCGCCGGCACGACCCGCGGCGCGCTGCCACTGTTGCGCGAAGCCTTGCGCAAGCGGATGAAGCGCGACGACGTCGAGACGCGGCGCAAGGCGATCGCGGCGTTGCGCGAAGAGCTTGTTGCTGCGCGGCGCCGCGCGCTGGAGGCCGCACGGTCGCGCACGCCGATCTCGACGTCGCACATCGCCGCCTGCCTCAACGAGCTGAAAACCGAGGACGCCATCATCATCAACGAGCTCGGCGTGCCGATCAGCCAGCTGCAATTGACCAGGCAGGGCAGCTATATGGGCAGCCTCTTGGCCGGCGGGCTGGGCTTCGGACTCGGCGCGGCGCTGGGCGCAAAGCTCGCCGCGCCCGAGCGCGAGGTGATCTCGATCGTCGGCGACGGCTCCTACATGTTCGGCAACCCGCTGCCGTTCCATTATGTCGGCCGCGCCGAAAGCCTGCCGACCCTGACCATCATCGCCAACAATCAAAGCTGGCACGCGGTACGGGCCTCCACCCTCGACGTATTTCCCGGCGGCTACGCCGCCAAGGCCAACATCATGCCGCTGACCGAGCTGAAACCTTCGCCAGACTACGAGAAGGTGATCACCACCTGCGGCGGCGTCGGCGAAAAAGTCGTCGAGCCCGGCGATCTGCCGGCGGCGCTCAAGCGCGCCTTCGATGCGGTGCGGTCCGGCACGCCGGCGCTGCTTAACGTGATTACGCAGGGCCGCGACTCATAATGTCGCCCATCGACATCAAGGTGCTCAGCACTACGGCGATGAAGACGGTGTTCGAGGAACTGGCGCCGGCCTTTGAACGCGCAACCGGCAACCGCCTCGCCGTGACGCTCGGGCCGTCGTTGCGGCTCGAGAAACAGCTTGGCGAAGGCGAGGTGGCCGACATGGCGATCGTGTCCGCGTCCGGCGCCCGCGATCTGGTTGCGAGCGGCAAGATGGTTGCCGGCAGTATCGTCGACATTGCGAAATCGTCGATCGGCGTCGCGGTGCAAAAAGGCGCGCCGAAACCGGACATTTCATCGGTCGAAAGTTTCAAGCGCGCCATGCTCGAGGCGAAATCGATCGCCTGCTCAAAACCGGTCGGCGGCGGCCAGAGCGGCGTTCACCTCGCCAAGGTTTTCGAGCAACTCGGCATAGCCGAAGCGATGCAGACGAAAGCGAAATACGGCGCCGGCGGCGCCGCCGGCCTCGCCGGCCTCGTCGTGCTGCGCGGCGAGGCCGACATCGGCATTCAGCAGATGGCGGAACTGATGGCGGTCGACGGCATCGACGTGGTCGGACCGCTGCCGCCTGAAATCCAAATGGTGACGCCATTCGTCGCCGGCATTCCGACCAATGCGAGCTACGCCGAAGCGGGCAAGGCGGTGATTACGTTCCTCACCACGCCGGAAGCGAAGCGCGTGCTCAAGGCCAAGGGTTTGGAGCCGGCATAAATTTTTCGTTTTCAACGAGCGTGGCTCAGCACGTCGGTATTGATGACATTGATGGGTTTGCCCGCGGCATAAGCCAGTATCTGGTCGAAAATGTCGACGAATTGCGTCTCGTATTCCTCGCGCGTCACGTAGCCGATATGCGGCGTGCAGATCACGTTCGGCATGTTGAGCAGCGGATGGGCTTTGTCGACCACCGGCTCCTCCTCGTAGACATCGACCGCTGCCATGCCTGGGCGGCCTTTGCGCAGCGCCTCGACCAGCGCGCCGGGCTCGATCAACGGCGCGCGGCTGGTATTGACCAGCAAAGACGTCGGTTTCATCCGCGCCATATCGGCCGCGGTGACGATGTGGCGGGTCGCATCGACAAGCCGCATGTGCAGCGAGATGACGTCGCAGTCGGCGAAGAATGCCTCCTTGCTGACCGCGGTCGCGTAGCCGTCCCCCTTCGCTTTGGCCAATGTCGCGGGGCGCGCCCACACTTGCACATTCATGCCGAAGGCGCGGCCATAGCCGGCGACCACGCCACCGATGCGCCCGTAGCCGTAGATACCCAGCGTCTTACCGCGCAACGTCGAGCCGACGCCCATCTGCCATCGCCCCGCTTTGAGCGACGCCATCTGCTGCGGAATCTGGCGCGCGGCGGCAAGGATCAGAGCCCAGGTCATTTCCGCGGTGGCGTGCGACGGCGCGCCCGGGTGCTGGCTCGACGACAGGATGATGCCGAGCCGGGTACAGGCCTCGACGTCGATATGCGGATAGACGCTGCGCTGGCTGATCAGCTTGAGCTCGGGTAGGCGGTCGAGCAGGGGGCCGCGGATCTTGGTCCGCTCGCGGATCAGCACCAGCGCTTCGGTGTCGCGCAGCCGCTCAGCGAGCGCGTCGGTGTCCTGGACGTGATCGTTCCATACGGTGACGTCATGGCCCTTGAGCTTGGCGAAGCAGGGCAGGGTGCGCAGGGTATCGTGGTAGTCGTCGAGGATGGAAATCTTCATAAGCCGCGCTCCGACCCGCAATGTGTTGATTGCAGAATACATCGCGCGAACGCCAGCCAAAAGAAAACCGGGCCCTTGCGGGCCCGGTTTAGTTCGTCGACGTGGGGGCGTCGACGATTCACCTTCCAGAGGGGAACATCTGCCCGGCATTACAAATCGCCAATCTGGGAGGATGAGGCGACCGCTTGCCGAGCAGCACATTCACAGTATGCGAGTCGCGATACGGGCACACAACGCAGGGGGTGACATGCCAGCCATGCGGTCGTCGCAAGGTGGATAAGTGCGCGCATAATCGCCGCGTAAACGCGGGCAACGCGTGCGCAATTTGCCACACTCCTCTCGCGTCACGATGTCGCGAATGCCAGCGATCCTTCGCGTCGCTCGCAATGACGGTGGACTTTAGAAATTCCAACGCTGCGCGTTGGCGACGAGAAAATCGCGGAACGCCTGCACGCGCGCCACGGTCTTAAGCTCTTCGGGATAGACGAAGTAGGCGTCGAGCGCCGGCGCCTCGGCCTCGCCGAACAGCTGCACCAGGCCGCCGTTCTCCTCGACCAGATAATCCGGCAGCATGGCGATGCCGATGCCGCGCTGGCAGGCGCGCAAGATGCCGAGGATATTGTTGATCACCAGGTGCGGCGTGCGCGGGCCCTTGCCGTCTCGCGCCACTTCGATCAGCCAGCGCGAGCGCTGCAGATAGGGCGGCACGTTGCCGCCGAGCACCAGCACGCGATGATTGTCGAGATCGTCGAACGCCCGCGGCGTGCCGAAGCGCTTGAGATATTCCGGCGAGGCATAAACGTGGAAGTGCACCGAGAACAGCTTGCGTTGGATCAGGTCGGGCTGCGTCGGCTGGCGCAGGCGAATGGCGACATCGGCCTCGCGCATGGCGAGGTCAAGCTCCTCGTCGGTGGTCAAGAGCGTGATGTGGATTTCCGGGTAAAGCTCGATGAATTCGCCGAGCCGCGGCGTAAGCCAATGGATGCCGATGCCCGGCGTCGTGGTCACGCGCAGGTCGCCGTTCGGCCGCTCGCGGCTGTCGGTCAATTTGGCGCGCGCCGCTTCGAGCTTCATGAAGACATCGTGGGCGGTGCGGAACAGCAATTCGCCCTGCTCGGTCAGGATCAGGCCGCGGGCGTGGCGGTGAAACAGCGAGACCGAAAGCTCCTGTTCGAGCGCGCTCACTTGCCGCGACACCGCCGATTGCGACAGGCCGAGCTGCTCACCGGCGTGGGTGAAGCTGCCGGCCTCGGCGGCGGCGTGGAAAACTTTCAGTTTGTCCCAATCCATTGTCGTACTTTCTTTCTCTCCGCTGGCGGGAGAGACCTGCTCATTCGGCCGCGGCGCGGTGCTCGGCGTGGGCGGCGAGGAAACGTTCGGCTTCGAGCGCCGCCATGCAGCCAAGGCCTGCGGCGGTGACGGCCTGGCGATAAACCTCGTCGGCGACGTCGCCGGCGGCGAACAGGCCGGGCACCGAGGTGGCGGTGGAATGGGGTGCGGTCTTGATGTAGCCCGACGGCTTCATCTCGACTTGGCCTGCGACCAATTCGGTCGCCGGCGCGTGGCCGATGGCGATAAAGATGCCGTCGACGGTGCGCTCGCTGACGACGCCGGTTTTGAGATGCTTCAGCCGCGCATGGGTGACCTTGAGGGGGTTCTCGCCGCCGCGGACGTCGTCGAGCGCGGTATCCCAGACCACTTCGATCTTGGGGTGCTTGAACAGCCGGTCCTGCAAGATCTTCTCGGCGCGCAGGCTGTCGCGGCGGTGCACCAGCGTGACCTTGGATGCGAAATTGGTGAGAAACAGCGCTTCCTCGACCGCGGTGTTGCCGCCGCCGATCACCAGCACCTCTTTGCCGCGATAAAAGAAGCCGTCGCAGGTGGCGCAGGCGGACACGCCATAGCCGCGGAATTTCTGCTCCGACGGCAGATCGAGCCAGCGTGCCTGGGCGCCGGTAGCGAGGATGAGCGTCTCGGCGACATAGACCTCGCCGGAGTCGCATTCGATGCGAAACGGCCGCCGCGACAGGTCGACCTTGTTGACATGGTCGGGGACCATCTTGGTGCCGACATGGGCGGCCTGCTTCTCCATCTGCTCCATGAGCCAAGGCCCCTGGATGACGTCGGCGAAGCCCGGATAGTTCTCGACGTCGGTGGTGGTGGTGAGCTGGCCGCCGGCCTGCACGCCCTGGATCATGATCGGGTCGAGCATGGCGCGCGCTGCATAGATCGCCGCCGTGTAGCCGGCGGGGCCTGAGCCAATAATCACGACCTTGGCGTGGGTGGTTTTGCTCACCGCCTTAACTCGTCCGTTGCGGCAGGTTTTGAGGCACGAATCGACCCGCCGAGAGCCCCGAAAGCCGGATGCGGTCTTTGAAGATAAAGCCGAATTCGCAGGTTTTGCGGGTCCGGCAGGCGCGCAGCCATAGACTCGAGAATTTAGGGATTTTGGCGAGCTATGCAAGGGACGCGGGTCAGGAAGCAGGGGAAAGCCGGCTTCCTGACCCCTGTCACCCGAACGCCGGCATGACCTCGCGGGCGAACAGATCGGCCGAGTTCAGGGCCTCGTCGACCGTCATGTCGCCAAAGGCGAGCCAGGGCACGAAGTAGTTCGCGCTGGTCGCCTCGATCTCGGCGGCGATGAAATCGCGTACGGTCTGCGGCGAGCCGGCGACCGCGGTCTTGAGCGCCGCCAATTGGTCAAAACTTTCCGGATAGAGATCGCCGACCCGCGGCGCCGAGCCGTGGCGTCTGAACAGCCAGAAGAAATTGGTTCGCCAGCGCGGGTAGGCGCGCCGCGCGATCGCCAGCGCCTTCGCATCGGTGTCGGCGACCACGACATGGCGGCCGACGCCGCGCAGCGTGGTGTCACCCTTGCCGAGCTTGCGGCGGGTGGCGAGGTAGCGCTCGAAGATCGGACGCACCGCAGCCGGCGGCGCCAGCGACACGACGTTGACGTCGTTTGCCGCCGGCCAATCGGCATTGTCAGGAATGCTGACGCCGTACCACAGCGGCGGATGCGGCCGCTGCACCGGCTTGAGCACCATCGGCACTTTGTCGAAGCGGTAGAATTTGCCTTCGAAGGTCAGCTCATCGGCGGCGAGGCCCTTGAGCAGCACCTGAAACGCTTCGTGGTACATCGCGCCGGTTTGCGAAAAGTCGAGCGCGTAGTTCGCGGTCTCGAATGGCGACACGCCGCGGCCGATGCCGAGCTCGAGCCGCCCGCCGCTCAACTGGTCGAGCATGCAGATTTCTTCGATCAGGCGCAGCGGATGATAGAACGGCAACAGATAAACCAGCGGGCCGAAGCGCAGCTTTTCGGTGCGCTGCGCCAGCGCGGCGAGGAAAATGCCAGGCGAAGCGGCGCAGCCGATCGGCGTGCCGTGATGCTCGGCGAGGTGATAGCCGTAAAAGCCCGCGCGGTCGTAAGCCTCGGCAAGCCGCAGCCGGCCGGCAAACAGCTCGCCATGCGGAATGCCCGCATCGTCCATGTGGTCGAATACGCCGAATTTCATGAGTGGCCCCTCACGTCATTCCGGGGCGCGCAAAGCGCGAGCCTGGAATCCATAATCACGAATTGTGAGGGTGTTGGAAACCGTACAGTCGCCTTCCGGCGCCGGGATTATGGATTCCGGGTTCCGAACTGCGCTCGGCCCCGGAATGACGGCGCCGTCATTTCCACTCCAGCTTGACGACCTCGTACGCCTTGGCGCCGCCCGGCGTGACGACCTCGACCTGCGCGCCTTTCTTTTTGCCGACCAGCGCGCGGGCGAGCGGCGAGGTGATGGAGATCTTGCCCTTCTTGGCGTCGGCCTCCGGCTCGCCGACGATCTGCCACACCGCCTTTTTGTCGGTGTCCTCGTCGATCAGCGTAACCGTCGCGCCGAAGGTGATGGTGTCGCCGGACAGCTTCGACACGTCGATGACTTCGGCGCGCGCCAGCTTGTCCTCGAGCTCGGCGATGCGGCCCTCGTTGAGCGATTGCGATTCCTTCGCGGCGTGATATTCGGCGTTCTCCGACAGATCGCCGTGCGTGCGCGCGTCGGTAATCTGCTGGATGATGCGCGGGCGTTCCACCTGCTGGCAATGCTTGAGCTCGGCCTCGAGCGCGGAATAACCCGCCGCCGTCATCGGGATTTTATCCATTGGTCGCAAACCTCCAAACAAGGGAGCAGAGACAAAATTCAGGTCGCGGACCGAAAGCTTTTGCCCGGTCACGCGACCCCAAACCCTGGCTCTACACGTACCGCCGCTGCGGCCGCCCCGATTCCTGATCAGTTTCGGCTTCGGCCCCAAAATAGCTCTGCAGCGCACACACCTCGAGGTCGCCCCCAAGATAAGCTTTGATGCCCTGCGCTGCGGCGACGGCCCCCGAGAGAGTGGTGTAGTACGGCACTTTATGCAAGAGGGCTGCGCGCCTGAGCGACCGGCTATCCGCCAGCGCCGTGGCCCCCTCGGTGGTGTTGAAAACCAGCTGAACTTCGCCGTTTTTGATGGCGTCGACGATATGGGGGCGGCCTTCCGCCACTTTGTTGATCTTGACCGCGGCGACGCCCTGTTCGGCGAGGTAGCGCTGGGTTCCCGAGGTCGCCAGCACCTTGAAGCCAAGTCCGGCGAGCAGCCGGGTCGCCTCCAGGATGCGCACCTTGTCGGCGTCCTTGACCGAGACGAAAACGGTGCCGGTTTTCGGCAGCCGCGAGCCGCCGCCGAGCTGGCTTTTGACGAAGGCGACGTTGTAGTCGCGGGCGATGCCCATAACCTCGCCGGTCGACTTCATCTCCGGGCCGAGCACGGTATCGACCGCCGGCCCGAACCGCGCGAACGGGAATACCGCCTCCTTGACGCCGACATGGCGCGCGGCGCCGGGCTCGAAACGCTGCGGCTTGAGCGCAAAGCTTTTCAGCGTCTCGCCGGCCATGATGCGCGCCGCGATCTTGGCGACCGGCAGCCCGATCACCTTGGCGACGAACGGCACCGTGCGTGAGGCGCGCGGATTGACTTCGAGCACATAGATGTCGCCGTCCTTGATGGCGTATTGCACGTTCATCAGGCCGCCGACTTTGAGCGTCAGCGCCAGCGCACGGGTCTGCCGGTCGAGCTCGGCGATGACGGCGGCCGACAGATTGTGCGGCGGCAACGAGCAGGCTGAATCGCCCGAGTGAATGCCGGCTTCCTCGATGTGCTCCATGATGCCGGCAATGTAGGTGTCCTTGCCGTCGGCCAGGCAATCGACGTCGACCTCGATGGCGTCGGTGAGATAGCGGTCGATCAACAGCGGCCGCCGGTCGGAGACGGCAAGCTCGGACGGCCGATCGAGATCGGACGTCAGGCGGACCAGATAGCGGTCGATCTGGGCCGAGTCGTACACGATCTCCATGCCGCGGCCGCCGAGCACATAAGACGGCCGGATCACGATCGGGTAGCCGATCTCCTCGGCAATGGCGCGCGCCTTCTCGGGGCTGGTGGCGATGCCGCTCTTCGGCTGCCGCAGTTTCAAGCGATCGAGCAATTGCTTGAAGCGGTCGCGGTCTTCGGCGAGATCGATGGCGTCGGGCGAGGTGCCGAGGATCGGTACATTGGCTTGTTCCAATGGCTCGGCGAGCTTCAGCGGCGTCTGGCCGCCGAATTGCACGATGACGCCGTGCAGCGTGCCGTTGCCGCGTTCGGTGTCGATGATTTCGAGCACGTCTTCCGCGGTGAGCGGCTCGAAATAGAGCCGGTTCGACGTATCGTAATCCGTCGACACGGTCTCCGGATTGCAATTGACCATGATGGTCTCATAGCCGGCGTCTTTGAGCGCGAAGGCGGCGTGGCAGCAGCAGTAATCGAACTCGATGCCCTGGCCGATGCGGTTCGGGCCGCCGCCGAGGATGATGACTTTCTTCAAGGCGGACGGCGCCGCCTCATCGACGGCGCGGCCGGCGAACGGCACGTCGTAGGTCGAATACATATAGGCCGTGGGCGAGGCGAACTCGGCGGCGCAGGTGTCGATGCGCTTGAACACCGGCCGCACGCCGAGATCATGGCGTCTTTGCGTAACGGCCGCCGCGGTCTCGCCGGTGAGCTTGGCGAGCCGGGCATCGGAAAAGCCTTTTGCTTTGAGCCGGCGCAGCGCGCCGGCCTTGGTGGGCAGCCCCTTGGCGCGGATTTCGGCTTCAGTCTCGACGATGCTGCGGATCTGCGCCAAAAACCACGGATCGATGCGGCAGGCGGTGTGGATTTCGCTGTCGCTCATGCCGAGCCGCATGGCCTGCGCCACAGCCAGAAGGCGGTCGGGCGTCGGCGTGCCGAGCGCGGCGCGGATCGCGCTCTTGTCGTCGCCTTGGCCGAGGCCGGGGATGGTGATCTCGTCGAGGCCGGTGAGACCGGTTTCCAGCGACCTCAATGCCTTCTGCAAACTCTCCTGGAACGTCCGCCCGATCGCCATCGCCTCGCCGACCGATTTCATTGACGTGGTCAGGATCGGCTCGGCGCCGGGAAATTTCTCAAAGGCAAAGCGCGGGATTTTGGTAACGATGTAATCGATGGTCGGCTCGAATGATGCCGGCGTGGCGCCGCCGGTGATATCGTTGGCGATCTCGTCAAGCGTGTAGCCGACCGCGAGCTTGGCCGCGACCTTGGCGATCGGGAAGCCGGTCGCCTTCGACGCCAGCGCCGAAGAGCGCGACACCCGCGGATTCATTTCGATAATGACGAGGCGGCCGTCGGCCGGATTGACGGCGAACTGCACGTTGGAGCCGCCGGTCTCGACGCCGATCTCGCGCAACACCGCGATCGAGGCGTCTCGCATGATCTGATATTCCTTGTCGGTCAAGGTCAGCGCCGGCGCGATGGTGATCGAATCGCCGGTATGCACGCCCATCGGATCGAGGTTTTCGATCGAGCAGATGATGATGCAATTGTCCTTCTTGTCGCGCACCACCTCCATCTCGAACTCTTTCCAGCCGAGCACCGATTCCTCGATCAGCACTTCGGAGGTCGGCGAGGCGTCGATGCCGCGTTCGACGATCTCGATGAACTCGGCCTTGTTGTAGGCGATGCCGCCGCCGGTGCCGCCGAGCGTGAACGACGGGCGGATGATGGCGGGCAGCCCGATGTCCTCGAGCGCTTCGAGCGCCTGGATCAGGGTCTTGACCTGATGCGAGCGCGGCGTCTCCAGGCCGATCTTCGTCATCGCCTCGCGAAACAATTTCCTATCCTCGGCCTTGTCGATGGCGTCGGCGGTGGCGCCGATCATGGTGACGTCGAATTTTTCCAAGGTGCCCATCTTGCGCAGCGACAGCGCGGTGTTGAGCGCGGTCTGCCCGCCCATAGTCGGCAACAGCCCGAAGCCGCCTGGGACGGCGTGGCGTTCCTTCTCGATGATCTGGGTGACGATCTCCGGCGTGATCGGCTCGATATAGGTGGCGTCGGCCAGGTCCGGATCGGTCATGATGGTGGCCGGATTGGAATTGACCAGCACGACGCGATAGCCCTCGGCCTTGAGCGCCTTGCAGGCTTGCGTCCCCGAATAATCGAACTCGCAGGCCTGGCCGATCACGATCGGGCCGGCGCCGATGATCAGGATCGTCGAGATGTCGGTCCGCTTGGGCATAAAGGCCTTTCGGGGCACAAAAAAAGGGCGCGCCTGTCGCGCGTCCCGCGCTTTCAGGCTGAGTGGAACCCGGTCAGCCGCCCGGAAAGCGCTTACTTAAAATGGGCGTGCGTTCGGACGCAAAACCGGCGACCACTTTTGCTGAACGCACGCCGCCCGGCGCCGGGGCTCGGCCCCGCGCGAGGGGGTCTTAGACCAGATTCGACGGGGCGGCAACGCCGGTGGTTTGTCCTGTGTGTGGCCGCGCGTTACGCTCTTGATAAGCAATATAGTGTCGGCGGGAGGGAACAATGCGGAGAGCCCATAAGCTCTTGATCTTGGGGCTCGGAATCGCCGCCGCCGCCGCCACGATCGACGCCTCCGCGCAGGCGCCGGCCGGCGATACCCGCCCGATCACCCTGGTCGTTCCGATCGCCGCCGGCGGCGGGGTCGACACCATCGGCCGCATCTTCGCCGCTCAGCTCGCGGAGCGGCTCAAGCAGCCTTGGGTGGTCGAGAACCGGCCCGGCGCGGGCGGTGTCGTCGGCCTCGACTCGGTCGCCAAGGCCGTGCCGGACGGCCACACCATGGTGGTCATTGAGACCTCGGCGGTGTTGCAGAAGTGGCTGCATAAGAATGTGCCGTTCGACGTCGTCGCCGATTTCGCGCCGGTGGCGCAAATGGCGACGACACCGTTGCTCCTGTTCGCCAATGCGTCGCTGCCGGTGTCGAATGTCACGGAGCTGATCGCCTACGCCAAGGCCAATCCGGGCAAGCTCTCGGTCGGCACGCCCGGCATCGGCTCGCCGCACCATCTCGCTGTCGCCATGCTCAATGCCTCAGCCGGCATCGACATCACGCACGTGCCGTATAAGGGCACCGCGCCCGCGCTCAACGATCTGCTCGGCGGCCAAATCCCGCTGATCTGGGCGACGCCCAACGTCGTCATGCAATATGTCGAGGCCGGCAAGATAAAACCGCTCGCCGTCGGCTCCCTCGAACGCATCGCGCTGTTGCCGAACGTGCCGACGCTCAACGAGAGCGGCGTGCCGGGTTTTGACGTCAGCGTCTGGTTCGGCATCGCCGGACCGGCGAAGATGCCGCGCGATATGATCGAACGTGTCAGCCGCGAGATTGCCGCAATCGACAAGCTGCCGGATGTGAAGGAAAAGACATCGCCGCTCGGCTACGATCTTAAGTTTCTCGACAGCCAGCATCTCACCGCCAAGATTGCAGCCGATCACGCCCGCTACGGCAAGGTCATCCGCGACGCCGGCATCACGCCGGATTAAATCGCAGAGAAGGATCATGAACGTATCGCAACGCACATCGTGCTTTGGCGGCCTATTGCTGGTCGCGGCCGTCACGCTCGTGGGCGCACCCGCCGCGCGCGCCAACGAGCAAATCCATGTCGGCAAGGCGCAAGGCACCGCCTGGACCTTTCTGCCGGTCGATGTCGGCATCGCGCAAGGCTTCTTCGCCAAGCAGGGACTCGATGTCGACAGCGCCGATCTCGGCGGCGACGCCAAGGTGCAGCAGGCGCTTGCCTCCGGCAGCATCGATATCGGGCTCGGCAGCGGACCGGGGCTGGCGTTCGTCGCCAAGGGCTCGCCGGCGATCGGCGTCGCCGCTTTCGCCGGCCCGCCGCGCAACATTTCGGCGATCGTGCTCGAAGATTCGCCGATCAAAACAATCGCCGACCTGAAAGGCAAGCTGATCGCGGTGTCGTCGGTGGGCTCGCTCAGCGACTGGCTGGCCAAGCAGATGGCCATTCAAGAAGGTTGGGGCCAGGATGGCATCCGCGCCGTGCCGTTGGGCGCGGTCGAGATCAGCATCGCCGCCCTCAAAGCGAAGCAAGTCGACGCCGTGGTGCTGTCGACCGAAGCCGGTTTCGGGCTCGAAGAGCGCAAGCAGGGTCGCATGCTGGCGTCGATGGATCGCTACGCGCCGCATTTCATCACCCACGTGGTGTTCGCGCAGAAATCCCTGGTCGCGAACAAGCCCGAGACTGTGCGCCGCTTCCTCAATGGCTTCTTTGCCGCGATCGCGTTCATGAAAACCCATCGCGACGAAACCTCAGGCCTGGCCGAGCGCGTGCTGCATCAGAGCGCAGCGGTGGTCGGCAAGGATTACGATTTCGAGGCCGGGATGTTCATCGACGACGGCCGCTTCGATGCGCAGGCGGTGGCGGCGCTGAAACAGTCCTTCATCGATATGGGAACGTTGCACGACCGGCCGGCCGACGACGTGCTGTTCACCACGCAATTCCTGCCGGTCACGCCGTAACAGGAATCAATCGAACGATGACCACCGCAACCACGCCCATCACCAATCCCAACGTCACGCGCTCGCGCCTCGTTCTGGAAATCGCCTCGGAAATGGCGGGCGGCGCCGCCGCCGACGCGGTGCCGGATTATATTTTGCCCAAGGTGGTGCTGCAGCATTCGCGCGGCGGCAAGCCGGCGAGGTTTTCCGCCGTGAGCTCTGCCGAAGGCATTTTCGCGGTAGCGGCGCGCGAGATCGATCTCGCCATGATCAACCCCGCCACAGTGCTTTCGGTCGCGTTGCGCGGGCAGGGCATCTTCAAACAACCGATGCCGGTCCGCGCCATCGCCGTCATTCCGTCATGGGATCAGTTCGTGTTCGCGGTACGGCCCGAGACCGGCCTGATGCGTTTCGAAGACATTCCGGTGCGAAAGCCAAGGCTGCGCATCCTGATGCGCGCCACCCCGGACCACAGCCTGCATCACATGTTCGACGACGTCGCAGCGGCGGCGGGCTTTTCGCGCGACGACATTGCGCGCTGGGGCGGCGAAGTACGCAAGTCAGGCAGCGTGCCGTGGCCGTACACCGAAACATTCAAGGCGTTGATCCGCGGCGACGTCGATGCGATCTTCGACGAGGCCGCGCATTCTTGGGTACCGCAGGTGCTCGATGCCGGGATCACCATCCTGCCGCTCGCCGAGACCACCGTCGCAAAACTCGAGGCAACCGGCTATCGCCGCGCCGTGCTGCCGCAATCGGTCTATCCGAAACTGCCGCACGACGTGCTGTCGCTCGATTTTTCCGGCTGGACGGTGTTCGTCCATGCCGAGGCCGACGACACGCTGGTGACGCAGATTTGCGCCGGCCTCGATGCGCGCAAAGCGCGCATTCCGTGGGAGGAGCCGGGCCATCTGCCGGTCGAGCGCATGGCGCGCGAAGCGCTCGACACGCCGCAATGCGTGCCGCTGCATCCGGCCGCCGAGCGTTTTTGGCGCAGCCGCGGCTATTTTTGATCAGGGCGTGGACTCATAAACACGCAGCCAATGTCTGCTTTTGGTCTGCTTTTGGGGGAAAAGCGAACATCGCGCGGAGTTGTCGTCATGTCCGTTTTTGACCCACAGCGTCATTTCGCGACCGTCATTTACTGCATTGCGAAAGGTGCATTCGGCATTGATGCAGAAGTGTCGATCTTCTGACTGGCGGGGCAGGAGCACGGCCGGACCATTCCATTAGCGGACTCTCTCTGGGCTCAATCCGGTGGCGGACTCAATAGCTATTAATGAACTTAAAGTCTCTTGGGTTATGAGCGTGCAGGCTCGACTCATGCCGTTCGCACCAAAACGTGGTCGTGAAGTGCCGCGCCTGACGATTTCCACCTAGACAGACTGGAAAAATCGGACTGATGATTTCGTCGCCGATCAGCCTGAAAGCGCACTATGCAGCTACGCGCTCGGCACTCCCTGGTGGGACCAGCAGCAAGGGAAGTCGTATTCTAACGATCGTTCCAGTTCCTTCCGATACCGACGGGGCGATCGTGCCGCCAAGCTGACGCACGAAGATAGCCACGTAGTCGGAACCACGCTTCTCCGGAACCTTCGCCGAATCCTTATCCTTCATACCCACGCCGTCATCGGCAACAATCAGCTCAATTTGATCGCCGACCTTTTCCACGCTCAGCGTGACATGTCCTGTCCCCTGCGGAAAAGCATGCTTGATAGCGTTCGTCGCAAGCTCATTAACCAGAAGGCCGAAGGGTACGGCGCGATCAGGATCGATTTCCAACGGCTCGGCCTTAACCTCTATTTCGACGCCCGACATGTTTCCAATGAGACTCGCTGACATCGCCTTGGCGATTTCCCGCAGATACGCGTCCACGGCGACAGTCTGGCCGCGGCTGGATTGAGATATCAAGTCGTAAAGCTCGGCAATGGCTCCAATTCGTGCCTGCATGGCTTTATAGCCTTGAACGCATGGAGCTGCGGTCCATTTGGCTTCGTAAGCGATCAAGCCGACGACGATCTGCAAGTTATTCTTGATCCGGTGAGAGATTTCGTTCGTCAAACTCACCGCGTCACGCTCCCGCTGCTTGCGGTCCGTGATGTCCTCGAAGACGAGGAGCATCCGATGGGCATGGTTCCCCGGTTGAGAAATTTTCCGAGCATTCAAGTTGAAGACACGGCGGCCGAGACCCGGAAAATTATCCTCGATTTCGAAACTTTCGATGGGCTTGTTTTCCGGGAGGACCTTCTCCATCAAATGGCGAAGCGCCGGTACATCCCATTGATGCTGGCCAAGTTCCGCGACGCGCCGCCCATGCGTCTCCGCCTGGGTAATCCCGAATATCGTCAAAAACGCCTTGCTCGCAGTCACAATCGTCATGTCGTCTTCGAGCACGACTAGGGGATCGCGGATCGTGTCGACGATACTTTGGATCAGTTGCCAGTAGCGCTTGCTCTCAACTCGGGCCGCGCGCTCCTCGCTGACATCCTCGATCGCGAGCAGGATGGAACCATCATGGTCGCCGGGGCGAAAAATCTTTCGGGCATTGACCAGCATTGTGCGCCGGCCAATGGTCGGAAAATCATGCTCAACCTCGAATCCTTCAACCGATGCGCGATGGGGAATCACGCTCTCGAGCAGGGTCCGTAGCGAGGGGATATCCCACTGCCGGTTTCCGAGATCGTAAATATGACATCCCTCAGTCTCATCGGCGCTCGTGCGAAACGTCTGGTAGAACGCACGATTCGCAGAGGTGATGTTTAAATTTCTATCGAGGACGATGAGTGCGCTGGGCACAGTTTCAACAATGTCGCTCGCAGCAATATCGGATACGGCCATTTTCCCTCATCAATCCTTCGATTTCGACATCACGCTGCGAGCAGAGCCGCAACACAGTCTTCGAGCTGATGTTGCGTGTATGGCTTACGAAGGCATTCCGTGCCTTCAACAAACAAAGCTTTCATTTTGTCGGTAACAACATTTCCTGTCGTGTAGAGCACGCGCAATTTCGGGCGAAGCTCGATGGCTTGGTGAGCAAGTTCACACCCGCCAAGGACCGAATGTTTCAGATAGATGTCGGTAAAGAGTGCGTCAATGTGTTGAGCGGATCGCAGGAATATAAGCGCCTCTTCTGCGTCACTGGCCGAAAGTATATCGTGACCCCAATCCTGAATCATCATTTCCGCGACTTGGCGGATAAACACATCGTCCTCAACAACCAATATCACGGCCATCACAACTCTTTCGGCCGTGACAATTAACACACCGCAGCTCAGAGAGCTCTTCCTGCCTGTTCACGGCTATCAGAGCCCTGTCTGCCACTATCAGGGCAAGGGCATAACTCGCCTCGGAAGCTAAAGTTCCGGAAAATTCAGAAGTTTCTTTTTAAAATAAAGCGACTCTTGGAATCATCGCGTTATTTCGGAGGCTTATACCAGACAGAAGACACGTAAAATCTCGTAGCGGGCGAGCAGCATAGCGGATTTTTCATTGCGAATTGACGATGCTGCCGGCAAGGAATTGGATTGGCGGAGATGTCTGCTGTTGGCCGATTGTGTTGCAAAAGTCGTTTTGCACTGATGATCAAAAATTCTGCGGGCTACAGGCGCGGTTTTCGTGTAAAGATGTGAGGGCTCCCATCGCCTCACGTTAAACTCACAGGCGACT
>JBEKKM010000039.1:0-31262 GCA_050010715.1 Xanthobacteraceae bacterium | reverse complement strand
CATGAGCCGGCCGGCGCAGCCGAACCTTTTCTCCAGCGGCTGGCACCTGCACCAATCGCTGCTCGACCGCAAACGCGGTAACAACGCCTTCGCCGGCAATGCGCGCGAAGGCCTCTCCGCAACTGGCCTGCATTTCCTCGCCGGCCTCCTGACCCACGCCCACGCCGCCGCCGCGTTCTCCACGCCGACCATCAACGGCTACAAGCGCTACCGCGCCTATACGCTCGCCCCCGACCGCGCCATCTGGGCGCGCGACAATCGCGGCGTCATGGTGCGCGTGCTCGGCCAGCCCGGCGATCCGGCAACGCACCTGGAAAACCGGATCGGCGAGCCGGCGGCGAACCCGTATCTCTACATGGCGTCGCAGATCTATGCCGGCCTCGACGGCATGACGCACAAGCGCGATCCCGGGCCTTCGGCGGATACGCCGTATGAGACCAAGGCGCCGCTTCTGCCGAAGGATATCGGCGAAGCGCTGACGGCGCTGCGAGCGAGTGAGGTGTTCGGAAAAGCTTTCGGCAAAAATTTCGTCGACTACTACGCCCACATCAAAGAGGCCGAATTGGCGCGCTTCAAGGCTGAAGCCAGCGGCGGCGGCGAAGTGACCGCGTGGGAGCAGAACGAGTATTTCGATCTATTCTAGCTGTCATCATCCCCGAAGGCGGATGATCCAGCAGTCAGGTAACAAGCAGGATTGAGCGGAGATTGCTGGATGCCCGCCGGAGCTTGTCATCGGGCCGGCCACTTTGGGCCGGACCCGTTGGCGGGCATGACAGCCCTACACATCCACGCTCGCCACCAGAGCATTAGCCTCGATAAACACCCGCCGCGGCTCGACCTTGTCGCCCATCAGCTCGTCGAAGATGGTGTTGGCCTCGTCGATCTCCTTGACGTTGACCTGGAGCATGGTGCGGGCGTTGGTGTCCAGCGTGGTTTCCCACAATTGTTGGGGGTTCATCTCGCCCAGGCCTTTGTAGCGCTGTAGCGAAATTCCTTTGCGGCCGGCCGCCATCACCGCTTCGAACAGGCCGACCGGGCCGTGGATGGCGGTTTCCTCGTCCTTCCTGCGCAGCATCAAAGGCGGCGTCGGCCGCGGATAAGTCTGTTGCAAGGAGGGGGCATATTCGTCGAGCTTGCGCGCATCGGCCGAGCCGAGCAGCGCGGAATCGATGACCGCGATTTCCTTGACGCCGCGCACGGTGCGCTCGAACTGAAAACCCTGGCCTTCGGCGAATTGGCCGTGCCAGCCGCGCTCGGTCTCGTCGGCGAGCGCATCGAGGCGCCGCGCGATATAGCCGGCTGCCGCCGCGGCGCTCGCCAGATCGCTGGTGACCCGCGGATGCAGCACGCCGGCGATGGCCGCTTGCTCGATCACCTTGCGGTTATAGCGGCTGTGCAGATTGTTCAGGAGATTGCGGATCGCGCGCGCCTCCTCGACCAGCTTGCGCAGGTCGTTGCCGGCGCGTTCTTCGCCCGACGACAATCGCAGCACCGCTTCGTCGAGCCCGGTGTCGATCAGATAATCCTCGAGCGCGCGCTCGTCCTTCAAATATTGCTCGGACTTGCCGCGCGAGACTTTGTAGAGCGGCGGCTGGGCGATGTAGAGATGGCCGCGGTCGATGATGTCGCGCATCTGCCGGTAGAAGAACGTCAGCAGCAAGGTGCGGATATGGGCGCCGTCGACGTCGGCGTCGGTCATGATGATGATCTTGTGGTAGCGCAGCTTGTCGGCGTTGAATTCGTCGGCGCCGATGCCGGTGCCGAGCGCGGTGATCAGGGTGCCGATCTGCTCGGACGACAGCATCTTGTCCATGCGCGCCCGCTCGACGTTCAAAATCTTGCCGCGCAGCGGCAAGACGGCCTGGAATTCACGGTTGCGGCCCTGCTTGGCGCTGCCGCCGGCGGAATCACCCTCGACGATGAACAGCTCGGACTTGGCCGGATCGCGCTCCTGGCAATCGGCGAGTTTTCCCGGGAGCGAGGTAATGCCGAGTGCGCTTTTGCGCGTCATCTCGCGCGCTTTTCGCGCGGCTTCGCGGGCGGCGGCGGCTTGGATCACCTTGCCGACGATGATCTTGGCCTCGCTCGGATGCTCTTCCAGCCAGGCCTTGAGCATGTCGTTGACGATGCCCTCGACCGCCGGCCGCACTTCGGAGGAGACCAACTTGTCCTTGGTCTGCGACGAGAATTTGGGGTCTGCGACCTTCACCGAAAGCACCGCCGTCAAGCCTTCCCGGCAATCGTCGCCGGTCAGCGCGACTTTTTCTTTGCGCGCGGCGCCGCCGGATTCGGCATAGCCGGTGATCTGGCGCGTCAGCGCGCCGCGGAAGCCGGCCAGATGCGTGCCGCCGTCGCGCTGCGGAATGTTGTTGGTGAAGCAGAGCACGCTCTCGTGGTAGCCGTCGTTCCACCACATCGCGCAATCGACGCTGACGCCCTCGCGCTCGGCCTTGATGACGATCGGCTGCGGCACCAGCGGTGTCTTGTTGCGGTCGAGATATTTGACGAAGGCCTCGACGCCGCCCTCGTAGCGCAGCTCCTCGCGCTTCTCGACGGCGTGGCGCATGTCGGACAGCACGATGGTGACGCCTGAATTGAGGAAGGCGAGCTCGCGCAGCCGGTGCTCCAAGGTGGCGAAGTCGAACTCCGTCATGGTGAAGGTTTTCTTCGACGGCAAAAACGTCACTTCGGTGCCGCGCTTGTCCTGGGCGGTGCCGACCACGGCGAGCGGCGCGACCGCGTCGCCGTCATGGAACTCCATGAAATGCGCCTTGCCGTCGCGCCAGATGGTGAGCTTGAGCCAGGCCGACAGCGCGTTGACCACCGAGACGCCGACGCCGTGCAGGCCGCCGGAAACCTTGTAGGAGTTCTGGTCGAATTTTCCGCCGGCGTGCAGCTGGGTCATGATGACCTCGGCGGCGGAAATGCCCTCACCCTTGTGGATGTCGACCGGGATGCCGCGACCGTCGTCGCGCACGGTGCAGGAGCCGTCGGGATTGAGCGTGACCACGACGTCCTTGGCGTAGCCGGCGAGCGCCTCGTCGATGGCGTTGTCGACGACCTCGTAGACCATGTGGTGCAGGCCGGAGCCGTCGTCGGTGTCGCCGATATACATGCCCGGCCGCTTGCGCACGGCGTCAAGGCCCTTGAGCACCTTGATCGATTCGGCGTCGTAATCGGAGGGCGCAGCGGGGGTTTTGCGGGCGGGTTCGGCCATGCCTAAGGGACTTTCAGATGAGCTTTCGGAAGGCTTGCGAAAAGCACGAAAGAATCGCTTTTTCTTGTACACGAAAACGGGGTTGGATACAGTACAAAGTGGATGCCGGTAAGATATTGTCAAATCGCCATTTTTCAAGGATTCCGCGTGGCGATTTTGGGGCTCGAATCGGGGCCTGAAAATAGTCGCTGCGGCGGCGGTAAAATGGCGGTGTCGGGGTGCCTTTTGACGGCGATAAATCTGTGCCCCGAAGCAATCTTCGATTTGTGACTAGGCAGGAGCGTCCGGGCGCTGCGGCCGGGTGGGCAAAAGATAACGCTCGCCCGATTGATAATCCGGAACCGGACGCTGAAAACAGTTCAGCGCTTCGGTCCAAAGTTCCACGCGTTCCAGATCTTCGTGCAGGCGCTCGATGGCCTTGGCGAGATTGCGAGCGATCTGGTCTTCCGCCGGTTCCGGCATGTTATTGGGCCTTGTTCAGCAATCGATGTTTCTACTCCCTGAGAGGTTAAGATTGCTCCTCGCACTCTGGTTCCAGTGCTGCCAAGCGCACATATCAGATTGGAGAACAAATCTTCGTGGGAACCGCGCGCCTGAATTATCAGGTTCCAGAGTCAGTTATTTGTGTTTGGCCGTCTCGGCTCCAACCGGCCTGACGCCACCTCGATGATCATCGCGTCATCGCCGACCTCGGCGAAAAGCGCCGGATCGGCGCCTGTCATCCAAACCTGGCCGCCAAGTTGCGCCAGCTCGATATGCAGCGCGGCGCGTCGGGCCGGGTCGAGATGGGCGACGATTTCGTCGAGCAGCAGGATCGGAGCAAAACCGGTCATCTCGGCGATCAAGCGCCCATGGGCGAGCACGAGGCCGATGAGGAGAGCTTTCTGCTCGCCCGTGGAGGCGTCCGCAGCGGCGATGCCCTTTTGCGCGTAGGTCACTTTGAGATCAGTCAGATGTGGGCCGTCGCTGGTGCGACCCGCAGCGGCGTCGCGGGCGCGATTGTCGCGCAGCACCGCGCGATAGCGCTCCTCGATCTCGATGGCCGGATGCTCCGGGATCAGTTTTTCCATCCAGCCGTCGAGCGCGATCTCCGCCGGTGGAAATGCGGAAGCCCGGCGGCTTGCCAGCACGCCGTCGAGCCGGCGCACGGTCTCGACACGCTGTCCGGCAACCGCGACGGCGAGCTCCGCGGTCTCGTGCTCGACGGCGTCCAGCCAATGGGTATCGGGCCGCGCCTCCTCGAGCAGCCGGTTGCGCGAACGTAGCGAGCGTTCGAGCGCGTTGACCCTGCTGCCGTGCTCGGCATCGACCGCGAGCGCAAGCCGATCGAGAAAGCGGCGGCGCTCGGACGGGGCGCCGACGAATAGCGTGTCCATGGCCGGCACCAGCCACACCACGCGCAGATGATCGGCGAAGGCTGCGGCCGAGCCGACCGGCTCGCGGTCGATCCGGCATTTGCGTAAAGTTGTCGCGCTGTCTTCGAGCGGCCGCTCGATGCCGGTGCCCAGCGTGGCCAGGCCGAGCGCCCCTTCGATCTCGGCCGCGGCGGCCCACGAGCCATCGCCCTCGCTGAACGCCACTTCGTCGAGATTGGCACGGCGCAGGCCGCGGCCCGGCGCGAAGAAGGAAATGGCTTCGATCAAATTAGTCTTGCCGGCGCCGTTCGGCCCGACCAGCACGATGGTCTTCGCGCCGGTTTCCAGCGATGCCGCGTGATAGTTGCGGAAATTATTGAGCGTGAGGCGGCGAACAGGCATCAGGGATCGGCAATCGCGGATCAGGTTGGTTCTGATACCTGATCCCTGATCCCGGATCGCTGTCAAACCCGCATCGGCATAAGCACATAGAGGGCGCCGTGCGGATCCTTGTCCTGGATCAGGGTCGGCGAGCCCGGGTCGGCGAGCTTGAGGACGGCGGCCTCGCTCTCGATCTGCGCGGCGATGTCGAGCAGGTAGCGCGAATTGAAGCCGATATCGATCGGGTCGGAGGCGTATTCGACCTCGAGTTCCTCGTTAGCGCTGCCGGAATCCGGGTTGGTCACGGACAGCAGCAACTTGCCGCCGGTGATCGACAGTTTGACGGCGCGGCCGCGCTCGCTCGACACCGTGGAGACGCGATCGACCGCCGCCTCGAATTCCTTCTTGTCGACCACCAGTTCCTTGTCGTTGGCGAGCGGGATGACGCGGGCATAGTCGGGGAACGTGCCGTCGATCAGCTTCGAGGTCAGGACGGCGTCGCCGATGGTGAAACGTATTTTGCCCGACGACAATTCGATCGCCACCTCGGCTTCGTTGTCTTCCATCAGGCGCTGCACTTCGCTCACCGTCTTGCGCGGCACGATGATGCCCGGCATGCCGGCGGCGCCCTTCGGCAAGTCGAGCTCCATCTGCGCCAACCGGTGGCCATCGGTCGCCACCGCGCGCAAGGTTTGCGCTTTGTTGGAGCTGGCGGCGTGCAGGTAGATGCCGTTGAGGTAGTAGCGCGTCTCCTCGGTCGAGATGGCGAACTGGGTCTTGTCGATTAGGCGCTTGAGGTCGGCGGCCTTGAGGGTGAATTTGTGCGTCATCTCGCCCGGCGCCAGATCGGGAAAATCGCTTTCCGGTAGCGTCTGCAGGGTGAAGCGCGAGCGGCCGGCGCGGATCGCAAGCGCCGCGCGGTCGCCCGAGGATTCCAGAACGATCTGCGCGCCCTCGGGCAGCTTGCGCACGATGTCGAAGAACATGTGGGCCGGCACCGTGGTCGAACCGCCGGGGCCCACTTCGGCCGCGATGGTGTCGGTGACTTCGACGTCGAGGTCGGTGGCCTTCAGGCTCAGCTTCGAACGGTCGGCGCGCAAGAGCACATTGGCGAGGATCGGAATGGTGTTGCGGCGCTCGACCACGCGGTGGACGTGGCCCAGGGATTTCAACAATTCGGAACGTTCGACGGTGATCTTCATCGCGAAATCCGTTCACCCGCCGGATGACGGGCGGATGGCAAAAGTGGCCCGGCGAATGGCGTTGCGCAAGGGCGGCCTGTCCCCGATCCGGTCTTTTCCCTGCCTTTCACCGCTTTCGTGGGGGATTGCCATCAGTCCTGAAGCTGGCGTTTGAGCCCCTCAATCTCTTCGGCGAGGGTGGTGTCGTTGCCGGCCAGCGCCTCGATCTTGCGCACGGCGTGCAACACGGTGGTGTGGTCGCGGCCGCCGAACCGGCGCCCGATCTCGGGCAGCGAGCGCAGTGTCAGGATTTTGGCGAGATACATCGCCACCTGCCGCGGGCGCACTACGTTGGCGGTACGCCGGGACGACAAAAGATCGGCGCGGCTGACATTGTATTGGCGGGCGACCACCCGTTGGATGTCCTCGATCCGCACCCGCTTCGGCTCGGCCGGGCGGATCAGGTCGCGCATCTCGCGCTCGGCCATTTCAAGGGTCACCGGCTGGCCGGTGAGTTTGTTGTGGGCGAGCAGCCGATTGACCGCGCCTTCAAGGTCGCGGCCGTTATGGGTCACCGCCTTGGCGATGAAGGCGAGCACCGGCGCCGGCACTTCGAAGCCGGGATGATAGAGGCGGGCGGCCGCGGTCCGGCTCTTGAGGATTTCGAGCCGCAATTCTTCGCCGAGCGAGCCGATCTCGACCACCAGTCCGCCGGCAAGCCGGGAACGGACGCGGTCGTCTAGGCTTTCCAAGTCCGCCGGCGGCCGGTCGCTGGCAATCACGACCTGCCTGCCGGCGTCGATGAGCGTATTGAGCGTGTGGCAGAACTCGGCCTGGGTTGAACGCCCCTGCAGGAACTGCAGATCGTCAATCACCAGCACGTCGATGGCGCGCACGGCTTCCTTGAACGCCAGCGTCGTCTGGGTCTTCAGCGCCGAGACAAAGCCGTACATGAAGCGCTCCGCGGTCAGATAGAGCACTTTGCGGTCGGCGCCGTTGCCGGCCCAGGTGATCGCCTGCAGCAAATGGGTTTTGCCCAATCCCACGGCGGCGTGGATATAGAGCGGGTTGAACATCAGCTGTTCGCCGCGCCGGCTGGTCGCGACCTGTTTGGCTGCGGCGTGGGCCAGCGTATTGGAACGGCCGACGATGAAATTCTCGAAAGTCAGGCGCGGATCGAGCGGCGAGCCGCCGAGCGCCTCGTGCACGCTCATGAACGGCACGCTGGCGCGGGTTTCGACGCCGTTTATGTCGCGCAACTCGCGCGACAGCGTGGCCGGCTCTGCCGGCTTGGGCTTCACCACCGGCGGGCGGATTGCCGCCGAGCGAACGCTCAGCTCCAAGCGGCTGATGGTGGTATCCTCGGCCTGCCATTTGGCCAGCACGTGCTCGCTGTAATGCGCCTGGATCCAGGTCCGCAGGAATCGCGTCGGCACCGACAGCCGCACCGTTCCATTATCCGCGGCGTCGAGCTCCATGCGGCCGAACCAGCTGGTGAAGACGTCTTCGCCGAGTTGATTACGGAGCTGGTCCTTAACCCGCTGCCAGCGCTCCCGATCCGTGCTCGTCATTTTGGCCTGCTTTTCTTCTTCGGAGGTCAGAGTTCGACCGAGCAACTCAGGCGAGGCAGGCCCCACCATGCCGGCACTGGCAAACGCAACTGACATATCGAATGGGGTGGCGCGGGTGCGGCTCAATCGAGCGCAGCCGCAGATCGATGGAGAAGCGGGATCAGCCGCTGGGCTTGGTGATGCCGGGAGGCCAACAGACTCTGCGCGAACAGACTCTGGGCAAAGAATCGCCCGCCGCTATTCCCGATGCATGGATTGTCGTCATCATGCCCCACCTCCATCGCTCCCAGTCCGATGGTTGTCACTGACTGCCGCACCGGAAGTTTTGCGCGACCGTCAGAAGCTGCCTGCGCGGTTCGCCTGCTTTACGACGCTCATAAGCAGATTTTCTCGTTGAGAATTCTCGACTATGGTGACGTCAGAGCCGCACGCAGCTGGACACAGCTCTCCCGCACCCATTTTCCGATGAGTTTCCACTCAACTCGTTTGTGATGACTTCGAAACCGAAGGGAAGAAACTTCGAACCCGAAGGGAAGAAAAACGTAGCACGCGGTTTTCGGCTCGCAATAGGAAAAACCGCGCCAACATTGGACTTCTGACGGAGGCGCGCGCTAAGCCACGCTCCGGATGACTCCCACAAGACATTGACTCAACGGGCTGATTACAGTTCGATGACAGCCGAAAACAGCCCAAAAATGTGCGCGACCAAACAGCGGACCAAATAAAATTCGACTCAAGGGAATCGGGGATGACTCCAACCCCCGAAATTCATGTGGGCAATAAGTCTTTCATCGTACAACAATTCTCGCTCGCAAATTTTCAGGGTAACCCCCACGGCAAGCGCGCGGAGCAAATAAAAACCGACGCGGCAAACACGCGCAAAAAGCGAGCATAGCTTTTGCAGCTATTTTCACGGGCTTAGGTGACGATTCTGCAACAGTTTAAAGGCGATCCACCGCGAATCGTAAATGATCGCCGTCCGTAAATCTACGTACTCGGATGCCTGGCGCAGATCCGCAAACTTCGAATCGTTGTCGAACGCTGCGCCTCAAGCGCCGCGCTCCGATCCGATCAGTTTAACGGCTATTTGCCGAGCTTGGCAATGCGGTGGGCGAGCCGCGAGACTTTCCGGCGGGCGGCGTTGCGATGGACGATGCCGGTGCGCGCGGCACGGACGAGAGCCGGCTCGGCTTCAGCCATAGCGGCGACGGCCGCGGTGCGGTCGCCGGCCGTGATCGCCTCCTCGACTTTGCGCACGGCACTGCGCATGCGGGTGCGCCGCGACTTGTTGATCACGGTGCGGCGGGCGATTTGACGGGCGGCCTTCTTGGCGGATTTTGTATTAGCCATGGCGTATCGGACGTGTACCTGTTGAAGACTTGGACCTGCTCAATCGGTGTGTCTTGAGGAAGCGCAGGCCAAACGCCTGACGCCTTGCGTCGCGCTTATAGGGGGATGGGGCGGCGGCGTCAACGCAGGGCTATTTTCCGTGCTACGCCACGCGCTTGGCGCGTACCGCCTCGTAGCCGGCAATAACGGCGGTGCGGTCGGCCGTCGGAAAGGCCGCCAGCGGCGGCGCCATGCGGGCCCATTGCGGCTCGCCATGAATATGGGCGACCAGCGCCTTGATGCCGGACACCAGCGCCTTGCCGTCGAACAGCTTGCGGATCGCGACCGCTTCGGCGAGCGCCGCGAGGTCGCCCGAGCGATAGGCGCGAGCGCACAGATCGGCGTTGAGATTGGCGGTCGCCGAGATGCAGCCGGCGAACGGGCCGGAACGGGCTTCCGGCAGCGCCGCCTCGGTCGACGGGAACACCTTGAAGCGCGGCGAGATACTCGCCGCCTCGCGGGCATAGGCCATGTCGCCGGACGAATCTTTCAAGCCGACGATGCGCTCGCCGTAGCCGTCGAGCAGGCGCCGGATCAACGCGACATGCCAGTGCAGGCCCGACTGGGCCGGGAAATGATAGAGATAGATCGGGATCGGACGCGCCGCAGTCGCAGCGACGATCGCGTCGATATAGGCCACCAGGCCGTCGTCGGGCACACCCTTGTAATAGAATGGCGGCAGCACCAATGCGCCGGCGAAGCCAAGCTCGGCGGCATGCCTTGTCAGCGCAACAGCGTCGGCCAGCGCGGCGGCGCCGGTGCCGACCATCATCCGATCGAGCGGCAGGCCGCTTGCCGCGTAAGCGCTCATGACGCGCTTGCGTTGATCCAGCGAGAATGAGGTTGCTTCGCCGGTGGTGCCGAGCACGTTGAGCCCGTCGCAGCCATTGGCGAGCAGGAAGCGGGCCAGCGCGGTCGAGCGCGCGCTATCGGGCTCGCCCTTGTCGTCGATCGCGGTGGTGATGGCGGCGATCACGCCGCCGAGTGTCTTTGTCGTCGTCATGATGACCCAGTACCGTTCCTTGTTAGCCCACGCGGCCCGCTGAGGGCGGAAAGTTGGTGGACTTAGTGTACCACGATCGTGGTGCGGCTCATGCCTTGCCGTTCGACCAGGTCGAACAGGATGGCGGCGTGGTCCGGATCGAGCCGCACGCAGCCGTGCGAGGCCGGTCCGCCCAGCCGCGAGATTTCGTAGGTGCCGTGAATGGCGTAGCCGCCATGGAAGAAAATCGAATGCGGCATCGGTGAATTGTAATAGAGACGCGAGAACCAGCGCCGCGCCATCATTTGCGGGTGATAGGTGCCGGGCGGCGTGATGTAACCGCGCCGGGCGGTCGACACCCGCCAGTTATAGCGCGGCTCGCCATCGACGCTGACCTCCATGGTCTGGCTGGCGCGGTCGATGTTCACGACGACGGCGGCCTCGGCGCGTTCGCAGCAAAGCCCGCAAGCCAAAAGCCATCCGGCGATGGCAGTCGCGCAAAGCAACCGGCGCATTGCAATCCCCCAGCATATTCCTCGTCAGCGTGCAGGTAACACTGTAGCGCCGCCGCGCCTTGCAAAAAAGTGGGCGCGACGGCGACGGTTAATCGTCTGCCATACGCTGACGGCCATGAAACTGCCGGAGGTTTTCCGCTAGACTTTCGGCGATGTCGTTCGATCTGTTCAGCATTGGCCATTCGAATATTGCCGCCGAGCGCTTCATTGCGCTGCTGCGCGACGCCGGTGTGGACGCCATCGCCGACGTCCGTTCGACGCCGTTCTCGCGCCGCTTTCCGTGGTTCTCGGGCAAGAATTTGGCCACGACGCTGGCGCAGCACGGCATGGCCTATCTGGCGTATGGCGACGCGCTGGGCGGCCGGCCGCGCGATGCCGCGCTCTATTGCGACGGCGTTGCGGACTATGAGGCGATGGCGCGGCAGCCGCACTTTCAAAGCGGGCTCGACCGCCTGCTCGCCGATGCGGCGCGCTCTCGCGTCTGTCTGATGTGCGCGGAACGCGAGCCGCTCGATTGCCATCGTTGCCTCTTGGTGGCGCGCTCGCTCGCCGAACGCGGGCTCACCGTCGGGCACATCCTGCACGACGGCACGGTCGAGCCGCATGCGGCGACGGAACAGAGGCTTTTGGCGCTGATCGGCACAAGCGATGACTTGTTCGTAACTGGACAGGACGAACGACTCGCGGCAGCGTATCGTCGCCGCGCCCGTGCGGCGGCGTACCGGGCGACGGCGGGGGCGAAGTCCGTCGTGGAGATGAAATGATGCTCGCTCCGGTACGCGCACTCGCCGTGCTGCTCCTTCTCGGCGCCGGTTCGGCGCTAGCCCAAGAGCTGGCCCAAGACGCCGGCACGCAGAACAGAGCTGCCAGCACCGTCGATACGACACCGCCAGGCACGCTCGAGAAGGTGACGCTGCCGCCGCTCGCCAATCCCGACACCCCGAACATCCCGGCGAAAGAATTATTCGCCCGCAAGCTGACGCCGCTGGCCGGCCCGGCGCGCGCCATCGGCGGCTACGCCAAGGGCTGCATGACCGGCGCCGAGGAACTGCCGATCACGGGGCCGACCTGGCAGGTGATGCGGCTGTCGCGCAATCGCAATTGGGGCAACCCCGAGCTGATCGATTTCATCAAGCGGTTTGGCGAGAACGCCAAGAAGGTCGGATGGAACGGGCTTTTGATCGGCGATATGGCGCAACCCCGCGGCGGTCCGATGCTCAGCGGGCATGCCAGCCACCAGATCGGGCTCGATGCCGATATCTGGTTCAGTCCGATGCCCGACCACGTGCTCAGCCGCGAGGAGCGCGAGATGAACGGCGCCGTCAACATGGTGGCGCCGAGCGGTCTCGACGTCGACCACAGCGTCTGGACACAGGCCCGCACCGCGCTGGTGAAGGCCGCCGCCGAGGATCCCGAGATCGCGCGCATTTTCGTCAACGCGGCGATCAAGAAGGAAATGTGCAGCGAGGCTGGTTCGGATCGCGCTTGGCTTGCCAAAGTGCGGCCGTGGTGGGGGCATGCCGAGCACTTCCACGTTCGGCTCAACTGCCCGCCCGACAGTCCGAAATGCGAGTCGCAGCAGCCGGTGCCGCCCGGCGACGGTTGCGGCCATGCGCTTGATTACTGGTTTACGGCCGGCGTGCTGCATCCGAAGCCGCCGGAAAAGCCGCCCGGACCGCGGACCGGACCGACGCTCGCCGCGCTGCCGGCGGCCTGCAAGCAGGTCGTGAAGGCGCCTTAGACCCCGATTGCCTCGCGCTAAAGGGCGGCGGTGTGGAACACCGTGCGCTGTATGGCGGCGGCCATCAGCGTCAGCGCGCAGGCGCACACCACGATCACGACGGCATAACCGTAAGATTTCTGCGCCGGCGATTTCATCAGCCGCGGCAGGCCCAGCACCAGCACATGGGCGCCGTAGAAGCTCAAGAGGATCAGAAAGCGCAAGCCCGGCAGCAGCAGAAAAATCCCGGCAAGCCATACCGGCGTATAGGAATAGACCGCAAGCTTGAACGCGCTGTCGAAATCCTTTCTCCCGCCGAACAGCGGCGCCGACAGGTCTATGACCAGCGCCAGCACGAGCACTATGGCGACGGCCATCGCGTAGCCGAAGATCGCGCCGAAGAAACCGTCGAACAGCGACGCGCGCACCAGACCTGTTCCAGGAACGACCGCGCCGATGACGCTTGCGCCGACGAAGCCGCACGCGGCGGGAACCAGCGCGAGCACGGCAACGTACCGGCTCAACAGATATGCCGGATCGCCCGACTCCCGCTCGATCGCCGGCCATTCGGCCGCCGGATCGAGCAGCATCGCCTTGGCGCGCCTTGCCGCCTTCATGCCGATGCGCCTTTGGCATCGGCGCGGATCAGGGCGGCGCCTTTTTCCGCGATCATCATGGTCGGCGCATTGGTGTTGCCCGACGTGATCGTCGGCATCACCGAGGCGTCGACGACGCGCAGCTGCTCGATACCGGCGACGCGCAGGCGGTCATCGACCACCGTCATCGGATCGCTCGGCAGCCCCATCTTTGCGGTGCCGATAGGATGAAAGATGGTGGTGCCGATGTCGCCCGCGGCCTTGATCAAAGCCTGCTCGTCGTCATCGCGCAGTTGCGGCCCCGGCAAATATTCGTCGGGATGGAAATTTTGCAGCGCCGGCTGCGCCACGATCCGCCGTGTCAATCTGATGGCGTTGGCGGCGATGCGGCGGTCTTCGTCGGTGGCGAGATAATTCGGCTTGATGCGCGGCGCCTCGGCCGGATTGCGCGAACGCAGCCGCACAAAACCGCGGCTAGTCGGCCGCAGATTGCACACGCTCGCGGTGAAGGCGGGGAACGTATGCAACGGCTCGCCGAAGCGGTCGAGCGACAGCGGCTGGACGTGATACTGCAGATTGGCACGTTCCTGGTCGCGATCGGAGCGGGTGAAGAGCCCGAGCTGCGATGGCGCCATGGTCAGCGGGCCGCGCCGCAACAGCGCGTATTCGGCGAGCATCCGCGCAAAGCCGAGCGGCGCGTGATAGCGCTCGTTGAGCGTGGTGATACCGTCGACTTTGTAGATCATACGCAGCTGCAGGTGATCCTGCAGATTGGCGCCGACGCCCGGCCGGTCGAGCACGACGGGGATGCCGAGTTCCTGCAATTGCTGCGCCGGGCCGACGCCGGACAGCATCATGATCTGCGGCGAGCCGATCGAACCGGCGGCGAGGATGACTTCGCCGCGACACCGCGCCATCCGCGCTTGTCCGCCTTGAGTCCAGCGCACGCCAGCGGCGCGTCGGCCGTCGAACACGATGTTTTCGACCAGGCAGCCGGTTTCGAGCCGCAAGTTGGCGCGCTTGAGCGCCGGCTTGAGGAAGGCGCTGGCCGCCGACCAGCGCCGGCCGCGCTTCTGGTTGACGTGGAAGGCACAGATGCCTTCGTTGTCGCCGCGGTTGAAGTCGGGGATGGATTTGATGCCGGCCTGTTCGGCGGCGGCGCGAAAGGCATCGAGCAGGTCCCAGCGCACCCGCGGCGCCGCGACGTGCCATTCGCCGCCGACCGCATGCGCCTCGCTCGCGCCGAGGAAGTGATCTTCGTGGCGCTTGAAATACGGCAGCACGTCGTCCCAACCCCAGCCGCTCAAGCCGAGCTGGCGCCAGTGATCGTAGTCGGCGGCCTGGCCGCGCATATAGATCATGGCGTTGATCGAGGATGAGCCGCCGACCACCTTGCCGCGCGGATAATTAAGGCTGCGGCCGTTGAGGCCCTCTTCGGGCTCGGTCTTGAAGCACCAGTCGGAGCGCGGATTGCCGATGGCGAACAGATAGCCGACCGGAATGTGAAACCAGATCCAGTTGTCGCGGCCGCCGGCTTCGAGAATGAGCACGCGCTTGCCAGCGTCGACCGAGAGCCGATTGGCGAGAATGCAGCCGGCGGAGCCTGCGCCGACGATGATGTAGTCGTATTCGCCGTCGATCGGCGCTGCCGCGCTCATGGGCCCTCGCTCCTTCGCGAAGGATAGCATGGCTCCCGGTCCAGGGTGACCACGTGGCGCAGCACCCCCGCTTGTCCGCCAAAAGCCTTCGGCCTATTGTCCGTCCGCGACCGACAGTGCGCTGAGCGCGCGCCGTCAATGCCCGGAACGACGGTTCCCCGAGGCGGTCGTATCGACCTCACGGATCATGTGGTCCGGCGCGCATAGCTGGCGCGCCAATAAGCTGTTGGAGAACCGTCGTGCTCACCAGAAAAGCCATCCTGGCGGCCTTTGCCGCGACCATCGTCATTGCCGCGGCGCCGCTCGCCGCCCAGGCGCAGGACAAATCCATCACCGTCTTCGCCGCCGCATCGATGAAGAACGCGCTCGACGACGTCGATGCCACCTTCATCAAGCAAAGCGGCATAAAAGTCGTCGCCAGCTATGACGCCAGCTCGGCGCTGATGAAGCAGATCGAAGGCGGCGCGCCGGCCGACGTGTTCGTTTCCGCCGATCTGAAATGGATGGACTACGGCGCGCAAAAGAAACTCATCAAGGACGACACGCGGGTGAATTTACTCGGCAATACCCTGGTGCTGATCGCGTCCAAGGATTCCAAGATCGACCACGTGACGATCGCGCCCGGCTTTGATCTCGCCAAGCTTGCCGGCGACGGCCGGATCGCGACCGGCGACGTCAAAGCCGTGCCGGTTGGGCTTTACGCCCAGGCGGCGCTGGAAAAGCTCGGTGTCTGGTCGTCGGTCGAGCCGAAGATGGCGATGACCGCAAATGTGCGCGCGGCGCTGGTGCTGGTCGCCCGGGGCGAGGCGCCGCTCGGCATCGTTTATTCGACCGACGTCAAGGTCGAGCCGGGCGTGAAAGTCGTCGGCGTATTCCCGGAGGAGTCCCACGATCCGATCGTCTATCCGGTCGCGGCGACAACTGGCGCCAAGCCCGAGGCGACGGCCTATCTGGCGTTCCTGCGCTCGCAGGCGGCGAAGACGATTTTCGAGTCTTACGGCTTCGCCGTCCTGATGAAGCCGACGTCGTGAGCGGGAACGCCAATCACCGTGCTCGACCTCACTCCCGCTGAATGGACGGCGGTCGCGCTTTCCTTGCGCATTGCCGTGGTGGCGACCGCATGCGCGCTGCCGTTCGGCATCGCCATCGGCTGGCTGCTTGCTCGCACCAATTTTTGGGGTAAGAGCGTGCTCGACGGTGTCGTCTTCCTGCCGCTGGTGATGCCGCCGGTCGTCACCGGCTATCTCCTGCTGATCTGGTTCGGCCGCAAGGCGCCGATCGGGGCTTTCTTAGATAGTCATTTCGGCATCGTGTTTTCGTTCCGCTGGACCGGCGCGGCGCTGGCGTGCGGCATCATGGGCTTTCCACTGATGGTGCGGCCGATCCGGCTGGCGCTGGAGGCGATCGATCGCAAGCTCGAAGACGCCGCCGCGACGCTCGGCGCCAACCGGCCGTGGGTGTTCCTCACCGTCACCCTGCCGCTGGCATTGCCGGGCATCATCGCCGGCGTGGTGTTGTGCTTTGCACGCGCCTTGGGCGAGTTCGGCGCCACCATTACCTTCGTGTCGAATATCCCCGGCGAGACGCAAACGATTTCGGCGCTGATCTACACCTTGACCCAGGTGCCCGGCGGCGACGCGGCCGCAGGCCGGCTGGTCTTGATCGCGATCGCCTTGGCGTTTGCGGCGCTCTTTGCCTCGGAATGGCTCGCCCGGCGCGCCAGCGTCCGCTTCCACGGGGAGTGATCGTGCTCGCTGTCGACGTGGAGAAGCAACTTGGCGCGCTGAAGCTTGCCGTCCGTTTCGACGCCGCGCGCGGCGTGACCGCGTTATTCGGGCCGTCGGGCGCCGGCAAGACATCTGTCGTGAACATGATCGCCGGCCTGCTCACGCCTGACCGCGGCGCCATCGCCATCGACGGCACGGTGCTGTTCGACGCCGCCCGCGGCATTAACGTGCCGCCGCACCGGCGCCGCATCGGCTATGTGTTCCAGGAGGGCCGGCTGTTCCCGCATCTGAGCGTCCGCCAAAACCTCGATTATGGTCGGCGCATGAGCGGCCGGCCGCGGGAGACTGCCGAATTCGAGCGCATCGTCGCCCTGCTCGACATCGGGCATTTGCTCGATCGCCGGCCGCGCATGCTGTCGGGCGGCGAGCGCCAGCGCGTTGCTGTCGGCCGCGCGCTGCTGATGCGCCCGCGCCTGTTGTTGCTCGACGAGCCGCTGGCCTCGCTGGATGCCGCGCACAAGCGCGAAATTCTGCCCTATCTGGTGCGGCTGCGCGACGACGCCGGAATTCCGATGGTCTATGTCAGCCACACGGCCGCCGAAGTGCGCCGCATCGCCACTACCGTGGTGCGGCTCGATGCCGGGCGTGTGGTGGCGGCAGGCGGACTCGAGCTGCTCAAGGATGCCGATATCGATGGGTTGGACTGAATTAGGCTTCGCGTGTCGCGAAGCCAGCTGTGAATTTTCATGCGCTATTTTCCAAAGCTGCAACCCACTATGATTCGCGGTTGAATGACCCTTGCTCCATCTCTGCCGGTTAAACACGCAACAGCGTTGGGTGTGTTGTGCGGCGCCGGTTCGGCCTTGTTCTGGGCTTTTGGCTTCGTCGCCGCGCGCCACGCCATTCTCGTCGGGCTGTCACCGTTGGTACTGTCGTTGCACCGGTTCGTCTGGCCCGGCCTCATATTGCTCCCCTTCATGGCGGCCAGCGGATTGCGCGACCTCGGCGGCGTCGGCTGGCGGCACGGCATTCTGTTGACGGCATTCGGCGGCCTGCCGCTCGCGCTGTGGAGCTATTTTGGCTACGTGTTCGTGCCGCTCGGCCACGGCGCCATCATCCAGCCGTCCTGCGCCGCCGTTGGCGGACTGATCCTGGCGCGGATCGTGCTCAAGGAAGCCTTGCCCTGGCGTCGCGTCGCCGGCGCGTCGACCATCGTGCTCGGGCTTTGCGTCATCGGCGTCGAAGCGCTGAGCACCATGGGCGCACAAGGCATCACCGGCGACCTGTTGTTCGTGGCCGCAGGCACCTCGTTTGCGATCTTCGGCATGCTGCTGCGGCGGTACCGGATTGCGCCGATGCGTGCGGCCGCCGTCACCAGCATCTTGTCGCTCGCCGGCCTGCCGCTGCTGCTGTTGTGCTTCGACAACATGGTGGCCGCGGGATTTTGGGAAAATTTCATGCAGGCCGTCGTGCAGGGCTTTTTCGCCGGCGCCGGCGGCATTTATCTGTTCACCCGCGCGGTGGAGCTGCTCGGCGTCAGCCGCGCGGCCCTATATCCGTCGCTGGTGCCGGTGTTTGCGCTCGTGGTCGGCGCCGTCACGGTGGGTGAACTGCCGAGCCTGTGGCAGCTCATCGGGCTGGCCATCGTCATCACCGGCTTCCGGCTGACGCAGAGGAATTAGCTTTCCGGCCCGGCATATTTGCCGGCGGTGTGCGGAAACATCGACTTGACGATCTTGAACCGCGAAATGTCGACGGTGGCGTCCATGTGCAAAAAGATCGCCGCGTCGCGGAAAATCTTCTCGACGCCGAAATCCAGCATGACGCCATTGCCGCCGTGCAATTCGAGCGCATGCTGCGCGACTTTGAGGATTTCCTCCGAGGCGAACACTTTTGCCATGTTGCACAAGGTGTCGGCATCCGGCGCATTGTCGTCGACGGCTTTAGATGCGCGCGCCAGCAGCGCGCGCACGGCTTCAATCCGCGTCGCCATGTCGGCAAGCCGCAGCGCCACCGCCTGATGCTTGATCAGGATGCGGCCGCCCTGCACGTAGTTCTGCGTGTAATCGGCGGCAAGCTCGAAGGCGCGTACGCCGACGCCGAGATTCTTCGCCGCCTGGATGATTTTGCCGGGCCGGAAATAGACCGCGGCCTTGCCCAATGCGTCGCCCTCGACCAACAGATGATCCGCCGGCACCCTCATGTCCTCGAACACCAGTTCGCCGTTGTTCATGAAGCGGCAGCCGACGGTCTCGTTGCAGCGCGCGATGGTCAGTCCCGGCGTGCCGCGCGGCACCAGAAAACTCGATGTGCCCTGCATCATGCCGACTTGCGGATTGGTGTTGGCATAGACCACGAACAGGCCGGCGTCATAACCATTGGAAATGAATTGCTTGCGGCCGTTGATTACCCATTCGCCGTTCTGCTTCACGGCGCGCGTCTGCATCGCCGCTTCCGGCACGTTATAGGGCAGCCAGCGGTCGGAAGCGCCGCGCGGTTCGGTCAGGCAATGGGCGAGCAAAAATTGCGGCTCGGCCATCAGCCGCTTGAACCATTTCTCCTGCAGGTGCCGCGGCGCCAGATTGCGCAACAGCACCGAGACCTTCCAGTTCTGCACCAGCTTGTCGGCGAGGCCTGAATCGCCGCGGGCGATCTCTTCGGCGATCAGCGCAAACGTCTGCACCTCGCTCGCACGGTCGAGCTCCATGCCGCCGAACTCTTCGGGTACGCCGAGCGTGCGGATGCCGACCTTCTCGGCGCCCTGCAGGATTTCCGGCGGCAGCCGGTCCTCCGGCGTCATCGACCATTCGCGCTGCCAATTGCCGCGGATGAAGGGAATGATGACGTCGTCGACGAAATCGCGGCAACTCTGTCGCATTAAACGCTGTTCTTCGGTGAACTCTGACGGCATGTCACGCCGCCTTGCGGCTCGTTAAAAACTCGCCCATGCGGTCGAGCGCCTTGAGGATATTCTCGGTCGAGTTGGCGTAGGACACGCGCATATAG
Source organism: Xanthobacteraceae bacterium (assembly GCA_050010715.1). GTDB lineage: Bacteria > Pseudomonadota > Alphaproteobacteria > Rhizobiales > Xanthobacteraceae > BOG-931. Next base: position 11,964 of record JBEKKM010000039.1, on the reverse strand, counting down.
CCTTCGCCGAGCACGCCGAAATCCGGCCCGCCGATCAGCGCGACGCCGGCGTCTTCAAGAAGCGCATTGGCGAGCGGCTTTGCCTTCCAGCCGGTGCGCTTGATGTTGGGGAAGGCGTAGAACGCGCCCTTCGGCGTCGCGCACGATGTGCCGGGAAGCTTGTTGAGGCCGGTGACGACGATTTTGCGCCGCTTATCGAACTCGGCGACCATCTTTGCCGCTTCGTCCTGCGGGCCGGTCAGCGCGGCAAGCCCGGCATATTGCGCCGAGGCATTGACGCAGGAATGCAGGTTGACCGCGAGCTTGCGCGCATAGTTGTAAAGTTTTCCCGGCCAAATCGCATAGCCGAGCCGCCAGCCGGTCATGGCATAGGTTTTCGACCAGCCGTTGAGCAGGATCAGCCGGTCGCGGATCGACGGATAGGACAACAGGCAGACATGGGTCTCGCCGTCATAGACCATGTGGTCGTAGATCTCGTCCGACATGATGGCGACGTCGGGATAGCGCTCGAGCCCGGCGACCAGGTTGTCGACTTCCGATTTCGGCGTCACGCCGCCGGTCGGATTGGCCGGCGAGTTGAGGATGAGGAGCCGCGTCTGCGGCGTGATCAGGCCAAGCGTTTCTTCCGCGGAAAACGCGAAATTATTCTCTTCGCGGATCGGCACCGGGATCGGCCGCGCGCCGGTATATTCGATCATCGAGCGATAGATCGGGAATCCAGGATCAGGATAAAGAATATCCGCGCCCGGTTCGCCGAACATCAGGATCGACATGAACATGGTCGGCTTGCCGCCCGGCATGATCATGACGCTGTCGGGCGACACGCTGACCCCAAAACGCTTGTGCAGGTCGGCGGCCACCGCTTCGCGCAACGGCGCAATGCCGACCGCGGGCGTATAGCCGTGGTGGCCGTCGCGCAACGCCTTGATCGCCGCCTCGACGATGAAATCCGGGGTGCGGAAATCGGGCTGGCCGATGCCGAGATTGATGATGTCGCGGCCTTGCGACATCAGCTGCATGGCCCGCGCCAGCACGGCGAAGGCGTTCTCCTCGCCGATCCGATCGAAGGCTGCGATGGTCTTCAGCATGGCGTTTCCCCGCGCGTCTTATCAGCGGGGGCAGTTCAACAAAATCGGCCGTCAAATGCAAACGCGACGCATGCCGGCACAAAGCAAGAGCCCCGGACACATGTCCGGGGCTCTGCACATCTCAGTTTACGCCAAAAAGAACCGAGCTCAGTTTATGCCAGAAGGAACCGAGCGGATCACGTTGTCATCCGCGCCGGACTCGCGCGAATAAGCGCTGCCGGTGCGGGTCGCGCCATTCGGGTAGGTGCCGACATCGGTGGTGGGCGCGGTGCCAGCGGCCGAGTTCTGCAGACCCTGATACGAAGCCTGATGATGCTTCGCGGCAAAAGCCGGCGTGGCGAGCAACGCAACGCCCATCGCGGACAGAACCAGCTTGGTGCTGAGGGATTTCATTTTTTCAGTCTCCGATTACGGTCACCCTTGGCCGTCTACCTACGCCAGATTTTGCATTGCACAAGCCTCGTTGAGTCACCGCCATGTCACGATATTGTTAGCCAAAGTCAGCTAGTTAACGGGAATATTACGGCCGCACTGAGCATGTTTATATTGCAATGCAATAGGTACAAAAACGAGGCGGATAAATTCTCGAATCGGCGCAACGCATTGCGCGCAAATCCGCGGCACCTGCCTTTATCTGCGGCGCGCAACGCTCGCGCCCTCGTAAAATCGCTATATCTACCGAAGGGAAATTCCTGGAATTGCGGAAATCGCATTGCAGGCATTTGCCCGCTCAAGGGAATAAATCGCGGGAGACGATGATGGCGAAAAACGGCAAGCCGCACGACCAGCACCAGCGCCGTCTGCGCTCGCAATTGTGGTTCGATAATCCGGACAATCCGGGCATGACCGCGCTCTATCTCGAGCGCTATCTCAATTACGGGCTCACCCGCGAGGAGCTGACCTCCGGCCGGCCGATCATCGGCATTGCGCAAACCGGCTCCGATCTCAGCCCGTGCAATCGCCACCATCTCGAGCTTGCCGAGCGGGTGCGCGCCGGCATCCGCGACGCCGGCGGCATCGCGCTCGAATTTCCGGTGCATCCCATTCAAGAGACCGGCAAGCGGCCGACCGCGGCGCTCGACCGCAACCTCGCTTATCTCGGCCTGGTCGAAGTGCTGTACGGCTATCCACTCGACGGCGCCGTGCTGATGACCGGCTGCGATAAGACCACGCCGGCGTGTTTGATGGCGGCGGCCACCGTCAACACGCCGGCGATCGTGCTCTCCGGCGGGCCGATGCTCGACCACTATCTCAATGGCAAACGCATGGGTTCGGGCACCTTGATCTGGCAAGCGCGCCAGGATCAGGCCGCAGGTCTGATCGACTACAAGGAATTCATGGAGATCGTTGCCCAGTCGGCGCCGTCGATCGGCCACTGCAATACGATGGGCACCGCGTCGACAATGAACGCGCTGGCCGAGGCGCTCGGCATGTCGCTGCCCGGCTGCGCCGCCATTCCGGCGCCGTATCGCGAGCGCGCGCAGATCGCCTACCTGACCGGCCTGCGGGCGGTCGAGATCGTGCGCGAGGATCTCAAGCCGTCCGATATTTTGACGCGCGCCGCGTTCGAGAACGCCATCGTCGCCTGCTCAGCCATCGGCGGCTCGACCAACGCACCGATCCATATCAACGCCATCGCCCAGCATGTCGGCGTCGAGCTCAAGATCGAGGATTGGGAGAAGATCGGCTACGACGTGCCGCTTCTCGTCAACATGCAGCCGGCGGGAGAATATCTCGGCGAGGAATATTTTCGCGCCGGCGGGCTGCCGGCGGTGATGCACGAATTGCTCCAAGCCAAGCGCCTGCATGGCGATGCGCTCACCATCAACGGCAAGACCTATGCGGAGAACGTGGCGCGGGCAAAATCGAGCGATGCCGACGTCATCCGGCCCTACGCCAAGCCGCTCAAGCCCCATGCCGGCTTCAAGGTGCTGCACGGCAATCTGTTCGATTCCGCGATCATGAAGACGAGCGTGATCTCGGACGAATTTCGTAAACGTTACCTGAGCAATGCCAAAGATCCGAATGCGTTCGAAGGCCGCGCCGTGGTGTTCGACGGCCCGGAGGACTATCACCACCGCATCGACGATCCGGCGCTGGGCATCGACGAGCACAGCGTTCTCTTCATGCGCGGCGTCGGCCCGATCGGTTATCCGGGCTCGGCCGAGGTCGTGAACATGCAGCCGCCCGCGGCGCTGATCAAAAAAGGCGTAACGTCGCTGGCCTGCATCGGCGACGGCCGGCAATCCGGCACGTCGGGTTCGCCGTCGATCCTCAACGCCTCGCCGGAAGCGGCGGCAGGCGGCGGGCTGGCGCTGCTCAAGACCGGCGACAAGGTGCGCATCGATCTCAACAAAGGCACCGCGGATATTCTGATCTCCGACGCGGAACTGACGGCGCGGCGCGCGGCGCTGCAGAAAAACGGCGGCTATCACTATCCGGCGAGCCAGACACCGTGGCAGGAAATCCAGCGCGCCATGGTCGATCAGCTTGCCGAAGGCATGGTTTTAGAGCCGGCGGTGAAGTATCAGCGTGTGGCGCAGAAATTTATACCTCGGGACAATCACTAGTCCGGCACCTAGGGAGGGCGGGGCATGAGCAGGCTTTACGGTCCAAATCATCGCGCGCTGCAGGATCGTTTCGACATGCGGCGGCTGGCCGACAACGTCGAGAACCGCGTGCTCGACACCGAGATCACGGCGGAGCACAAGGCGTTCATCGAGAGCCGCGACATGTTCTGGCTCGCCACCATCGATCACCAAGGCCGGCCGACGGTGTCCTACAAAGGCGGCGAACCGGGTTTTGTGCGCGTGCTCGATGGCAAGACGCTGGCGTTCCCCTCCTACGATGGCAACGGCATGTTCTATTCGATGGGCAATCTTGTCGGCAACGACAAGGTCGGCCTGTTGTTTGTCAATTTCGAACGGCCGCATCGTATTCGCGTGCAGGGCATCGCTAGCGTCGACGACAACGATGCGCTGCTGGCCGACTATGCCGAAGCGCAGCTGGTCGTGCGCGTCGCGGTGACCGAGATCTTCCGCAACTGTCCGCGTTACGTCCACCGCTACCGTAAGGTTGCCGAATCCGAATACGTGCCGCATCCGGGATCGCATGCGCCGCTGGCGGCGTGGAAACGCGTCGACGACGTGCAAGCCGCGCTGTCGAAACGCGACCAGGACAGGGTTGCGCGCGAAGGCGGCGTGATCACGCGTGCGGAATACGAGAAATACATGGCGCATGTCGCCGACAGCGACAAAGGCTGATCGACCTGCAACATCACGGAGATTGCCATGCCGGGCTCTCGTCCATCCATCGCCGAAAAGCGCAAGACTTTTCGTAAGCTTCACGAAGCCGGCTGTTTCGTCATTCCCAATCCGTGGAATGTCGGCAGCGCGCGTTATCTGCAAGGCCTCGGCTTCAAGGCGCTGGCGACCACGAGCGCCGGCCACGCCCATGCGCAGGGTTTTGCCGACGGCGCCCAGAGCCGCGACGACGTGCTGGCGCACTATCGCGAATTGGCGGCGGCGACCGACGTTCCGCTCAACGCCGATTTCGAGAACGGCTTTGCTGACGATCCCGTAGGCGTGGCCGACAGCGTGACGCGCTGCATCGAGACCGGCGTCGCCGGGCTGTCGATCGAGGATTCGCCGAATAATTCCGCCACGCCGCTCTACGATTTCGATCTCTCCGTGGCGCGCGTCAAAGCGGCGCGCGCGGCGGTCGATCGCGCCGGCGGCGACGTGGTGTTCACCGCGCGGGCGGAAAATTTCATCCGCGGCGTGCCCGATCTCGACGACGCCATCCGCCGGCTGAAAGCCTACGCCGCGGCCGGCGCCGATTGCCTCTATGCGCCGGGCATCAAGACCCGCGAACAGATCGAGGCAGTGGTGAAAGCGGTGGCGCCGAAGCCGGTGAACTTCCTCAACAGCGGCGCGTTCGGCTTCACGGTCGACGACATCGCGGCGATGGGCGTGCGCCGCATCAGCGTCGGCGGCTCGCTCGCCCGCGTGGCGATGCACGCCTTCATCCGCGTCGCCACCGAGATCGCCAAGGAGGGCAAGTTCGACGGCTTCGCCGGGCTGATCACCAATCCCGAGCTGAACAAGTTCTTCAGCGAGGATCGTAAGAAATTCTCGTCATGACCGCTTCGGAACCGCATCCGCGAACCGGCCAGCCCGTCGGCTTGCCGGTCGACGACCCGACGCCCGCACCGCGACCCGGCCCGGTGACGCTAAAGGGCCGCTATGGCCGCCTCGAAAAGCTCACCCCTGCGCACACCAAGGACTTATGGGCGGTCTTCGCCGGGCACGACCAAGTCTGGACTTATATTGGGGCCGATGGGCCATTCGCGACCGCCGCTGAGTTTGTTCCATGCATTGAGAGACGCGCCGCGGCGGATGATCCCTATGCCTACGCGGTCATCGATCCTTCCGATCGTGCCGTCGGCTATGTGACCCTACTGCGAATCGTACCCGAGATGCGGGTGATTGAGGTCGGTCATGTGCTTTATTCGCCGGCCTCGCAGCGCACGCCGCTGGGCACTGAAACCCAATACCTCTTGGCGCGTTACGTCTTCGAGACGCTGGGCTATCGGCGCTATGAATGGAAATGCGATGCGCTCAACGCCCCATCATGGCGCGCGGCGCTGCGCTACGGTTTTGTCTACGAAGGCACGTTCCGCCAATACATGATCGCCAAGGGCCGCAACCGCGACAACGCCTGGTTTTCCATGCTCGACAGCGAATGGCCGGCGCGCAAGCGCAATTTTGAGCGCTGGCTTGCGCCCGAGAACTTTGACAGCGAAGGCCGGCAGAAACTCAGTCTTGCGGCGCTGAACGGTCAGAAGGTGTGAGGCCAACATGAGTGACAGATTGCAAGGTAAAGTCGCGCTGGTGACCGCTGCCGGTCAAGGCATCGGCCGTGCTATCGCCGAAGCTTTTATCGCCGAAGGCGCGGCCGTCATCGCGACCGATGTTGTCGAAGATAAACTCAACGGCTTGAAAGCCAAGAAGGCCATCAAGCTCGACGTGCGCGCGCAGGACAATATCGACGCTCTGGCCGCCGAAGTAGCGCGTGAATTCGGCGCACTCAACATCTTGGTCAATTGCGCCGGCTATGTGCATCAAGGCACGATCTTCGATTGCTCGGACAAGGATTGGGACTTTTCGTTCGATCTCAACGTCAAATCCATGCATCGCATGATCAAAGCGTTTCTGCCGGCGATGCTGGAGAAGAAAAAATCGGGCTCGATCGTCAATATCTCATCGGCGGTGTCGTCCATTCGCGGCGTACCAAATCGCTACGCCTACGGCGCGACCAAGGCGGCGGTGATCGGGCTGACCAAGGCGATCGCTGCCGACTTCATCCGGCAAGGCATCCGCTGCAACGCCATCTGTCCCGGCACGATCGAGTCGCCGTCGCTCGACGAGCGCATCGCGGCACTGTCGAAGCAAACGGGAAAGTCATCGGACGTGGTGCGGCAAGCCTTCGTCGATCGCCAGCCAATGGGCCGGCTTGGCACCGCCAAGGAGGTCGCCTTGCTCGCCCTCTTCCTTGCCAGCGACGATGCAAGCTACATTACCGGCCAGACCCATCTCGTCGACGGCGGGATGGCGCTTTAGGAACAACTGGCGGCCGGTAACCCATGCACATTCTGATCACCGGCGCCGCCGGAATGATCGGGCGCAAGCTCGTGGCGCGGCTGGTCGCTGCCGGCGCGCTCAACGGCAAGCCGATCGACAAGCTCACGCTGATCGACGTCGCCGCGCCGCAAAAGCCGCAAGGCTTTACCGGCAACGTCGAGACCAGCGCCGCCGATATTGCCGATGCCGCCGCGGCGCGCGCGGCCGTCACCGGCCGGCCCGACGTGATCTTCCATCTCGCCGCGGTGGTGTCCGGCGAGGCGGAGCTCGATTTCGAGAAAGGCGTTCACGTCAATCTCGACGGCTCGCGCGCGCTCATCGAAGCGATCCGCGCCACGGGCGACGGCTATCGCCCGCGCCTGGTCTTCACCTCGTCGATCGCGGTGTTCGGCGCGCCGTTCCCGGAATCCATCGCCGACGATTTCCATCTGACACCGCTCACCTCCTACGGCACGCAGAAGGCCATCGTCGAATTGCTGCTCGCCGATTACACCCGCCGCGGATTTCTGGATGCCATCGGTATCCGGCTGCCGAGCATCGTGGTGCGGCCGGGCCGGCCGAACAAGGCGGCGTCTGGTTTTTTCTCGTCGATCATCCGCGAGCCGCTCGCGGGCGAGGAGGCCGTGCTGCCAGTCGAGGACAGCGTGCTGCATTGGCACGCCAGCCCGCGCGCGGCGGTCGGATTTCTCATTCACGCCGCCGGCGTCGACCGCGAAAAACTCGGCTCCCGTGTCAATCTGACCATGCCCGGCGTGTGCTGCACGGTCGCCGAGCAGATCGCCGCGCTGCGCCGCATCGCCGGCGACAAGGTGGCCGCGCGCATCCGCCGCGAGCCGGACCCGCTGGTGGCGCGGATCGTCGCCGGCTGGCCGAGCCGATTCGATCCCCGCCGCGCGCTGGCGCTCGGCTTTCAGGCGGAAGCCTCATTCGACGAGATCATCCGCGTCCATATCGCGGACGAATTGGGCGGCAAGATCGCGTCCTGACGGCGCCGCGCGCAAAGCCCTTCCCTCGGCTTGGCGGGAGGGCTTATTGGTGCGGCCATGCGTTTTCCCTCCAAACTTATTCCGGCCACGCTGGCCCGCCGCTACAAGCGGTTCCTCGCCGACGTGGTGCTGGAAAACGGCGACATGCTCACCGTCCATGTCGCCAATCCGGGCGCCATGACCGGCCTCGACCGGCCGTTTTCGCGCGTCTGGCTGTCCAATTCGGAAAATCCGATGCGCAAGCTTCCCTTCAACTGGGAGCTTGTCGAAGCCGATTTCGGCCGCGGCCCCGAGCTCGTCGGCGTCAATACCAGCCACCCCAATGTGCTGGTCGCCGAGGTCATCGAGACCGGACTGATCCCGCAATTGCGCGACTACGCGACCGTCCGGCGCGAAGTGAAATATGGCTTGAATTCGCGGTTCGATTTCCTGCTCGAAGACCCAAGGCGGCCGCCGTGCTACCTGGAGGTCAAAAACGTCCATCTCATGCGCAAGCCGGGCTTGGCGGAATTTCCCGATAGCGTGACCGTCCGCGGCGCCAAGCATCTCGACGAACTGGCGGCGGCGGTGCGGGGCGGGGCGCGCGCAGTACTGCTCTTTGTCATTCAAATTCCGTCGGCCGAACGTTTCGCCGTCGCCCGTGACATCGATCCCGCCTATGCCGCGGCGTTCGACCGCGCCCGCGCGGCCGGCGTCGAGACGCTGGCTTGGCGCTGTGTGATCACGGTCGATGGCATCGAGATCGCGGCGTCGGTTCCGATCGACTAGCGGCCGCTTCCGGGTTGCTTGCGTTGGCCGCGCGTATGCTTACATTGCGGGCAAATATCCACGGGCATTTCCTCTCCAATCGTCATGACCTATGTCGACGCGGCCTGCGCGCCGCTCCGCAAAACCGGCCAGATCAAGATCCATGGCGCCGACGCGTTCGAAGGCATGCGCAAGGCCGGCCGGCTGGCGGCCGAGTGCCTCGACATGCTGGTGCCCGAGATCAAGCCCGGCGTCTCAACCGAGCGCATCGACCGCCTGGTCTACGAGTTCGGCCAAGATCACGGCGCCATGCCGGCGACGCTGATGTATCGCGGCTACCGCAAGGCGACCTGCACCTCGGTCAATCATGTGGTCTGCCACGGCATTCCCGGCGAGAAGCCGCTGCGCGAAGGCGACATCGTCAATGTCGACGTGACCCTGATCCTCGACCATTGGCACGGCGATTCCAGCCGCATGTATGCGGTCGGCGAAATTCCCCGCCGCGCCGAGCGGCTGATCGAAGTCACCTATGAGGGCATGATGCGCGGCATCGCCGCGATCAAGCCCGGCGCCACCACCGGCGATATCGGCCATGCCATCCAGACCTATGTCGAGGCCCAGCACATGAGCGTGGTGCGCGATTTCTGCGGCCACGGCCTGGGCCGGCTGTTCCACGACGAGCCGAACATCGTCCATGTCGGCCGGCCGGGCGAAGGCATCGTGCTCAAGCCGGGCATGTTCTTCACCGTCGAGCCGATGATCAATCTCGGCCGCGCCCATGTGAAGGTGCTGTCCGACGGCTGGACCGCGGTGACGCGCGATCGCTCGCTGTCGGCGCAATTCGAGCACAGCGTCGGCGTCACCGAGACCGGGGTGGAGATTTTCACGCTGTCGCCGAAGGGCCTCGACAAGCCGCCATATCCGGCCTGATAGCAGTCCGGCCGCCGCAAGGCGATTGCAAAAATTCCTAATCCGGTCATCCTTGGCGGCGTCGGCCCCGGCGATTGCGGACGCGGCGGGGGCCAAAGTTGCGTGCGAAGTGCCATGCTGGAAAAGAAGCGCGACAGCAAAGCCGGCCTCGCCGAGGCCACGCCGCACTATCACGGCCATCGCGAACGGCTGCGTCAGCGCTTTCGCGAGGCCGGCACCGACGCCCTGTCGGATTATGAGATGCTGGAATTGTTGTTGTTCCGCGCCCAGCCTCGAGGCGATCTCAAGCCGCTCGCCAAGACGCTACTGGAGAAATTCGGCTCGTTCGCCGAAGTCATTGCCGCGCCTGAAAGTCGGCTTGCTGAAGTTAAGGGGCTGGGGGACGCTAGTATCACCGAGCTGAAGATCGTGCAGGCGGCGGCGAGCCGGCTCCTTCGCGGCGCGGTGAAAAAGCGGCCGGTGCTGTCATCCTGGTCGAGCGTGCTGGACTATTGCCGCACCGCGCAGGCCTTCGCCGACAAGGAGCAGTTCCGCGTGCTGTTTCTCGACAAGCGCAACCAGCTCATCGCCGATGAAGTGCAGCAGACCGGCACCGTCGATCACGCGCCGGTCTATCCGCGCGAAGTGGTCAAGCGCGCGCTGGAATTGTCAGCGACCGCGATCGTGCTTGTTCACAATCACCCCTCGGGCGATCCGACGCCGTCGCACGCCGATGTGCAGATGACGCAGCAGATCGTCGCGGTGGCGAGCCCGCTTGGTATTTCGGTGCACGATCACATCATCGTCGGTAAGGAAGGACACGCGAGCTTGAAAGGATTAAAATTGATCTGAACAGGCCGGCATCGGCCTGTTGGTAGACCTAACAACAAAACAGCCTGCAACGGGAGGAAACACCATGAAGCGCTGGGCAATCATAGCAGCATCGTTGTTTATTTGCAGTATCGGCCTGTTGTCCACGCCGTCTTCGCGCGACGCGGCTGCGCAAGCGGAGGCCGGTTGGATCACGTTGTTCGACGGCAAGGACCTCGACAACTGGAGCCCGATCGGCACCGCCAACTGGAAGCTGGAGGATGGCGCCCTGCTCGCCGATAATGGCAACGGCTTCATGGTCTCGAAGAACGACTACAAGGATTTCCAGCTCCGGGTCGAATTCTGGGTCGAGGACAAGACCAACAGCGGTGTTTTCATCCGTTGCACCGATCCCAACAGCGTGAGTGGAAAGACCGCCTATGAGGTCAATATCTGGGATACGCGACCTGAGCCGAAATACGGCACCGGCGCGATTGTCGACGTTGCCGCGGTCGATCCGATGCCGAAGGCCGGCGGCAGGTGGAACGTCTACGAGATCACGGCGAAGGGCGACACCTTCACCGTGATCCTCAACGGGCAAAAAACCGTCGACGCCGCCAAATCCGACAAATTCGCCTCGGGCCGCATCGCGCTGCAGCACGGCAAGGGCGTGACTGACGAGAGCGGCATCGTCAAATTCCGCAAGGTTGAAATCAAGCCACTTTGATCGGCCGTCGTAAAACGTCAGGCCGCGCCGCTTTGCGGCGGCGCTGCCGGCGGCTCGCCGTTCACGGCACTGTGGCCGGCGCCATTGCCGTTCTTTGACGGCCGGGCCTCTTTCGGCTTGTCGGCGTCGAAAACCTCCTCGGGGGCGCTGCGCCGCCGCAGGGAGCGCTCGGCCGCGATCTCGCGTTGCAGCCGGGCGTAATCTCCGCGCGTTGCTTCCAGCGCGCCTTCGGCGACGGCGCGCTCGGCGCGTTCGCGCTCGATTGCCGAATTGAGCTGTTCGATGCGCTTTTCCGCCTTGGCCTGGTTGGCCGCGGCTTCGGCCTTGAGCAGCTCGACCCGATCGGTCAGCGATTTGATCTTGTCCTGGGCGTGGGACAGCGAGCTGTCGCGCGCCTTGACGGTTTCCGACAGTACATTGCTGCGGTCGGTCAGCGACAACCGGGTTTGTTCGAGTTTCTTGTTCTGCCGGTCATGGGCTTCGTTGGCGGCGGTGAGCTGCTCGGCCTTCTTTTCCGCGCCGCTGCGGCCGACCACCGCGTCCACCAATTTGGCTTCGACAGCCCGAATTTCCTCGGTCCGCGCCACCAGGCTTTGGCGCAATTCGGCAAGCAGCTTTTCGGCCGCGGTGGACCGCGAGCGCATGGCATCGAGCTTAAGCGTTAGCGCATAGACTTCCGATTGCCGCCGCTCGTTGGCTTCGTCGCAGGCGGTGGACAGCTTTTTGCGCTCGTCCTCGACCGCGGCCAGGCTGTGTTCCATCTGTTGCAGGCGGGCGCGCGCCTCGGACAGGGCATTCTCGATCTCGGCTAGGCGGCGCGAGGTCCGCGACGACTGGGTCAGGGTCTGGTCGAGCGCCGTCTGCAGCGAGTCTTTTTCATTCTCCAACAGCGACAGCTTTTCGCGCGCCAGGTTGGCCGCCGATTCTGATTCAAGAATCCGCTTGTCCGCGGTATCGGCGCGTTCCAGCAACAGCCGCTTCTCGTCGCTTAGCGACCGGCCGTTGTGGGCCTCTTCGCCCAGTTGCTTTTCGAGATTGGCCAAGGCGACGCGCAT